>CAZJFC010000013.1:6059-36614 GCA_964545245.1 uncultured Rickettsiales bacterium
GGCAATGCGTAACGGTTCCATATTAGCTACGGGATTACTGGCGGTTTTCCTTGCTTCCTGCACTGTTGGCGATGACCATGTTGCGCCGGAAATTTCCGTGCCTGAAAGCTGGAATGCTGAAAAACCGGCAGGGAAGATTGAAACGGAATGGTGGAAGGAATTCAATGACCCGGCGCTGGACAAGCTGGTGGCGGAAGGGCTTGCCGCCAATAATGATGTTGCCCGCGCGCTGGCTAGGGTTGCGCAGGCAAGGGCGGGGCTTGATCTGCGCTATGCCAACCAGTTTCCCGAATTCAGTTATGAAGGCGGCGCAAAACGTTCGCGCGACAGCGCGAAAAGCACTTTCGGGGGATTCGCCGCAAACTCAACGCCGTATAATGATTTCAGCCTTGCCGCCGTTTTCAATTATGAAATAAGCCTGTTCGGCAGGCTGCACCGCGCAACCGAATCGGCACGCGCGGAACTGCTCGCAACCAAGGCAAACCGCGATGTAGTGGAGCTTGCAGTGGTGAGTGATATTGCGAATGGTTATTTTAACCTGCGCGCGCTTGATGAGCAGATCGATGTGACCGAAAAGACCATCACGGCCCGTGACGAAACATTAGGCTATAAGAAAAAGCAGCATGACGCCGGGGCGATCGGCACGCTGGAATTCAAGCAGGCGGAGGCTGAGCTGGAATCCGCCCGCGCCCAGCTCCCGGTTCTGAAACAGGCAAGAAAAACACAGGAAACTGCGCTTTCCGTCCTGCTCGGTAAAACACCCAAGGAAATTGTCGGGAAGGATGTGGTGGAAAAACTTGCCGGGTTCTTCCCGGTTGCGCCGGAAGTCCCGGTTGATGTGCCTTCGGAGCTTTTGCACCGCCGCCCGGATATTTATGCGGCAGAGCAAAGCCTTATTGCCGCCAATGCCGATATAGGGGTTGCCCGCGCGGATTATTTCCCGACGATTTCATTGGGCGCCCTGACCGGATTGGGCAGCCATGACGCGGGGGATCTGCTGCATAAATCCGCCCGTAAATGGAACGCGGCGGCGGGGATTACGGGGCCGATATTCAATTTTGGCCGCACCAGCGCGAAGGTTGACGCGGCAATTGCCGAAAAAGACGCAGCGCTTGTGGATTATCAGCAAACCGTGCAGGTCGCGTTCAAGGAAGCGGTTGACGCGATCAGCGAGGAAAGGAACGCGGCGGACAGGGTGACGGCGCAAGACGCGCAGGTTGCCGCCCGCGAGGAAGCGCTAAGGCAGGCGGAACTGCGCTATAATGCAGGTTATTCAAATTATCTGGATTTGCTGGACTCCCAGCGTTTCCTTTACCAGTCGCAGCTTGACGGCATAACCGCAAAACGCGACAGGCTCACCGCCGCGGTGAATTTGTATAAGGCTCTTGGCGGCGGATGGCACGCAGATAAAAAAGATTAGCCATAGAATAGCCATTATATCAAACTGCCCTTGCCAGACCGGAAAATTTTTTATAAATATTCTGGGGGTTGGATATTAATATATATAGTCGTGCAGGGCAATGAGTGACGTTGTTATAAAGAATTCCATCTTAAGGAATTTCGTTTTCTGGGGCTGGCCGCTTCTTGTCGCCGCCAGTATCTACGCATCTTATTATATGGGGCCGGAAACTTTTTATGTCTGGGCCTCGTCACAAACGGGCTTCGCGGAAGTTTATACCGGGTTTATCCTGTTCTTGGCTTTCCTCGCCAGTGTCTATGTCCTCATAAGGCCGGAAGTATGGAATAGCAAACTGCGCTGGTGGGTTCTGGCCTATGCGCTGGGCGTTTTTTATTTTATGGGTGAAGACCAGAACTGGGGGCAGTATTACCTTAACCTTACCGTTCCCGAATATTTTCTTGCGAACAATAAAGAGCAGGAAATCAACCTGCATAACATGAGTAGCTGGTTCAACCAGAAGCCGCGCCTTGTTGTGGAAATATGGGTGATTCTCGTGGGCATCCTTGTGCCGCTCGGCTGGAACGCGCCAAAGAGATGGACGCGCAAATTCGTCCCTGAGGTTTTCTGGGGAGGGCGTGAACTGCTACCGCTGGCAGTCCTTGCTTTTCTCGCGCAGGCTCCTGAACGGCTGCATAAAAAAGGATTGCTCCCGAATTATAACTGGCTGGAAGTGCGCGGGAGTGAAATTCAGGAACTATTCTTTGCCCATTTCATGGTTTTGTATATCCTGCTGCTTTATAGGCGTGTCAAATTACAAAAAAATGTGGTATAGAAGTGCAGGGTAACTCCTAAATGCTCGCAAACATATTTATTATTCTCGGACTTATTGTCCTGAACGGAATTTTCGCCATGACCGAGCTTGCGGTGGTTTCATCACGCAGGGCATGGCTTATGGCCAAAGCCGAAAGCGGCAGCAGGAGCGCGAAAGTCGCACTTTCCCTGAAAGACAACCCCAGTAAATTCCTTTCCACGGTGCAGATCGGCATCACGCTCATCGGTGTTGTGGCGGGCGCATATTCCGGCGCGACCGTCGCGAAACCGCTGGGGGAATATCTCTCGCAGTTTTCGTTCATCGGCAGGCACGCAAATGAGTTTGCGATTGTGTTTGTGGTGGGGACAGTCACTTATCTTTCACTGGTGATCGGCGAGCTTGTGCCAAAGCAGATCGCGCTCCGGTACGCAAATGGCGTGGCGGTGTTCATCGCTTTCCCGATATTATGGCTTTCAGTAATCACAAAACCGTTGGTGTGGCTGCTTGATGTTTCAAATAAATTCGTCCTTGCGCTGCTCAGGATCAGGCCGGATGCGGATAATGTCGTCAGTCAGGAGGAAGTCCGCGCCGTGATTGCGGAAAGCGCGGAATCCGGCGCTTTGGAACCGGAAGAAAAACAGATGCTTGAACGCGTCATGAAGCTGGATGATATCAGCGTCAAGGCGGTAATCACCCATCGCAAGGATATTGTTTTTCTTACCCTTGATGATTCCGATGAGGAGATATTGAAGAAGGTGGAAGATGGCGGACACTCGCAATATGTGGTGTGCGATAATGGCAGCATGGAGAATATTTTTGGTACGGTTGAGGTAAAAGACCTTATCGTGCAATATGGCAAAACCGGGGAAATGGACCTGAAAAAATCCCTGCGCCCACCGGTGCATGTTTCCGACAACGAAACGCTTTTCAATACGCTTGAGCATTTCAAGAAATCATCGTCCGACCTTGCCGTGGTGCTTGATGAATATGGCGAAGTTGAGGGCATCATCACCGTTAATGATATCGTGCAGGCCATTGTCGGCCGCCTGCCGGATTATGAGGACAGCAGCCATAACGCTACAAGGCGCGAGGATGGAAGCTGGCTGGTTGATGCCAGCATCTCGATTTATGAGGCGGAGGAAATCCTCGGCGTCAAGGGGCTGGGCGAAGACGCGGAAGGGGCAACCACGCTCGCCGGTTTCTGCCTGCACCAGCTGGGGCGGATACCCAAGGCCGGGGATTATTTCCAGTGGCAGAACGCAAGGTTTGAAGTCGTTGATATGGACGGCATGAGGATTGATAAGATTCTGGCAAGAGTGGTTTAGTCATCTTTTCGCCCCCGTGCGGCGCTGCTGCGCCTCCGATGGGCTGTTCGCTCCGCTCACGCTCAAGGCTGGGCCGTTCTCCTGAACGGCTTTATTTTACCACCTTCGGGCTTCCTAACCCTCAGATAGGCTGCTTATATTTGCTTGAGTTCGAGGTTGGAATAAAAAATAACCGGGGAAAATTCCCCGGTTATTTCTTCCGTAAAAAACCAACTTAACCTATGTATCAAGGCTTAGTAATTGCCTTGATTCTTACGCTGATCCGCGCGCTGGCGGTCCTGCTCATTGTTTGGGTTCTGGCGTTGGTTATTCGCCGGATTCTTATTACCCTGTTGCTGTTGTTGCTGAGGGTTTTTAGGGTTGTTTTGTTGTTGTGGGTTAGCCATTTGTTATACTCCTGTATTAATGGTTACAGGACTAACCTATGCTTCAGGTATTCAAAAAACCATGCGTTGCTGGGTAATGGCAGCTAAAGGAGGAATAAGTCCTTGCTTATTTTAACCTTTATGGAAAGTTTATGGCATCAAAACAAGTTCATACAGTGGTTTGATGCAATTAATGTTAGGCGTGGGATATAAACTAAAACTAAACGCCAATGGAGGCCATATGGAACGCAGTAAGACAGAAGGCAATAAAGTAGAGAATTTCATGACCGATAATCTTGTTGTAATCAGCCCTGATGCAACATTGAGGGAAGCGGCGCAGCAAATGCAGAAAGCCGAATGCGGCGTATTGCCTGTGGGGACGGATAATGAAGTGCAGGGAATGATAACCGACCGTGATATTGTTATCCGCGCCGTTGCTTCCGGCTGTGACCCGGAAAGTGAAAAAGTGGCGGATTATATGACGAATGAGGTTTGCTGCTGCAACCGGGGCGATTCGATCGAGGAAGCGACCAAAGAGATGATACAGAACGAAGTTGGCCGCCTTGTTGTGAAAGATGAAAGGGGCAAGGTTTGCGGTATCCTGACGCTCGGCAGCCTGCTCAGGAAAAAATCCGCCGCCGCGGCAAGTGAAATGATAGGGAAGCCGGTGCAAAGGAAAGCAAGCTAGGGCATCTGACCTCTAGCCATTGCTGGGCAGGCGTTCGAGGATCCTTGAAAAGGCGGTGCCTTCGAGGTTGAGCGTTTTTGCTTCTTCCTGAAGGCGGGATATTTCTTTTGTGAGCAGTTCATATTGGCTTCTGAGCTGTTCGTTTTCCTTATAGAGGTTGCGCTTCGCAATCGCGGATTCAATCGCGATCAGCAAAAGGCTGATAAACCCGCCGGAAGTATCCTTGATGATATATTCAGCCGCGCCAAGCTTGATAGCCTCAACCGCGGTTTTCTCGCTGCCTGCCGCAGTCAGTATAATCACCGGGGGGTTATATTTGTTGGGGGATAGTTTGGCCAGTGCCTCGATCCCGCTGATTCCCGGCAGCATATAGTCAAGAAGGATCGCCGAATGGACGTTCGGGTCATATACGCCAAGGCCGGACTCGGCTGAATTGGCGACCTCGACCATATATCCGAATTTCTCAAGATGGGAACGCACGAGCTTCGCTATGCCCTCGTCGTCCTCGATGTATAAGATAAAATTGCCGGGCTTACTCATTTGTTACACGCTTCGTTTCGGTGTCTGAAGATGTAACCAATTCTATACCAAGATTCGTTGCGGTTAAATATAATTCTTTAAAATCAATCGGTTTTTTGATGAATGCGTCGCAGCCTATCTCATAGGACATGTCGACATCGCTTTTGCGAGCGGTCGTTGAAATGACAACTACCGGGAGTTCTTCCTTGCTGAAATCCTTGCGGATCTTCTTAAGCAGTTCAAACCCGTTCATCATGGGCAGGTTAAGGTCCAGCAAAAGCATGAGCTTGCCTGAACCGGAATTCCAGTTCTGGATAAAATCAAGGAATTTATATGAGTTGTCGAACAGCCTGACTTCATTCAGCACGCCATGCCTTACCAGGAGTTTTTTGAGAAGGAGGGAATATCCTTCATCATCTTCGACCAGCGCCACCATGTCGGCGCCTTCTATTTCCGCACGTTTTATCATATGGACTGTTTCTTTGTTTCATTTGGGATTGTGAAGTAGAAAGTAACTCCCTTGCCCGGAGTGGATTTGAACCATATCCGGCCATGAAGCTTTTTGATTATGGCTTTCACGAACGGCATGCCCATGCCGTGTCCGGGGATTTTCTGGTTAAGCGTGGCGCGACGGAGAATCTGGAAGACTTTCTTTTTCGCTTCCGGCGCAATCCCGTTGCCGTTATCGCGTATTGAGAAAATTGCGTTATTGCTGTCATTGACGATCTTGCCGGAAATCTCTATCCGCCCGCTGCGGTCTTCCGGCATATATTTTATGGCGTTGTCGATTATGTTCGAGAACACTTCGCGCAGCGAAATTTCGTCGGATACGATATCCGGCATCGCGCCGATGCGGATGGTTATGTTCTTGCTTTTTATCTGGTGCGAATAACGTGAAAGCACGTCCTCAACAAGGCGCTTGCTGTCAATTTCCTCGAATTTCAGGACAATCTTCCCGATGCGCGAGAATTCAAGGATGGCCGAGGTCATCCCGTCAAGGCTTTTCACCGCGCGGTTGATATAGTCAATGGATTCGCCAATCTCCACATCAACCAACTGGTTGACCTCATTGCGTACGGACTCAGGGACGCGGGTGCCGCCGGAACTTACCTTCTCCTTGATTTTATCCGCCGACATTTTTATTTCATCGGAAAAGCCACGCAGGTTAATCAGCGGCGAGCGGATGTCATGCGAAACGATATAGGTGAAATCCTCAAGCTCTTTGTTTATCTCGATAAGCTCCTCGTTCTTGACGGCGAGGTCATCGGAGGCGTTCTGGAGTTCCTTCGTCCTTATATTGACTACTTCCTGGATGCGGATATTGCGGTTGATAAGGTAAAACAGGAAATAGCTTATCAGCCCGATAATGGTGAGGATGGCAAGCATGGTCACGATAATGTTCATGTTCACCACCGAGGTCAGGTATTCATCTGTCGGCACGTGGATTATCGTGAATTTCTGGCTGTTATATTCAAGCGCGACCTCATTGTTAAAGGTTTTCTGGCCGATCTGGCGGTAGATCGAAAATTTGTCGTTGATGCGCAGGTCACGCGCTTTCTGGTTATGGTAATATTCATACATAACGCCGAAATTATAATCATCGAACTGGCGTATCATGAATATATTCGCGCCGAAATCGGTGTTCTGGCGCTCCTTCCTGACAATCGAGGTAACAAGCTCGTCAATATCGACAACGTATATCAGCGCCCATGCCTTGCCGTATTTCGCAAAGGGCAGGGCGATTATGATGTATTCATGTTTATGATCCAGCGAATGCGCCGAAAAGTTTATAACTTTCGTTGTCGCGCCGGTCGGCAGGAAGATAAATTGCCCCATCGTGTTTTTCAGATTCTCGGAATATATCACCTCTTTGGTGATGCTCTGGATATAATCCGTATCGACACCCTGATAGATGACGCTCTTGATGTTAACTTTGTCGCTCAGTTCAAGCAGGTAAGCCGATTTTATTTCAGGTATCCTTGCCAAATCCTGATTGTTCCCGGTCAGTACCCGCCGGGGGCCAAGCTTGGTTTCAATATATTTCGCCGAATTGGAAACCACCGTAAAAATATCAACGAGCTTGGTTTTTATCAGGCTGCCCTCAAGGCCGGAAACAAGGTAAAAATTCCTCTCCTGATAGCGCATGTTGTTATGCACCATGAGCAGGAAAATGAAAATGCTCACTATCGTGCCGATTATGCAGACAATTATGGGCATCCTGTATGTCCTGACGCTCTCTGCTAGGCTGGTGAGCACGGGCTTTAATTCATGGCTGTATAATGCGCCCATATAATTTATGACTGCTCTTTTTTGTCGTTTGAATATTTGACGATTATATCAAATAGCCTTGTGCTTAAGGTTAATGTTATGAACGCAATCCCGATAGAGCTTGCCGCAGTCAGGATTTTTATCAATCCCTGTATCGCGTATATCGGGTGCCAGATGGTGATGAGCGAAAGTAAATGCGTCACGCCGCCGAAGAAAATGAATATGGTGAGCATTATGAATACCCATGATGAGGGAATGCTCCTGCGCCTGAATATCAGATAGGCCAGCGCAAACGCTATGATGAAATGGGCAACCGCAATCGTGAAATCGGCAATCGCATGTGTCCAGAGAATTTCAGGCGCCCACAGGAAACAATAACCTTTGGGCATGAAAGCATTATAGTCAAAGATATCCTTTATTATGTTCATCTCAGGCTCCTGAAGTGATGGCTATGATGGTAAAATTTCACAGCGGAAAAAGTTAAGTTAGGTTTTTTTATGTATGGGCGAAATAAGGATATGATAAATCCGTATAAAGATTCCATAAAGAATCGGCGCTAATGTCCGGTATGCAACAAAAGGCAGTAAAGGAAAAGTGTCAGTGTCAGTTTTTACTTCCACTCCCAACCCGTCACCCTGCGCTTGTCGCGGGGGCCGGTTCAGTGGGCAAATACAGGGAGTGACAAAGTGTAAGGTGCTGCTCAATACTGGGGTACTACAAAAAATCCCTCGCGGGGAGGGATTTTTAAAAATTTTGGTTAGGCGTATCGGCGGGAATTATGCTTCAGCCGGCAGGACGCTGACAAACTGGCGGTCTTTTTTGCCGGAAGTGAATGTCACGACGCCTTCGATTTTGGCGTGGATGGTGTGGTCTTTACCGATTACCACGTTTTTGCCGGGATGGTATTTAGTGCCGCGCTGGCGGAGTATGATATTGCCCGGCTTCACGAGCTGCCCGCCGGATTTTTTCAAACCAAGACGGCGACCTGCCGAATCACGACCGTTCCTTGAACTACCACCTGCCTTATGATGTGCCATACTAACTTCCTTTTATTCTATTCAGCCTTTTTAGCCGCCGCTTTTTTAGCCGCAGGCTTTGCTGTTGTTTTCTTCGCGGTTTCTTTTTTTTCTGCTGTTTTAGCTGCCGGTTTTTCCGCTACATTTTTCTCTGCCGGTTTAGCGGCTTTCGCTGCTGCTTTTTCACCTTTCACTTTAGGAGGCGGAGCAGTCCTTAAGACCAGAGGTTTTCTTTTCTTATCTGCCGCGAGTTGCTCATTGCCGAAAGAAACGATCTGGACAACGGTATGCTGCTGGCGGTGGCCGCGCTTACGGCGTGAATTGTGGCGGCGGCGTTTTTTGAACGCGATAACTTTTTCGCCTTTTCTGTGGCCGATGATCTCGGCGGCAATTTTGGTGCCGGATTGTGTGTCGGCTTTTGCGGCTTCACCAACAAGAAGAACTTCGAGTTCAACTTTATCGCCGACATTGCCTTCGATCTTTTCGAGGGTTAACACATCGCCGAGCGAAGCTTTATATTGTTTTCCACCTGATTTGATAACTGCGAACATAAACTTATGCCTTTACTTTACGCTGCTTTCGCCGCTTTTAAATTTTTGACTTTCGCGTTCAGGCGGCTCACTTTGCGTGATGCAGTGTTTTTCTTCAGGTTTTTTTTCTGAACCCCGCGCATGATTTCACTCTCAGCAGCCCTTAGGGCTTTGAGTGCATCTGCGTGGTTACCTGCTGTGACCGCTTCCTCGACTTTCCGGATGAAAGTACGGATGCGGCTCTTGCGTGCCTTGTTGATCTCAGTGCGACGCTGCGCCTTGCGATCTGCTATTTTTGCTGAACGTGTATTTGCCATAGGAGCGCGTTTATAGTGAGGGTATGGGGGGTTGTCAACACCTATTTTGCAAATTATTTGATGCCAAGCTGGATTAAAATCGCGGTCTCGATTTTTTTCATATCTTCTGGGGAAACCTTGCCGGAATATTCAACTATACGGCCCTTGTCGAAAGTTTGTATCTGGTCTGCCATTGCGCGGCTTTTTTTGCTGCCGGTTTCGATGATGACTTCGCCGGGATAACATTTTTCGATATTCGAGGTGAGGGGGATTATCTGAACGCGGTTTAAATACTGGTTTGCCTTGTCGTTGCTGATGATGACTGCCGGCCTTCTCTTGGTGATTTCCGAGCCTTTTGCGGAAGGGGAAAAGTCAACCCACCATATCTGACCCCTAGAAATTTTCATCGGAGCCTATATCAGTGCCTGAAATCGCGGCTTCAGACCATTCAAGAGCTTCTTTCTCGCGTGCTTCATCGGCGGCCATGGCCTTATAGCCCTGCTCAAGGTAATCCCCGCTTATCAGCGGGGTGAGGTTTTCTTCCACAAAACGGCTGATATTGCGCTTGCCAATTGTGGCGTAAAGCGCTTTGTAGAAACTTTCGGATACGGTAAGTGTCAGTTTTTGCATGGTTTTATTATACGCGTGTAATGCACGTGTAGTCAAGTTATTTCTGGCAGGATTTGCAATAAAATGACGACCTGCCTGCTTGAACGATTTTTTCTATCGGTTTCTGGCAGGAATTGCAGGGTTTTTTATCGCGCCCGTAAACCGCGAAATTGTGCTGGAAATAGCCCGAATCCCCGGTTGAGCGGACGTAATCGCGTAGTGTTGAACCGCCTGATTCTATTGCTTCGGCGAGAACATTACGTATGTTGCCGATTAACATCTCGCATTCGCGTTTTGAAACTTTGTTGGCAGCGCGGAGGGGGGAGATGTTGCTGCGGTGGAGCGCTTCGGAGGCGTAGATATTGCCGACACCTACCACTAATGCCTGATCCATCAGGATGGGCTTTACCGGGGATTTACGGGTTTTTAATGCGTCGTATAAATATTGGGGGCTGAATTTATCGTCAAAAGGCTCCGGCCCAAGGACGGAAAGGAGCTTCGGCGCATGGTCGAGCAGGGTCACGACGCCAAAACGGCGGGCATCGTTGAAAACCATCTCGCGCCCGTCATCCAGTTGAAAGATAACGTGGTCGTGTTTTTTTGGTTCCATTCCGCGGCCAATAAGGATTTTGCCGGACATGCCGAGGTGGATGACCAAAGTAGGTGACAGGTCACGGGGGGCAGGTGACGGGTTTTTCTTTGGCCTATTGGCTGTTGGCTGGAAGTTGATGAGGATATATTTGGCGCGTCTTTCGATTTTGGCGATTTTGAGGTCGACCAGCCCGGAAAGGTCGGGGATGGGGAGGCGGATGTTCGGGCGGCGAGCCTCGATATTGGTGAAGCTGCGGCCAAGGATGCTGCCGCGCAATTCGGTACATACGGTTTCTACTTCTGGAAGTTCGGGCATTTTATATGGTTGCTGGTTGCTGGTTGTTGGTTTATGTTCCGCATTATGAGCAAAACGCATTTCGGATTCAAGCAGGTTGATGAGAACGCCAAGGAAAATATGGTGCGTGGGGTGTTTTCCAGTGTTGCTGATAAATATGACGTGATGAATGACCTTATGAGTTTCGGCCTGCACCGCTGGTGGAAGCATGAGATGGTGAAGAAGCTGGATATTTCGCGGGGGGATAAATATCTCGATGTGGCGGGGGGCAGTGGTGATATTTCGTTTAAAGTCTGGGCGAACGGGGCGGAGGTGACGCTGACCGACATCAACCCGGATATGCTCCGGCAGGGGAAGAATAAGGCGATTGATAATAATATAATCGAACGCATTAATTTTGCCGTGGCTGATGCGGAGAAACTGCAATTTAAAAATAATAGTTTTGACAGGGCGGGGATTGCTTTCGGCATCCGCAACGTGACGCATATCGACAAGGCGCTCGGCGAATTCCACCGCGTGCTGAAACCGGGCGGGAAATTCGTGTGCCTTGAATTTTCTAATGTGGAGAATGAAATTATCCGCAGGTTCTATGATTTATATTCGTTCAACATCATCCCGAAGATCGGGCAGGTGGTGGCGGATGATGAGGCTTCTTATCAATATCTGGTTGAATCCATCCGCCAGTTCCCGCCTGCCGATGAGTTCAAGGCGATGATTGAAAAAGCCGGGTTCCGGGATGTCGGATATAAGAAAATGACGCATGGCGTTGTGGCTATCCATTGGGGCGTTAAGTGAGTGGCAGTGGGAGTGTCAGGTTTTTTGCCGGTTATGACATTTCCTTATAGCTATTTTCATTGCCGTATATCACTAACTTGAGGATGACAATTAGAAAGAAGATGCTATCTTCTGCGCGATGTCACGACCTGCTAAAAACATAATCCACATAATCCGCATTGCGCGGACTTTGGCGCGGAATGACGCGCTGTTCCCGGTCGAGATGCTGGATATCCCGGCGCTGACGGTGTTCACACATCTTGTGCGCCGCCGCCGCAAAGGTTTGCGCGAAGGGGAGCGGCTCGCCCGTGCGTTTGAGGAGCTGGGGCCGACTTTCATTAAACTAGGGCAGATTCTCAGTACCCGCTCTGATCTGATCGGTGAGGAGGCGGCTTATGACCTTTCGCGGTTGCGGGATAACCTTCCCCCGTTTCCGGCATCGGTTGTGAAGGAAATTATCAAGGCGGAGCTTGGTGCTCCGGTAGGCAGGCTTTTCGCTGAATTTGATGAAACGCCGGTGGCTGCTGCGTCAATCGCGCAGGTGCATTCCGCGGTATTGCATACAGGGGAAAAAGTTGCGGTGAAGATCTTAAGGCCGAAGATCGAGGAAAAAATCGCGCGGGATATTGAGTTGTTCTTCTGGCTGGCGCGGCTGATTGAAAAGAAACAACCCGGTTATGCCGCAAGGCTGAGGCCGGTTGAGGTTGTGCAAACCCTTGCCGACGCAATTAAAATTGAACTTGATTTACGAATGGAAGCTGCTGCCGCAAGCGAACTCAAGGAAAATTTCCGTGGCTGGAAAGGGTTCCATGTGCCGGAGGTTCACTGGAAATATATTTCCCGCCGCGTGCTGGTGATGGAATGGGTTGAGGGAATAAAAATCGACCAGCGTGACGAGCTGATCGCAGCAGGGTTAAACCCGGATGATATTCTGGAACGCGCCGCTAACGCGCTGTTCAAGCAGGTTTTCGGTGACGGGTTTTTCCATGCTGATCTGCATCCGGGCAATGTGTTCATCAACCGCCAGGGCGATGTGGTGCCGATTGATTATGGCATCACCGGGCGGCTGGACAGACAGTCGCGGCTTTATGTCGCGCAGATCATCGGCGGTTTCCTGCGCCGCGATTATATGATGGTCGCCCGCGCGCATTTTGATGCCGGATATGTTCCCAAGACCAAAAACCTTGAGCATTTCGCTATGGCCTGCCGCGCCGTGGGCGAGCCGGTGATGGATTTGCCGATCAATGAGATTTCCGTCGCGCGGCTGCTGGGGCAGATGTTCAAGGTTGCCGAGGATTTTGAGATGATAGCCCAGCCCCAATTGCTGCTGATGCAGAAAACCATGATGATGGCAGAGGGAGTGGGTCGCTCGCTCAACCCGAATGTGAATATGTGGAAACTCGCCGAGCCGCTGGTGGTGAAATGGGCGAAGGAAAATATCGGAGTGAAGGCGCAGGTGGTAAGCCATATCAAAGAGGCAAAGCGCCTTTCCGAACAGTTGCCGCGGCTGCTGGATCTGCTGGAAATTTATCTGGAAAAGAAAGCCGGTTGATTTTTTAATCCTGTTGGTGATATTATTAACCAGATTTAATGATAAGCAGGAGCGTTTATGCCAGGTCAGGCGAAAACTATATCGGAAGTATTTAATCAATTATTGGAGAATATAAGAAGGGCGGCAAATCCCGTGCAATTTGAGCGTGCATGGAAGCCGATGGAGGGATTGATTGAAGATATACAACGGCAAGCCGAGCCATTAAAAGATGAAACAGCGCGCGGGATTGATGGAAAATTGCTGAAGGCGACCAGTATAAAAATTAAAGCAATATTAGGTGAAGAAAAGGCGGAGCCGAAGATTGAGGCATTAAAAAAATGCGCCGAGCCGCGCAAGTTTAATTTCCGTAACAGTGATACCGCATGGGACGTTATTGCCGGCGGCAGCGGCAAAAAACCAAAGGGATTTTATACAAACCTTGTTGAAGCGCGGACAACGCGGGATTTTGGTAGTTGGGGCAAAAAACGTTTCAGGGAGGGAAGGTAGATTTTACCTTTTACCTTTTAGCTTGTAAACATAGCTGATGATTTCCGCTACTGCCTGATAATGCTGGAACGGGACTTCGTCATCAAGGTCGCAATCGGCGTGCAGTGAGCGGGCAAGGGTAGGGTTGCGGACGATCGGGACTTTATTGTCATTCGCAAGCTGTTTGATCCTTTCGGCAACTACGTCGGTGCCTTTTGCCACGACAACCGGCGCGGCGGTGGAATCCTTCTCATATTTTAGCGCAACCGCATAGTGGATCGGGTTGGTGACGACAACGTCTGCGGTCGGCACTGCTGCCATCATGCGGCGGCGCGAGCGCTCCATGCGGAGCTGTTTTAGCTTGCCCTTGATATGCGGGTCGCCTTCCTGCTGCTTGTATTCGTCCTTAACCTCCTGTTTGCTCATCCGCATCTGTTTCAGGAATTCCCATTTCTGGTACATGAAGTCAAAAACAGCGATGAAAAATAACGCAACGCATGTGCCTATCAAAATGCTCATCGCAAGTTTGCGGATATATTCAAGAAGCTCCGGCATATCCATCGAGGGTGTTTTATGAAGGTGCTGAACCTCGTCAGAGACAGAGGTGTAAGCCACTACGCCGACAATCGTGATCTTGATGATGCCCTTCAGGAATTCCATGAATGATTTGCGCGAAAAAAGGCGGCCAAAGCCTTTGATGACGGAAATCTTGCTGAGTTTCGGCTGTATCGGCTCGGCGGAGATGTTGATGCCGTTCTGCATAAGGGAGCCGCTGATCGCCGCCACTATCAGGAAGATGAACGGGACGGCGAGTAATAATATATAATCGCCAATCAATACTCCTCCAAGCGATTGGAACCCGTTCGGGGTGACTTCATATTCATGAGCGTTCGAGATATATTGCGCAAGCTTGTCACGCGCATTCCTGAATATCCATGGAAAAACCATCATCGCCGTGAGGGTGAAGCCAAGCACCATCAGGAAACTCGTCACCTCACGCGAGAAGGCAACCTGTCCTTTCTTGCGGGCGTCTTCCAGCCTTCGCTGGGTTGGGTCCTCGGTTTTGTCCTGCTGGCCGCTCTCTGACATATCTCTCTTTAACCGTTTAGAGTAATTTTAATTTGCAACTTTTTTATTAAGTATCGCAGGCAAAAAAATTCACTCCGGCATGCATTATGTATTTGCAATGCCAGTTAAGATTATTGTATAGATAATTAATACCCGCTGAACAGGCAAAATTAACCCCGGAGGATATGATGTTCCGTCGCAGAGATGAAGATGATTATGAATTTCCGATACAATCGGTGAATAAAAACTTCGGCAATAGTGCCATTCCTGCCGCAGGTCAAACATCATCCGCCGCAACTCCGGCACAAAACCAATATGCAGTGCAGCGTCCGGCTTCTTCCGCGCGTCCGGCGCAACAACAGGCCGCCCAGCCAAACCTTGCCTATGCACCGCCCGCGCCAGCCGAAACCAACGAATTCCCTAAGCAGGAACAATTTGCACAACCAGCAGAACCAGCCAACAAAACCAATAACAAGGAGCCAATAGTGAAACCAGTAAACCAAAACCAGGCACAGCCAGCAAAACCTGCGGCGCAGCCTTCACAAGTGAATACCAACAGCATTTTCGCGCAAGCGCCAAAATCTTCAGCTCCTCAGGTTCAGGTGGTTTCACAACCTGCCACCGCCGCGCAGCAGTCAGCTCCGGCAACGACTCCTAGCATTTCGTTCAAGCCTTCCGCTCCTGCTGCCGGCGCGGTATCAAGCCAGTTCAATGTTGAAACTGAGCGCCGCCTCACTGTTGGTTATGGCATTTTCCTTGAAGGCAAGGTTTCAAACTGCGATAAGCTGGTTATCTATGGCGATGTGAACGCCGAGCTTAACAATGTCAAGGCCCTGCAAATCAGCGATTCCGGAACTTTCCGCGGTGCTGCCGAGGTTGAGCAGGCGGAAATATCAGGGACTTTCGAAGGTTCGCTCCGCGTGCGCAAAAGCATCCTCATCAATGCTTCCGGCCGTGTGAACGGAAAAATCACCTATGGTTCAATTGAAATCAAGCCGGGCGGGAAATTCACCGGCGAGATCATCGAAGATACCGACCCTCAGGAAAGTTCTGATACTGCTTCATCTGAGCCACAAGGTCTTGATATTTTCCGTGATTCAGGAGTGGATAAAGCTGCATAAGCTTTACCGGCAGCAATTTTATGGTTTAAGTTGGCACTGCTGCTTTCCGGATGCGTGGCTATTGGCGCAGGAATGGCGGGTAGCCTAACTGCGTGAGGTGAAAATGAATAAAATTGCAATTGTACTGGCCGTATTGGTATGGGTTCTTGTATTCAGTGTTATCGGGTTCAGCTACCTGTTCGGTGGCAGGGAAGACCCGAGGGACCTGCTCAAGCAGCTTACCGTAGTCGCGCAGCAATATATCAATGACACGCCGATCAGCGTTTCAGGAGTTCAGGGAGATGGCCCCGGCGCTGAATATATCCGCATTGTCGGTACCCGCCTCAAAGTAAAACAGGATCTTGAAAGCAGGCTGAACGCGGAAACAAAATCAATCCTTGCTGCGCTTTCGGTAGATAATATTTCAAACCCTGCAACCCTTGAACAGGGCTTGCAGCGTACCGACACCTATTTGCAGCTTGTGCAGGAAAGTGATGCCGAATACCGCGCCGCAATTGAGGATATGGGACGCAAGCTTTCAGTGATAACCGAAGAATCCATCTTTGACCCTAAGGCAACGATCGAGGATTCGGAGGCGCTTATCTCAACCTTTGAAGCGCAAAACAAAGTCCGCCTTTCACTTGGGCAATATGTCAAAGCCGCGCTGGAATTTGTTAAATCCCGCAACGGATATTATACGATCGAGGAAAGAAGGATCGTCTTTAAAATTCCGGAAGACCAGTCCTATTACGAGCAGATCATTTCCCAGGCCAATACGATCAGTAAAAGCCTCACCGATATGATTGCGCAGGAAAGGGCAACTTTCAGGGAAGATGTCAGCAAAATCGAGTTCTAATCCCCGTAACCCAAGCAAAGCCGCCATTGACAACGCATGGCAGAAGGCTTACATAAGGTAAATATGAGTTCATGGTCCCCCACTTCATGGCGTGAAAAGCCAATCAGGCAATATCCATCCTACCCGGACGCCAAAGCGCTCTCCGATGTGGAGGCAAAGCTGAAAAGCTATCCGGAGCTGGTTTCCTATGGCGAAATCCGCCGTCTTAAGGCCGAGCTGGCGGAAGTGGCGGAAGGTAAGGCGTTCCTGCTTCAAGGAGGCGACTGCGCGGAAACTTTCAACGATTTCAACGCAAAATACCTGCGCGACTATTTCCGCGTGCTACTGCAAATGACCATGGTGCTGATGTATGGAACCGGGCTTCCTGTTGTGAAGGTGGGGCGCATCGCGGGACAATTCGCCAAGCCGCGTTCCGCGCCGACGGAAATTATTGACGGGGTAGAACTGCCGAGCTACCGCGGTGATTTGATAAATGACATCGCGGCAAACGAAGCCGCGCGCCAGCCGGATCCGCAGCGGCTTTTACAGGTATTCAACCAGTCGGCGGTGACGCTGAACTATATACGTTCGCTCGCCAGCGGCGGCTATGCAAGCCTCAACCGGGTGAATAAATGGAACCTCAACTTCGTGGAAAATTCACCGCAGGGGGAGCGTTTTCGCAACATCGCAAGCCAGATTGACAACGCGATGAAATTTGTTTCCGCCGCGCATCTTACGCCGGAAAAAGTTGAGCAATTATCGCAGGCTACGTTCTATTCCTCACATGAAGGTTTGCATCTTGGCTATGAGGAATCACTAACCCGTGGCAATGCTGAAGATGGCTATTATTGCTGTTCGGGGCATATGCTGTGGATTGGTGACCGCACGCGGAGCATTGACGACGCGCATGTTGAATTTATGCGCGGGATTGAAAACCCGGTGGGTTGCAAGGTTGGCCCGACAACCAATGTTGATGATCTGATCCTGTTGATCGAATTCCTTAACCCGAAGAACGAGCCGGGAAAACTTACGCTTATCAGCCGTATGGGAGTGGATAAGGTAACTGAACTGCTTACCCCGCTGGTGCGCCGCGTGAAGGCGGAAGGGCGGAATGTTATCTGGTCTTGCGACCCGATGCATGGCAACACCGAAAAAACTCCGAACGGGTATAAGACCCGTAAATTCAATAATATATTGGGTGAAGTTAAAGGGTTTTTTGAAGTTCATAAATCCGAGGGAACTGTTGCGGGCGGCGTGCATTTTGAGATGACGGGGCAGGATGTTACAGAGTGCCTTGGCGGCGCGCAGGCAATTTCCGAAGTGAACCTCAAGGAACGCTATGAAACCGCGTGCGACCCGCGGCTTAATGCTTCGCAGGCGCTGGAGCTTGCTTTCCTTATTGCCGAAGAAATTAAATCTTGAATAATTGTACGAAATGTTGTACAATTAGTCCATGCAGATTATTCATTCCAGTAATTTCCGTAAGGGCATGGCCAGCTTTTTCAAGTCAGTGCTTAATCATGGGGAAGAGATTATTATTCCTACCAAAGACGGGAATATAGCGGTTATTTCCGAAAAAGAGCTGAATAGCTGGAAAGAAACTGCATATTTATCCTCTATACCCGGAATGGCGGAATCCATAATTGCGGGAATGAAAGAGCCGCTTGAGAATTCCATCCGTGAAAAGGATCTGGGTGAGGATATCCTCTAATGCCCTATGAGTTCGTTTTTACCCGCCAGTCGGATATTGACCGCAAAAAACTGAAAAGTTCCCCTTACGCCGCAAAAGCAAGGAAAATACTGGAAGAAATGAGGGAAGACCCGTATAAGCCAAGCTATGATTTTGAATATTTGCAGAAGAGCCTAAAAGGCGCAATGTCAAAACGGATAAATATCCAGCATAGAATTGTTTATGAAGTCTTTGAAAAAGAAAAGATAATCAGGATATTGCGGATGTGGACGCATTATGAATAAAGCTAAAATCGCCGAAATATTCTCACGTTTTGAAAAGGCCAGCCCGGAGCCGAAAACCGAGCTTGAGTTCACCAATGAATTCACCTTGCTGGCGGCGGTGGTGCTTTCCGCTCAGGCAACCGATAAAGGGGTTAACAAGGCTACCCCGGCGTTGTTCAGGGCGGCTGATACTCCGGCAAAGATGTATGCGCTGGGGGAGGATAAAATCAGGGATTATATTAAGACAATCGGGCTTTACCGCGGGAAGGCGAAGAATATCCATGCGTTGAGCCGGATTCTGGTTGAGCAATATGGCGGGAAGGTTCCATGTGACCGTGACGAACTGCAAAAACTGCCGGGAGTAGGGCGGAAAACCGCGAATGTGGTGATGAACTGCGCTTTCGGGCAGCCGACAATGGCGGTGGATACGCATGTTTTCCGGGTTTCAAACCGCATCGGGCTGGTGAAGTCCAAAAACCCGTTAGAAACCGAGGAGCAGCTTTTAAGGAATATCCCGAAAGAGTATATGTTCCATGCCCACCATTGGCTGATCCTGCACGGGAGATATGTTTGTGTGGCGCGAAAACCCAGGTGTTCCAAGTGCCTAATCGTGGATCTGTGCGAGTTCAGGGAAAAGAACCTCTAGCAAAATCAATATATAAAACTTATCGAAATCATGAATTTAATATATTTTTCATATATACTGTGATATATTATAATGAGAATCATTATCAGTGGAATGGCTTGTAAAATAAGCATCTTCAAAAAGGAAATTATATGGTGGCACAGAAGACAGTAACTTATAGCGTAATGCACTTTGTGGTGGCATTTCTGGTGGCTTATGCGGTGAGTGGAGATTTAAAAATTGCGATGGGTATCAGTATCATTGAGCCGATCGTGCAGACAATTTGTTATTATTTCCACGAAAAATTCTGGCTGCGCAAGTCAGGCCGCAGCATGAAGTTCAGCTTCAGGGCCTGTTGATCTCTTCAAGGGCGAGTTCAATCGCTTTTTTAACCGTTTGCCTGCGTATTGCATCACGGTTACCTGAAAAATTGTTTTTTGTGATGCGCGTGCCATTATTTGTTGCTACGCCAATGTAAACCAGCCCAACGGGTTTTTCGGCGTTACCGCCGGTTGGTCCGGCAATGCCGGTAACTGAGATTGCAATATCCGAGTGGGATTTCTTTAAAGCCCCTTCGGCCATTTCGCGGCAGACCTCAGCGCTTACTGCGCCATGCTTTGCAAGGGTGTTCGGGCGCACATCAAGCATTTCGGATTTGGCGAGGTTGGAATAGGTCACGAAACCGCGTTCAAACACGTCGGCCGAGCCGGAAATGCTGGTGATTTCCGCCGCTATCAGCCCGCCTGTGCAGCTTTCCGCAGTGACTATGCGCCAGCCCAACTCTTTTAGTTTATTTATTAGGTTTTCTGTTACCATGAGGCAGAGAATATCAGTTACCGGATCGCGCATCAAGTGCGCGATGACGGATGATGCAGGAATGTCACCGCGCATTTAATGCGCGGTCTGGCGGTAATTATGGTTCGCATAAGTTTTGGTATAAATCATTCCATCCGGGATTTTCTTTTTCTATTAAATCGTATTTCCATGCGCGCTTCCATTTTTTGATAGTTTTTTCTCTCGTGATGGCGGCTTCCATGTTTTCATGGATTTCAAAATATACCAGTGACTTTATTCCATACTTAGCGGTGAAACCTTCTATGATCTTATTTCTATGCTCATATATGCGTTTGCATAAATCAGAGGTTACTCCCGTGTAAAGCGTTCCGCGGTATGATTTCGCCATTATGTAAACGCAAGGTTGCATATGGAGATTTTACCAATTACCGGATCGCGCATCAAGTGCGCGATGACGGGGCGGGTAATTAGCGCACGAAGTTGTAAGTGTTTTCGTTGGAGGTTTTCTTGTCGAATTCGTAACCGACATAATCGAATTTTTTGATTTTCTCCGGCGTGGTTATTTTGTTTTTGATTATGTAACGCGCCATCATACCGCGCGCTTTTTTGGCCAACAGGCCGATCATTCTCGGTTTGCCGTTTTTGGTTTCGTAGAAATTGACGGTTATCATATCCTTCGGCTTCACCGCGTTGGAATATTCATTGGAGGCGAGGTTGATTATTAGTTCATCGCCAAGCTCTTTGGTTAGTTTATCGCCCCAGAACTGGTATAAATCCCTGGCCTTGGCGGTTTTGAGTTTTGTACCCATTTCAAGGCGGTAAGGCTCGATTAAATCGAGAGGGCGGAGGAGGCCGTATAAGCCGGTGATGATGCGGAGGTGCTCCTGCGCGAATTTGAAGTCGGTGTCGGTGAAATCATCGGTGGCGAGGCCGGTGTAAACATCGCCGCGATAGGCAAGGATGGCCTGTTTTTTCGGCTGTTTGCCGAAATCCTGAAAGCGCTGGAAGTTAAGCACGGCAAGCTTGTCGCTCAAATCCATGAGGTTTTTGATGTCTTTGGTTTTGAGTTTTTTTAGATTGGTAATGAGTGCTTTGGTTTCCTTCGCAAAAAGCGGTTCGGATTTTTGTTTTGTATGGGCCGGCGTTTCAAAGTCCAGCGTTTTGGCGGGGGAGATTATCAGTTTCATAAGTTTAATATATGTCATTCCGGAATTTTTACCAGTAGGGAAAAATATCCGGAATCCGGCAATAAAAAGTCAGTAGACTTTTTATTACATTAAAAATGTTTCCTAACATTTTTAATTGGATCCCCCGATAAATTTTTCTCCTGAAAAATTTTCGGAGGATGACGAAAGGGGGGATTACTGGTGCTGGAAAATCTTCAAAAATTCCTGAACCAGTATATCCTCAAACTCTTGCCTATCAATATCTATGGCTAGTTTTTCGAAGGAAGTGACGCCGTATTGCCCAAGGCCGCAGGGGACGATGCCGCTGAAATGTGAGAGGTCGGGGTTCAGGTTGATGGAAATGCCGTGGAAGCTTACCCATTTTTTCAGGCGTATGCCGATTGCGGCGATTTTTTCTTCCTTATAGCCCTCCCCATGAGGGGGAGAGTTGGGTGGGGGTTCGTGGGCGGAGTAGCCCTCTTGGGTAAACCCTCCCCCATCCCCTCCCTCAGGGAGGGGTGAAGAAAGATGTTTCCTTCCCTCAGGGAGGGGGGATGTAGAAGAGGGAGAACAAACCCAGATGCCAACGCGGCCTTCGCGGCGTTCGCCTTTCACGCCGAAATGGGCGATTGTGTTGATGATGGTTTCTTCAAGCCGCCAGACGAACAGGCGGACGTCTTTTGGTTCGAGTTTCAGCATAACGTAAGCCACCAGTTGGCCGGGGCCGTGATAGGTGTATTCTCCGCCGCGCCCCGCGTCGTAAACCGGGAAGCGCTTTTCGAGCAGGTCTTTTTCCTTGGCGGAGGTTCCGGCGGTGTATAGGGGGGGGTGCTCAAGTAGCCAGATGGCTTCATCCTGCGTGTTGTCTATAATCCCCTGCACGCGGTGGTGCATTAATTCCAGCGCGGATGGGTAATCGACTAACTCATTGGATTTTATGATCTGCATTTCTTTCCAAGGATTCCGTTCTGTGATACGTCTAACCTATAAATGGCGGAAAGAAAAGAGCTGGAATTGGTGACGCAGGCAGCGGCGGGAAACCGTTACTCATTCAGCCTGCTTGTTGAAACGCATTATGAGCAGGTTTACCGCCTGTGCTATAAATATTGCGGTGTGCGTGAGGATGCCGAGGATGTTACGCAGGATATTTTCGTGCGGCTGGGTAGTGCGATACGCAGTTTTAAAGGGGATTCGGCGTTCAGGACATGGCTTTACCGGATTGCGATGAATGCGCTGCATGACCATTTCCGCAAGCATAAACGCCGCCGCGAAACTGCGTTTGACGAAAGTTTTGATGCTGAAAGTGAGGATGCCGCCGCTGATGAAGTTGTTTATGTAAAACAGGTGGTTATGGCGGTTGGTGAATTGCCAGAGAAGATAAAGCAGGCGGTGATTCTGGTTTGCGCTGAGGAAATGACCCATGCGGAGGCGGCTGCGGTGCTGGGCTGCGCGGAAGGGACGGTTTCATGGCGCATAAGCGAGGCAAAGCGCCTGCTTTCCGGCGTGAAGCAGAAAGTGAAGATGTTGTTTAGCTGGTTATGGTGAGAGGGATTTATGGATGAGAAGAAATTAAAAGATATTTTGCAGAATATAAGTGTTCCTGAGTCATCTCATGAGGCGCGGAAGGCGGCTGTGAATAAAGCTTTGGCCGCTTATGACAAAAAAAGTGAAAATTCTTCCCAAGGAAGTTCGTTATGGGGCCGTCTAATGGACATGACCAACTTTAAAGGGAGTAATTTTATGTCCAGGAAACATTATGCAACAACCGCAATGGCGCTGGTTATCGGTGTATTCGGCCTTACGATTTATGAAGCGGGGAAAACCGGCGGGGGCATTCCGCCTATGCCGGAGGAACTGGTTAAAAAGCAAGCAGAGTATGAGTCAATATATAGTGACTCAAGCGTGGCGGCGGTTGCGCCACCCGCGCCTCAAGTTGTAACCGCAAGACCGGAGGCGAATTTTAAGGCTGAGGCCAAGCAGGCTCTGGTAAGGGCGCGTCAGGATATGGCGGTTGGCAGGGCGGCAGGGCAGAAACCGATGGTTTATATGTCTGCACCGGACGGCAGGGTTGCCCATGTGCCTTTGCTTACGCCTTCTGATGTAGTTACGCCGCAAGTTGAGAATAATGATAAATTCGAGGGCGCAAAAACCAACGCGATAAAACTGGTGGCGGAGGAGCCGGTTTCGACATTCTCGGTGGATGTGGATACGGCATCATATTCTTATGTGCGCAGCCAGTTAAATTATGGCAGGTTACCGGATAAGGATTCGGTGCGGGTTGAGGAACTGGTGAATTATTTCGATTATGACTATAAAGGTCCGGAAAGCAAGGCGGAGCCGTTCAAGGCTAATGTGACCGTGCTTCCTTCTCCGTGGAAGAAAGGCAACCAGCTTGTGCATGTCGGGATCAAGGGTTATGAGATCGGGCAAAGCAAGAAGCCGCGCTCGAACCTTGTTTTCCTGATTGATACTTCAGGTTCGATGAATGAAGCGAACAAGCTGCCGCTGCTGGTGAATTCGTTCGGGATGCTGGTTGATAACCTTGATGAGAATGATACGGTTTCAATCGTGACCTATGCGGGTTCTGCGGGAACGGCGCTTGAGCCGACCAAGGTGAAAGACAAACAGAAAATTCTTTCGGCTTTGGGTAATTTATATGCGGGCGGCTCAACGGCGGGCGCGGAGGGCATAAGGCAAGCTTATGCCCTGGCGGAGCAGAATTTCGACAAGGAGGGTATAAACCGCATTATCCTTGCCACTGACGGGGATTTCAATGTTGGCATCAGCGACCCGGAGCAACTGAAAGAATATATCAGCAAAAAACGTGAAAGCGGGATATTCCTTTCTGTCCTTGGGTTTGGGCAGGGGAACTATAATGATGCGCTGATGCAGAAACTCGCGCAGAACGGCAATGGCAACGTGGCTTATATTGATAATATCAATGAGGCGCGCAAGGTGCTGGTGGAGGAAGCCAGTTCAACGCTGTTCCCGATTGCCAAGGATGTGAAGATACAACTTGAGTTCAACCCGGCAAAAGTTTCCGAATACAGGCTTGTGGGCTATGAAACCCGCATGTTAAACCGCGAGGATTTCAATAACGACAAGGTTGATGCGGGGGATATTGGCTCCGGCCACAAGGTGACAGCGATTTATGAGATAACACCGGTTGGCGGAAAAGGCATGGTGGATGAGCTGCGCTATGGCAAAAAGGCTGATGTTAAAAACGCGGACAGCAAGGAGTTCGGCTTCCTGAAAATCCGCTATAAACTGCCGAAAGAGAGCAAAAGCAAGCTTATCAGTACCGCAATCACCAAGGAGAATGTGGTGGATGATGTGAAATCGGCTAATAGCGAAGTGCGCTTCTCGGTGGCGGTGGCGGCGTTTGGGCAGCTATTGCGGGGGGATTCATACATTGCCGATTTTACCTTCGGTGATGTGGTTGAACTTGCTAAGGGAGCTAAAGGCGAAGATAAGTTCGGCTACCGTGCTGAGTTCATCAAGCTGGCGGAAACTGCAAAAATCGCCAAAGCAACTAACCAGTAATAATTATGGTTTTGTGGTGGGCAGGGGGGGATTTTATCCCCCTTGCTTTTATTTGTCATTGCGAGCGACCAGCGGGAGCGCGGCAATCCAGTTTTTAGAACCTGACTCAAGGCTGGATTGCTTCCCCCGGAACAAGTCCGGGGTCGCAATGACGTTCAGCCGGATAAAAATCATTATGTTTAAGATTCCCGCCTCCGCGGGAATGACAATGAGTTTATAATTATAATTCAGGTATTGATTTATTTTTTCTCCTCTGTTAATAACGCTGCCGAATGTGCGGTTGTGGCGGAATTGGTAGACGCGCAACGTTGAGGTCGTTGTCCGTAACAGGGTGGAGGTTCAAGTCCTCTCAACCGCACCATTAAAAAATTATCAATTATTATTAGGTAAAGCTATAGCTTGATCGAATTCTGCTAATTCAACAAACGGAAGTGACGATGTCCGAGAGCGCTCAAACAGATGAAAAAAACTATGGCTTGAGCGCTGAACTGGCGGCAGAGCTTCACAAGGCTGTTGATAGCGATGATGCGGTCGGGGTTGCGCTCCTCACGCATGATAAGCACCCGGCAGACGTTGCATTTTTTATTGAAAGCCTTGATTCGGAAAGGCGGCAAAGCTTCCTCAAGCTCATTAAAAGCGGCTTTGACCCTGAAATCCTTGCTTATGTAGACGAAGAACTCCTTGAGGAAATTACTGAAGTTATCGGTGTCAGGAAGTCGGCAGAAGCGATCGCCGAGCTTGATACAGAAGACGCTATCCACGTTTTCGAGGAACTTGAGGAAGAAGAGCAGAACCAGATCCTTCAGGCTCTCCCCGCGGAATACCGCGCCTCATTCCAGGAGTTGTTAAGCTACCCGGAGGATAGCGTTGGCCGTGTTATGCGCCCGGTTTTCGTTTCCGTGCCTGATTACTGGAACGTAGGGCAGGTGATTGATTACCTGCGCAGTTTTGAAGACCTGCCGGAGGATTTCCACGAGATATATATTGTTGACCCGAAACAAAAACCGCTGAAAAGCGTCATCACAAGCCGTGTTTTGAGGAATAAGCGCGCCGCGCCGATTACCAGCATCGCAACTGACTGCAAGCAAATCCTGAACCCGCAGATGGACCAGGAGGAGGCAGCGCATATCTTCCGTAAATATGCCATTTCTTCCGCGCCGGTGGTTGATGTCAACGGCTCCCTCATCGGGGTGGTGGATATTGAGGACATTATCGAGGTTATCGACGAGGAGGCGGAAGAAGATTTCATGCGTCTTGGCGGTGTCAGCACGCGCGACCGCTATTCCGACCTGATGAAAACCGTTCGCCGCCGCTTCCCGTGGCTGGGAATCAATACTTTAAGCGCGTTTATCTCGTCTTTCATCATTGCCCAGTTCGTGGATTCAATCTCTGAAATTGTGGTGCTGGCCGCGCTTATGCCGGTTGTGGCCGCGGTTTCAGGCAATGCCGGGATGCAGACGCTCACGGTTGCCATCAGCGCAATCAGCGGTAAACGGCAGGGAATCAGAGGCTCATGGAGGGTTATTTTCAAGGAATCGCTTATCGGGCTTACTAACGGGATGTTGATTGCAGTCCTTTCGGGGACACTGGTCTATTTGATATATGGAAATATTCAACTTGCACTGGTTTTTGCCATTGCCGTGGTGTTCTGCTTCATTGGGGCAGGTTTATTCGGCTCATTGGTGCCATATACGCTGAAAGCCATGAAAATTGACCCGGCGGTGGCCTCAACAGCCTTTGTGGCGGCCATTACCGATATAATCTCCTTCCTCATTTTCCTTGGTCTGGCAACCATATACCTTGTTACCTGATGGTAATATTTGTTAAATATTAATGAAATGTTAATAATTTTGTTGACCTGCGGGTTAGTAATAGGTTATATATAGTTCCGACGAATTAATTGATCCGTATAAACCAACGTATAAAAATTTAACACTAACAATTTAAATGGGGGAAATCCACATGTCTAATACACCAAAAATTCCACAAGTTAAGATTGCTGACGCACACGGAGATACGCTTACTCCAGCGGTAAGGCAACAGGTTCAGGACTTAATTGCCATTGCAAATGGTGAGCGCCCGAGAACTGCGCGTAATTTGATTGAGCATCCTGAAATAGAGCAAACAACTGATCATACAAGAATCAGTTTTTTACAAGGCCGCGCTAATGTGGTGAATGTAGCAAGCCAAAATTTGAGCGGTGTGGCGCAAGATATCCCACTGAATTCAGATGGAGGACTCATCGTTGTGGCGAATGATGGCCAGTTCAGGCTGGATCATGCCAATTCAACCTCGCCAAGCGTTTATTTCGGTGGACCAAGCTATAACGGCAAGGGAAATTTCTATTCCCTCGGCGAGAACAATTCCACAGTGTATGAAGGCTATTTCCCAACAACAGTTGGTGATGAGCATCGTCCTGTAAAAGTTCTTGCGCAGGATAATGTCACCAACGAGTTTGTTACTTCTGTAGGTCAGGCTGAAGTAAATGCGGGTGGCGGTGGCGCCCATATTTATCTTACTGCCGGCGGCGGAAAGGTCTTTACCGGCCATGAAAGCGATAAAAACTCCCAAAATCTTAATGGTCAGAAACAGGAAGTTGTGTTTATCCCTAAGGAAGACCAACCGCTTAACCCGAACCTTCCTGCAACGGAAATTAATTTTGACGGTTCAGAGGAGCCGGGGTTCCCTGATATCGCAGTTAATGCCAGCTCGAATAATGCGGTTTATAACGCTAACCAAATAGCTGCATCAAACGGTGGCCGTGTGCATATCCAGCATACGGGAACAGGTAATGCCCATATCAATCCGGGCAGCGCTTACGTTACCGCAATCGTGCAGAACAGCGCCGAAGCGGGTGTTGAAATTCCTAGACGCAATGCGGAAAACGGTCACTATACGCTTGACCCAAGCAAAACCGGGTATGCGTCATTCCGCAATCTGGGAGCTAATGAAACGGTTAAGATCCAGCTTATCCAGGATCTCGGAAATAACGATGATGGCCAGAAAAGCGCATTCGTGCAAGTCACCCGTGAAGGATCTGACGGAAAATCCGTGCAGCAAATCAGCGGCCTGAGTGAAATCAGGATTTATAACGTTGGTCAGAACGACCCTGTGACGCATCAGGTGGGCAACTATCTGACAGGTAATAACAATACTATTACTATCAATAATGGTAATGTTAGCGGCGGCAGGGAATAAGACTTAGCCACTTAAATAACAAAAAAGCCCGGAAGTTATTTTTCCGGGCTTTTTATTTTCTAAAATTCTCATTTAACCCCTTGCATACTCTGCGCCGGTTGGTTACATTGCTCTCCCGTAATGACAAGATTTATTTTCATAACGGGTGGTGTAACTTCTTCCCTCGGCAAGGGTTTGGCTGCAGCCAGCCTTGCTTCGCTGCTGCAATCCCGCGGCTATCGCGTCCGCCTCCGCAAACTTGACCCGTATTTGAATATTGACCCCGGCACGATGTCGCCGTTCCAGCATGGCGAGGTTTTCGTGACTGAAGATGGCGCGGAAACCGACCTTGACCTCGGCCATTATGAACGGTTCACGGGGGTTGAGGCAAAACGCGGCGATAATGTGACTGCCGGTAAAATCTATTCCGAACTGCTTATCAAAGAGCGCCGTGGTGATTACCTTGGCGGCACCGTGCAGGTTATTCCGCACGTGACCGACCTTATCAAGAATTTCGTCCTTAAAGATACTGCCGATACTGATTTTATCCTCTGCGAGATAGGCGGAACCATCGGCGATATTGAGGGGCTGCCGTTCTATGAGGCAATCCGGCAAATCGGTTATAAGCTTGGCCGTGAAAAGACCATGTTCGTGCATGTTACGCTCGTGCCTTACCTGCCTTCGGCAAAAGAGCTGAAAACCAAGCCTACCCAGCACTCGGTGAAAGAGCTGCGTTCAATCGGTATCCAGCCGGATATGATATTGTGCCGCGCCGAGCGTGAAATCCCGCAGGAGCTTTGCCGCAAGATAGCGCTGTTCTGTAATGTCGCGGAAGAAAACGTCATTCCGGCGATTGACGCGCGGAATATTTATGAAGTGCCTATCAGCTACCATAAGCACGGGCTGGATACGCAGGTGCTTAAATTTTTTGACCTGCCGTCCGGCAAAAAACCCGACCTCAGGAAATGGGAAGGAATCAGCGAGAAAGTGCGCAAGCCCAAGCAGGAGGTCAATATTGCCCTTGTGGGTAAATATAATAACCTTGAGGATGCTTATAAATCTCTCGTTGAGGCGCTGCATCATGGCGGTTTTGCCAATGATACGAAAGTCAATGTCAGATGGTTTGATGCCTCCGAATTTAATGCGAAGGAGTTCAAGGGGATTGACGCTATCCTTGTTCCAGGCGGTTTTGGGGAGCGTGGCGCGGAAGGAAAAATTGCTGCAATCAAATATGCGCGTGAAAATAAAATTCCGTATCTTGGGATATGTTTCGGTATGCAAATGGCAGTTATTGAATATGCAAGGAATGTCGCCGGAATCAAAAAAGCCTCAACCACTGAGTTTGGCTCATGCGATGAGGCTGTGGTCGGCCTGATGACCGAGTGGGAAAAGGCGGGAAGGAAAGTGAAGCGCTCGAACAAGGATGATCTGGGCGGAACCATGAGGCTTGGAACTTACCCGTGCAAAATCAGGAAAGGTACGAAAGCCTATGAGATTTACGGCAGAACCGGCATTTCCGAACGCCACCGCCACCGTTACGAAGTGAATTCAAATTATGCGGCAAGGCTTGAGAAGGCAGGGCTGGTATTCTCCGGCACTTCACCGGATGGAGTGCTGCCTGAAATTGTGGAGATAAAAAATCACCCATGGTTTGTGGCTGTGCAGTTCCATCCTGAATTTAAATCGCGCCCGTTTGAACCGCACCCGCTCTTTGCCTCATTCGTGAAAGCGGCGGCTACGAAGTCAAAGGTGGTCAAGGTGAATACCGCCAAAAGCAGAACCCGCAAAAAAGCTGCATAATCCTGTTAATTCTGGAACCCTTTCGGCTGGAAAAAGAACATCACGCAACTTTCAGTATCCGGGTCATCCGGGGTTTGCGTCCAGGTCAGGGTAGTATCATCAATACAGGCGTTGCTGCCGTTACTGCGGACTATACCCTTATTGGCATGGCCATCATCCATTTTTGTATCAATCGCCATGGCCTGGCGGATCAGGGGGCCGGGAGTGCCAAAAATATTGCCCGGAGTTTTGCCACCGACCGTTATGAACGCATATGTTGACTGCGAACCGGAGGGCTGGGTTGTGTAGTTGGAATCCCAGACCGGGGCATGGACAAGCAGATATGTTTCATTCAAGGGTATCTGGGGGGAATTGGCGATAAAATTAGGTTTATCCCATGTGGCAGAAGTGAAAAGCAACCGCGAGTATTTAGCGCCATTGCTTTTTTCCAGCATTCCTGCTTCTGAAAGATGCATCCAGAACAACCGGGCCTCGGTAGGGTTAGTGGAATATGCAGGGTAGGTGTTGGATATGTTTATATAGCCATTCCCGTCGCCATTGCAGCCATTATTGTTTGAGGAAATATTGGAGGTGATGGCATTGACACCGCACCCTGCGCCAAATAATGAATGGGCATTAGGTAAGTCGCCGGGGGGATAGTTATATACTTGTTTAAAGCGCTGGGCGGCGAGATGGAGTTCGTTGATCACGGTCATGGTCTTCTGTATCTTGAATGAATCAACCAGCGACTGTCCCACCATAACCCCGCCAATAAGCAGGCCAATGGTGACCAGTATGATTGAAAGTTCAACCAGTGAAAAACCTTTCCGTAAAGTTTTTATGGAATGCATAATTTACCCTATGACATAGAGGATAAACTATGCTAATTAATATAGTATTAAGTGTTATGAAGCGCAGAAAACCGCGCTTATGGAAGGATCAAGATGACGGCTAAAACAGTAAGAACCGGCAATGTGGAAATGGCAAACAACAAGCCTTTTGTGCTTATCG
>CAZJFC010000014.1:0-29960 GCA_964545245.1 uncultured Rickettsiales bacterium
TTGGAGGGTGGTCCCCCCATGTTCAGACAGGATTTCACGTGTCCCGCCTTACTCATAGAATTGAAGATTTTTACCTGTACAGGGCTATCACCTTGTATTGCCACACTTTCCAGAGTGTTCCAGTTATTACTTCAAAACATTGGCCTAATCTGCGTTCGCTCGTCACTACTAACAGAGTCTCAATTGATGTCCTTTCCTCAGGGTACTTAGATATTTCAGTTCTCCTGGTTCGCTCCCTTTCGGGTACCACTAAAGTGGTGGGTTGCCCCATTCGGAAATCCGCGGGTCAAAGCTAATTGACAGCTCACCGCAGCTTATCGCAGTCTTACACGTCCTTCATCGCCTGTATTCGCCAAGGCATCCACCGAATGCCCTATTCATACTTACAAAAATCTGGTTCCCGAAGTTTTTAAAAAACTTCGAAAAATACCAACCGCTTAGAAATTTACCTATGTTATTTAGAAATATCAGCATGTCCGAAAACATACTGACGTTTTTGTTATAAGGAATAATTCTAATTGTTAATTCCGACTATCCTTCGCTTGCGATAACTGAAAAAACAGCAACGCAAAATCGAAGAGTCAGAACTAACTCTCATCTATAAACTAACGATTTCAAATATCATGCAGCCTCAAATCGCGTTACGCTTTTATCGCCTGCGCCTTCTTTATAAGTTGCTTATAATTTGTGAAGGGAGCGCATTTCTACCTAAAACATACCACCTCGTCAAGAACTAAATTTCACTATATTTCAGGAGGATATAAAATTAGTATAAAAAATTTCCAAAATAATCTCCAAAACCACCTTTTTCTGCGTCTTTCACGATATCGCACAGCATGGATTTTTTTACTGGCCTACCAGTTTTCATTGCCGCCGTAAAAAACCCCGCCGGGCGAGTGGCGGGGTTCACAACACCATTAGGATAGTAAAACTTTTAGTGGTACCTGCCGTCCTTACCGCCCAGATCAGGGAAGTTAGGGGCTTTAATATCATCAATGCTTGCCTCGGCCGCGCGCAGCAAGGGCTGTATTTGGCGGGCAAATAAAACCTGCCCTGAAAGGTCTTCAACGCCGGTTAGGAATCTGATATTATGGTCTGTCATATTTCCGCCTGTTCTTCTACTCATGGTTTCATTATACGTGAAAAACGCGAGAAATATAATGAAGGTTTTGTTACATACCGGCTTTGACAAAAACAAGGGAATCCGCGCTTATCAGGCGTTTGGACAGGTCATTGATCTGCTCTAATGTGACAGACTCAACGTATTCATTGCGTTTATTTAAGAAATCCTTGTCCAGCCCCTGTAACTGCATGGAAAGCAGGAATGAGGATAATTTCTCATTGGCATCGAGGTTAAGGCCAAAAGAGCCTGTCAGATAGCTTTTTGCGTTATTAAGCTCATCCTCGGTAACGCCAGTTTCCGCCAGTTTCCTGTATTCCTCACGGATTATCTCAATGGCCTTATCCACAGATTCGGTTTTGGTTGCAAGCTGCCCCACCAGCAGATTGGCTTTTGGGCGGCTGCTGAGCACAGTACCGATGGAATAGGCAAGCCCGTTCTTCTCCCTCACCTCATCCACAAGGCGTGACTGGAAACCATTACCGCCAAGGATATGGCTGAGCACCAGCGCCGCGTAATAATCCTTGTCCAGCCGCTCAATACCTTTAATGGCAAAGCTTATATAAGTCTGTGGATTTTTAAGCTCCACACTTTCAATTTTGCCTGACGGGTAATCATTGAATTCCGGTATCCCGGCAGTTTCGGCTTTTTCCGGCAGCCCGGCAACCAGCGAATTGATGATTTTAATCGCCGTGTTTTCATCAACGTCACCGACAATCGAAATAACTATATTATCTTTGGCAAAACTGTTCCGGGTATAACCGGTAAGCTCGGCAGAAGTCAACGCGGCAACGGTTTGAGCTGTTCCTTCCCCGGGCTTTGAATATGGGTGGTTGCCGAAATAGGTTTCGGCGAATTTGCGCTGCACAACATAATCAGGGGATTCCTTTGCCTTGCGGATATAGGTCAGTATCTGCCCGCGCACGCGTTCTGTTTCCACCCTGCCGAAACTTGGTGCAGATAAAGCCGAATTCGTAAGGTCGAGCGCAAGGTCAAGGTTCTCTGTCAGGGTTTTTATGGAGAGGGTGAAATATTCAGCATCGGCAGAAGGTGAAAAATAAATCGCGTTTTCCTCAAGCGCCTGCTGGAAATCATTCGCGGAATACTTCCCCGCCCCTTCATTCAGCATTCCGGCGACAAAATTCGCGACACCCTCTTTCCCCTCCGGGTCATAGGCGTAGCCTGCGTTCCTGAACGCCACCTGGATCGAAACAATCGGCAGGAAGTTATCCTTGATTATCCAGGCCTTTACGCCATTTGATTCGATTTCCTCAACATTGGTCGCATGGGATGGCAGCACGTTCACCAACACAAAAACAAATAATGAAAAACCAAAAACCAGAACCTTATTTGCCATTGGTCAGAACCCCTGTAACACTGTTTTTTTCTTCAAGCACAAGTTTTGCCGCTTCCTGAATTTCATCAGCGGTAACTGATTTGATATTATCCGCCCATGAGGTGATGTAATCAGGGTCAGAGCCGATGACCACCAGTTCACCCACCGCGAATGACATGCTTTGCAAAGCCTCTTTCTGGTAAATCTCATCAGCTATCAGCGCCTTTTTTGCCGAGCGCAGTTCCTTCTTGGTAACGCCATCGGAAATGATTTTCCGCAGTTCCTCATCCATTGCGGATTCAAGGGTTTTCAAATCCACCCCCTTGGCAGGCAGGGCATATACTATAAGTTCACCGGGGCCACGGCGCAGCCCGGAATATCCGCTTGCCGCAATAGTCGCAATTTTCTTTTCAACAACAAGGCTCTGGTACAGCCGCGAAAGGTTCCCCTCGCCCAGAACTTTTGACAGCACCACCAGCGGATAATAATTTTCGCTCTCGCCGTAATGGATTCCGGGCGCGAAATAAATTTTCCACAATTCCGGCTCCGCCACCCTTTCATCCGTCATTTCAATACGGCGCGGCGCGCGTTGCGGCGGCTCCTTAAAGTCAATACGCTTCGGCAGCTTGCTTTTTTTCAGCTTGCCATAATATTTCTTTGCCAGCTTCCTTACCTCATCGCTTGTCACATCACCTGCGACAACCAGCACGGCATTGTTCGGCGCATAATAAGTGCGGTAAAAACTGAGCGCATCCTCACGGGTCAGATTTTCCATTTCATGCATCCAGCCGATTACCGGAACGCCATAAGGATGCCCCTGATAAAGCGCGGCATCAAGCTGTTCCCTCAGCAGCGCGCGCGGGCTGTTTTCAGTCCTCATACGGCGCTCTTCCAGAATCACCTGAAGTTCCTTTTCCACATTTTCTTCGCTTAATATGAGGTTTTTCATCCTGTCGGCCTCAAGCTCCATAACCTGCGGCAGCTTATCTTTCGAGATTGCCTGAAAGTATGCTGTATAATCGCTTCCCGTCATTGCGTTTTCGCGCCCGCCGTTATGGGCAACAATTCTGGAGAATGCGCCGTCACGGTATTTCCTTGTTCCCTTGAACATCAGATGCTCAAGGAAATGGGCAATGCCCGACTTGCCGCGCAGTTCATCCATTGAGCCGACCTTATACCACACCATATGCGAAACCGCGGGGATTTTCGGGTTTGGTATCACCACGACCTGCATACCGTTCTTGAGCACGAAAGTATCATACCAGCCCTCATCGAAATGGATGTCGGTGCGTTTTATGTGCCATGAAACATAGGCAGCGGTTGCGATCCCGATTATGGCCAGCGCAAGGATGGTAAGGGTAAGGAATTTAATCGAGAATTTTTTCGAGGATCGGCTTGCCATCTTTCATACTCTTAGCTGGGGTTTCGCCTTCGGTAATAGGCTTGTTTTCTTTAATGTTTTCATCAATCCGTTCTTTTTCCTTTTTCGCGTCAACCAGCGTTTTATTCAGGTTATCATCACTGATTTTGCGGATTCTGGTCAGGATTCCCGCGTCTTCCTCCTCCTGATATTCCTCGCGGATGGTGGAGCGGATATTTTCATCAGACCGGGTAACGCCGACTTTGCTCAGGAAATTCTCCTCAGCGGAAGACTGTGCCGAACCCACGATCGGCGAATCGATCAGCCTCAGCCTTGCAGCGTCACGCGGCTCCTCCACATTGAGCGGCAACTCACCCGGCGCAGGCGGGCGCAATTTGAACTGCGGCGGCATATCAAGCCTTGGGCGTTTTTCCACCGCGAATTCATCCGGCGCGTTGCGGCGCATACCGAGATTGTCTTTCACATCGCCGCTGCATGACGGTAAAAGCACGGACACGGCAAACAGGCCCAGCAGGAAATTACGGGTTTGTTTTCTGTTTTTTTTGCTTTGCATAAGCTAGTTTTTTTTCTTTCCTGTTATATCGAAAATTCCATCAGTAACAAGCAGGAAAACTCCGATGCAAATGAATGAATCGGCAATGTTGAAGGCAGGCCAGTGCCAGTTGCCGACATATACATCAAAAAAATCGGCCACCGCGCCATAAACCGCGCGGTCAATCACGTTGCCAAGCGCGCCACCAATCACCAGCGCGAGCGCCCACATCTCAAGGCGCGATTCCGCCTTGCGCAGCCAATGCACCAAGACTCCCACAATCACCAGCGCGACCAGTATCAGGATTAGCGGCTGGTATTCATGTATATCCGGACGGTTAAACATCCCGAAGCTCACGCCCCTGTTCCATACCATGACAAGGTTGAAAAACCCGGTGACGGCGATCGGCGCTTCGGCGATATTCACCACATAAAGCATGATGTATTTATGCAGTTGGTCGATCGCGATGAATAATAAAGCAAGAGCAAGCCCCTTTTTCAGCGTATTATCCGGGTTTTCATCCGCCTCAGTTTTTTGCCTGCTCACAATCTTTCCCTATTTGTTCTTTTAGTTCCTCAACCGAGTTGAAAGCCTTTTCCGCCCGGATGAAATCCACAAATTCCACGGTGAGTTTCTCACCATAAATCTTTTTGTCAAACCCGAAAATATGCACTTCCAGCAATTCGGTCCTGCCGTCAAGGGTTGGCCGCACACCGAAATTCGCGACACCGCGCCCGTAATTGGTTATCACCTTATAAACACCATATTTTGGCCGCAGCATTGCAGGTTTCAACCTCAAATTGGCGGTCGGGAAACCAATTGCACTGCCCTTGCCCGCGCCTGAAACTACCCTTGCGGTTATCTGGTAATTCCTGCCCAGCAACGAATTTGCGTTTTTAACATCACCTTCCCTCAGCGCCTTGCGAATGGCAGATGAAGAATAAACAATTTCACCATTACCAAGCTGTTCAAGCCTTGTGTAGTCACGCCCTAGTTTTTCTTCCAGCATTTCGGCGCTGCCTGCCCTGCCCTTGCCGAAAGCAAAATCATGCCCGGTGATTACATGGTTGCCACGCAGGAATTTTTCGATGAATTCCTCCGCCGGAAGTTGCGCGAATTTTTTATTGAATTTCAGGATAATCGCAACCTCTACCCCAAGCTCTTCAAACAGGTTTAGCTTGCTTTTCATATCGGTCAGCCTTACCGGCAGCTTTTCAGGGCGGAAAATATGCAGCGGATGCGGCTCAAAAGTTATCACCGCGGTTTTAAGCCCTTTCTCACGGGCAACCTCACGCGCGGCAGTAATAATCGCGCAATGGCCTTTATGCAGCCCGTCGAAATTGCCGATTGCAATCGCAAGCTTGCCCGCCAGTTCCGGCGGCATTTTTTTGGGGTTAAAGATAATCTGCATCGGGCGCAGTTTTAATTGCGTCTGAGCGATAAGTCAAACGGGTTGCCGATTTCCAGCACCAGATACCTTCCCCCATTACCGGGATTAGGTATTTTGCTTTCCTTCATTTCCTGCGATTCGCCGTTTTTCAGGCTGGCCTTATCCATTTCCATGTGCTTTTTCAGGACTTTCATGTTTTTGTCCAGCAACATGATGCGTTTCGCCGGAACCTTGCGCGATGTACCGGAAAGGTTGCGGATTGACCAGTCGACATAATGCACCCTTCCTTCCATATCGGAGTCGGAGCGCGTAAGTACGGCACTGTCAATCACCATTCCCCTTGTTTCATACTGGCCTATAACATCATAAAATGTGGTTTGTCCCAAAAGCTCTTTGTTCAGAATCAGGAACACCGCGAAATTAACCACAATAAGCACGCCCACCGCCACCTTCAGCCAGCGCGGCACGGTTTGCGGCTCAACCACGCTCGGCAGTGAAGGTTCCTTGCCCTCGGCGCGGTTCTGGATAGCCTGCTTTAAATTCTCCTCCTGCTCGCGGATAATTTCCTGTTCCGCGATAACCTGTTCCTCGCCCACGGCTTCCTGGAACCACACATGGCTACACGTGCCGCAGCGCACTTTGCGGCCTTTTTCGCCAAGCTGTTCGGCGCTTACCAGAAACTTGGTATCGCAGTATTCGCAGGTTAATATCATGATTATGATAATAATATCAAAGGCTCACAGCCTCAAGCGGCCTTGGTGAGTTGCAGGAATAAATCCTCAAGTTTTGCGTCTTTGCTTACCAAATCTGTGATATTTAGACCAGAGTTGCCGACATCCTCAAGAATTTCCCCGATATTGATTTCAACCGGGTTATAGCAGATTTCAAGCGTGTTCGGCTCAGTCACCTTCGCGTTATAGCCCTTTAGCGCCTTCGGCACGCCCTTCAAATTGCGTGAGAATTTGAATATCACACGCTTATTCTCAAGGTTTTTGAGGAGTTGTTTCTTATCGCCTTCCGCAACGATTTTGCCGTGGTTGATAATGGCGATCCTGTCGCAAAGCTCCTCGGCTTCCTCAAGGTAATGCGTGGTGAGGACAATGGTCGTCCCCCGCTTGTTGAGCTTACGCACATATTCCCACAGGCTGTGGCGGAGTTCAATATCAACACCCGCAGTCGGCTCATCGAGAATCAGCACTTTCGGGTTATGCACTAATGCTTTGCCAATCAGCAATCGGCGGCGCATACCGCCGGAAAGCCGGCGTGAATTGGTGGCAGATTTATCACTCAAATGCAGCGCCTTCATGATTTCATCCGTGCGACGTTCCTTCTTCTTCACACCATAATATCCGGCATGGAATTCCAGCGCCTCGCGCACGTTGAAGAACGGGTCAAGCACCAGCTCCTGCGGCACCACGCCGAGCGATTGCTTCACCTTGCGCGGTTCCTTGTCGATGTCATGCCCACACACTTTCACCACGCCGGAGGTTTTATTAACCAGCCCGGCAAGAATGTTTATAGTGGTGGATTTCCCCGCACCGTTCGGCCCAAGTAACCCATAAAACCCGCCCGCCGGGATATCAAGCGAGATGTCATTGACAGCAACCTTCTCCGCACCGTTTTTCGGGCGGTAGGTTTTGCACAGGTTCTTTATTGAGATTGCAGGGTTCATTAGTTTAATACCTTTGTAATTTTATCAGGGTCTTGCGCCTGATGGAATAAAGCAGAAATAAATATTTCCTCGTTATGTATAAAGTAAAAAATCCCATAGGGAAAATTTCTTAATAGCTTTCGCCGATGATTACTATAAATAACAGGGAAACCACAAGGTACGGCTAATATGGCATTAATCGCTTTTTCAAGTTCAACCCGAAAATCATGTCCGACTTTTATGCCTACATCCCTATAATACCCGTATGCACTTTCTATCTGGGTGTCGGCAAGTTCTGTAATGGTGATTTTCATCAGGAGTCAAACAAGCGTTTCCTGACATCCTGCCATGATTTATTTTTCTCCGGCGTATTCACCGCCTGATTATAAGAAACATCAAGCTGCTTTTTCTGAATCTCGGAAAGAATAGTGTTGCCGGACTCAGTTTCCGAAAGCCCGGAGAGCAGGTAATCCAGCACTTCATGTTTCTGGCTGTCATTCAGACTGTCAATTACATTGCGTATTTCATGATTAAGCATAAAACCACCTCATAACTGATTATATCATTTCTGGCTGGCCGGGGCAATCACCATCACGAGTTGTCTGCCTTCCATGCGTGGGGCAAGCTCGATGCGTGAAATTTCCTCAAATTCCGCCTTCACCTTATCAAGCAGTTTCTGGCCAAGGTCGGCATGGGAAATTTCGCGGCCACGGAAACGCACGGTGATTTTCACCTTATCGCCTTCTTCGAGGAACTCGCGGATATGCTTGGTTTTGATTTGCAGATCATGCGTATCAATATTCGGGCGCAGTTTGATTTCCTTAAGCTGCTGCTGTTTCTGCTTTTTCTTGGCTTCGTTCTTTTTCTTCTGCTGTTCGTATTTATACTTGCCGTAATTTATCAGCTTGCATACCGGCGGGGTCGCGTTCGGCGAAACCTCCACCAGATCCACACCCGCTTCTTTTGCGAGCCTCATCCCTTCCTGAGGGGTCATGATTCCTAACATTTCGCCTTCTGCGTCAATAACGCGAACCTGCGTAACTCTTATCTGGTGATTTACCCTTGTAAAATCTCCCGTTGGTTTCCTAGTGAATTCTTTATTAATATTAGCCTCCGTTGTTGGTTGATTTTATTATATATTCCCTATGGTTAAAGAACGATTACCGCCGTTATGGGCGTTTATCAGTCCAGTAAAAAAGGGAATGGCAATTACGCTGGAATTATTCAGCATGGTTTTGAAATATTATTTCTTTTTTATTTGTTGCCATGAATATGAACTAGCGCAAAAAGCGGCTCCGGTAAAGAAAAATAAGATTTGGAACTGTTTTACTCCCACTTTTCTTCCACTAAAACACGGGATCTTCTGACGCAATATTCTTATTTATCGTCAAAGGCTACCTGTTTAACGGTGCAAACTTGCCCTTTCTGTAAGATCGGTACACTGGTCCTGAAGGTCAAGAAGACGTAGCAAGTAATCCGGCTTATCCTTAGGAGATTCTCTTAACAGATGCACGATCTCACCTGTTTCACAGTCAACCCAACGGCCTGATGCAGTTCTTGGCGCATTCTCTCCACGCAGCCTTGGCTGGTCAACCTTTCCTGCTTCAATAAGACGCGTCGCTACAGCAATACATTCCGCCTGAAATTCAGCGCCTTGTTGCCACAAGACCTCCCTGTCCATCATCAATTCCCAGGAACTCCTGTCAGTTACAACAACAATCAGATTGTATCTGAATTCATCCATTATTTTATCTGCATAATGCTGTGTACTAAATGCATATGTACCGGCTCGGCTTGCTCTTTCATCCATCTCATCACAAAAATCATTAGATACAGGAAGGATACCTTTAAGTAGGCGATTATCCCTTTCCGTAGCACGTTCATTTTCCACTGAAAAACCATGAACCATCGTTCCGGCGATAATTCTATCAACCTGCTCTTCCTTTATCACGCCTTTTACAATATCATAAACACAGCCGGATAGTGAAAGACCAATATATTTTTTTCCCGCAACCGCTACCATACAATCCTCCTGATTAATGAGAATTAACAAATAGTGTAAAGTTTTGTAGTGTCAAGCAGTTTTGTTTTCAACTGCGAGCACCTTCAACGCCTCATCAAGCGCCACGAATTCCTGCTTGTGCGAACCAAGGCGGCGGATGGCGAGCTTGCGGTCGGCCACTTCACGCGCTCCAACTGCGGCAATGATTGGTGTACGCGCCTCGGAATGCTCCTTCACTTTTTGTGAAATGTTCTCGTCGCGCGCATCAAGTTCAACCCTTAAACCTGCATTCTGCATAAGATCACGCACCTCTTTTGCGTAAGCCTCAGCCTCCGGCGTGATGGTAACAATCACCACCTGAACCGGCGCTAGCCAGAACGGGAAATAACCACCGTGATGCTCGACCAGAATGCCGATGAAACGCTCGAACGAGCCAAGAATCGCGCGGTGTAGCATCACCGGGCGGTGCTTCTGGTTATCGCTGCCGATATATTCCGCGTCCAGCCTTTCCGGCAGGACAAAATCAACTTGAATTGTACCACACTGCCAACCACGACCAAGCGAATCCTTGATCGTGAACTCAAGCTTGGGGCCATAGAATGCGCCCTCGCCGGGGTTCAGCTCATATTCCAGCCTGGCGGATTTGCACGCATCTTCAAGCGCCGCCTCGGCCCTGTCCCAGACCTCATCGCTGCCTGCACGTTTTTCCGGACGGGTGGAGAATTTCACCTCGATATTTTCAAAGCCAAGCTGTTTATAGGTTTCCTTGGTGAGGTTGCAGAAATCGGCGACTTCCTTGTTTATCTGGTCTTCCATGCAGAAGATATGCGCATCGTCCTGAGTGAACCCGCGCACACGCATAATGCCGTGCAGCGCGCCCGAAGGCTCGTTACGGTGGCATGAACCGAACTCCGCCATGCGGATCGGCAGGTCGCGGTATGAGGTTATCCCCTTCTTGAAAATCTGCACATGGCAAGGGCAGTTCATCGGCTTCACCGCAAGGATGCGCTCCTCGGATTCGGCAATGAACATATGCTCACGGTACTTGTCCCAGTGGCCGGATTTCTCCCACAGCACGCGGTCGACCAGCATCGGGGTTTTCACCTCAACATAGCCGTTTTTCTCAAGCTTGCCACGGATGAAATTCTCAAGCGTGCGGTAAAGCGTCCAGCCGTTCGGGTGCCAGAACACCTGCCCGGTCGCCTCCTCCTGAATGTGGAAAAGGTTTAGCTGCGTGCCGAGCTTGCGGTGGTCGCGCTTTTCTGCTTCCTCAATTCTGTGCAGGTATTCCTTCAGCTCTTTTTCATTCGCAAATGAAACGCCGTAAATGCGCTGGAGCATTTCATTGCTGGAATCGCCGCGCCAGTAAGCCCCTGCCAGCTTGGTGAGCTTGAACGCCTTGGAGATTTTTGCGGTATTGGTGACATGCGGCCCTACGCAAAGGTCGATGAAACTCTCGCCGTTCTTTAGCGTCTGGCGGTAGACCGAAATTTTATCATCCGGCACGCGCTCAAGGATTTCCGGCTTGAAGCGGTTACCGATATTGCCGAAATATTTAATGACTTCCTGCTTATCCCATATCTCGCGCTGGACGGGGTTGCCCTCGTCAATAATTTCCCTCATACGCTGCTCAATTTTCGGTAAATCATCCAGCGTGATGGATTTGCTGTAAGAAATATCGTGGTAAAAACCATCTTCGATGGTCGGCCCCATCGCCACCACCGCGCCGGGGAAAAGCTCCCGCACCGCGCGCGCCAGGGCTTGCGCAGTCGTGGTGTGGCGCATTATCTCAAGCCCTTCCGGGTCTTTCAGCGTTAAAATCGCCACCTTGTCGCCATCATTCAATGGCTCGGAAAGGTCGCGCTGGGTGCCATTCACCTTCATGGCAATGGCCGCTTTAGCCAGCCCTGCGCCTATGGATTCGGCAAGCTGCTGGCCGTTGATTTGCGATTCGAAAGAACGGACGGAACCGTCCGGTAGTGTGATGTTAAGCATAGAGTTTCATTATATCCAAAGCCCCAAAACGCAAAGGATTTTTTAAATTTCTTTCCTTTTTTCAATTGAAATGCCAATTAATTTAAGTTAATAAACAACGTATGGAAAGCGACCGGCAAATATCCGCAGTACTAAAAGCCATGAAATCGGCATACGGGTCAGGACGGCTTGTTGTGGCAGACTTACATAGGACCAGTCCCGGCGTATGGCACAGCCCGCATGTGGTTTCCGCTAATTCAGACCTTACCCCAAAACAGGCGGAGCGGGGTATCTTCGAATATATCATATTGCGCGTCAAGGAAGAGATCAAAGCTGTTGGCGGCGAAGCGCAGATAACCTCAGCAAAACCGGCTATCCGCAGGATTTTTGAGAACGAGGCAAGGGTAATGAAAACCGTGGACGGCCATGTCCTCGTTGTGCACAGGAACCATAGCCATAAAATAGAGCAACCGGCATTATTACCGGGCGCTTTTGAACTGAACCGGTCAACAATGGGAGAAGGTGATATCACCCTGTCGAAAGCCCTGAAAAGGTTACCCGGCACAAACATAAGTTTTTATCACACCAAAAGGGACGCCATTCTTTTAAAACTTGAGCCGGGAATTGATTATGATCATCTGGAAAAACCCATCGCCGAGGGCACGCGCATCAACAAAATACCGTGCCTTACACCTTCAGGACAGGAAAAATTGCCGGATATCGTGAAAGACCTGCTCAGCAATTTCCGCCCCTATGACGGCAGTTCGCTTCACGCCGTGTTAAAAAGCGTGGAAGGAGCCACCAATAGTTTTGTTATTGGCCGCAAAGGCAAGATCCTTGCGCAACTGACGGAAGGCGAAGATTTTATTTTTATAGACGGAGACAGCTCCACAAAATATGTACTTACCCCCTCAGGGGTTTTAAAAGCCAGAAGCACAGCCGCAGAAATGCTTAAGAACTACCCCAGCATCGGCGCAAGGGAGAGGAATTAATTTTTATGGATATCGACCAGCAACGCGCGGCAGTTTTAAAAGCCATGAAATGGGCATTCGGCACCGAAGGTCACGGGCTTTCCGTTTATGACCAGATGCAGGGGCAAGGCTGGCTGAGCGCAAGGTCATTATCATCCGATTATGTCGCCGCGCCGGATAAAATCAGCGATGAAATATTTGAGTATATTCAACGCCGCATCGCGCAGGAAATCGATAAGGTCGGCGGCAAGCAGAACATGCCCGAAGCGCAAAGAGCAATACGCTTCATTTTTGAGCATGAAGCGCGTTTGATGCAGCCGGCCTTCGGCTCCCCGGTTTTTGCGATCCATGAAGATTATGTGGAACTCCTTAACCTCGAACCTGTCACCATCATTCCCAACACCCACCCGCGTAATAAAGGCGACGTCCCTTTTAGACGGGCATGCTGGAATATCACGCAGGGGGAGAAAGAAGTTCTTTCCTATTATTTTATTCACTCCCATCAGGAAGAGATTCTGGAACACATGGTGGAAGAAGATGATTATTATTTCTGCATCCGCATTTTTCATAAGGAAAAAGTAGCTTACCTGACCGAATCCGGCCAAAGAAAATTACCGGAAGCGATCAAGGAAATAAACCTGCCCAGCCGGGGTCGCCGCAGCGAGGATGATGTCTATTTAAAAGAAGCTGTTATATGCACCCACAGGGGCACGATACGATTTTGGCAGACCAGGAAATATGAAATTCTTGCCGGGTTGGAAGAAGAAGCGGATTATTATAAATCCGGCAAAACCTGGTTCCTCACAAGATCGGGACAGGAAAAAATACCGGAGATTATTAAAGAGATAAAAGCCATTCCCTATGGCCGCCGCAACGAAGAAGATATAACTTTGAAAGAAGCGATCATGAATACCGGTGAAATCCCAAAAAATCTTTATGAGTGCAGGAGATATGAAATTCTTGCCGGGTTGGAAGAAGAAACGGATTATTATCAAGCCGGCAAAATCTATTTCCTTACAAAATCAGGGCAGGAAAAAATACCGGATATAACTGAAAAGATAAAAGCCATACCCTATGGCCATCGCAATGAAGAGGATATTTCCCTGTATGACGCGGTTGTCAATCAAAACGGCCAGACAAAATAATTTTTATATTCACAAAAGATACAGGCTGCTTGGCATGCTTGAAGAAGAAACCGATTACTATAAATCCGGTCAAACCTACTACATCACAAAATCAGGTCAGGAAAAACTGCCGGGGTTCATCGCCATTTTTACGCCGCGTAAAAATATAGGCCCCGCCACTGCCAGATTCTGCCACGACAAGGATGCCGCAGCTACCATTGACAGATAACCCTACTCCCCGCGCATCTTCTGGCCGCCCTGAGGCCGCAAGGTCTTCGGGTCGATCCCGGCTTCATCAAATGCCTTGCCCAGCGCTTCCCGCTCTTCCTTGAACTGCTCACGCCTCCTGTGATAATCCGGCCCGCCATCAAGCCAGAAATCCACGCCCTCATCCGCGCTCGCCCTGCGGAACCCGTTGGTTTCTTTCCTGCTGAAATCAAAAGCAAGGGCAGGAATGCCAAGTCTTTCATCCACCACACCCAGATTATACCCATTCGCAAAATGTGCCGCACCGCCATAAACAAGGAATTTTCCCTTTCCTTCCGGGTCTGTTTTTTTGCGGTCTTTTTCAATTTCGGCAGCCCATTCCACATTTGTACTGGCTACCCTTACCCCTGAATCATTTTGCGCGTGTTCCTGCCCCACAAGCCTGGCATCCACGTTCACTACGCGTATTCCATGCCTTTTGGCCTCGGCCAGCATTTTTATAGATTCACGCTGGCTATCGTCCGCTCTTTCCACACCATAATGCCTGGCCAGCTCTTTTGCCGTCATCAGCCTGAGCATTCCGCCCTCCTCTGTCTTTACCCTTCCATTCTTCGCCAGTTCGTCAAGCTGCTTCACCGACAATGAATTAATTTTTTCAAAATCATCATCCCATTCCAGATATATAGTATCAACCCCTGCCTTTTTGGCGGCAGCCATATTCCTGGTCATCAACTTCGTGGTTTCATCCTGGGTATGAACTTCACCGAACGCCACCCCCCTGTTGTTATTTATCAACTCCCTAAAAAGCTGGTCCTGGCTCCTTACCGATTCAGGTATATTGGTATTTTCGTCATGCTGCTTATGCGCGAATTTTTCAACATTCCGTTCAATAACGCGCGCGGCACGGATTGATAATTCTTCCTGTTTTTCGATTTCTTTCTCCAGCTTTTCAAGGCGGGACAGGTATCTTTTGTCATTAAATACATCAAAAAGCTTGCCATCATGCTTTTCCGCATATTTGTCATAAAGCTCGCTAATGCTGCCGGTTTTCGTTACCCCGTCATGATATTTCTGCTGGATTTCCTTAAGCTTTTCGGGCGGCAGCTCTTTTTCCAGACCATATTTGACCGCCAGCCGGTTATAGTCTTTCAGGTAATCAAGATAGGTTTCCTGCTCCTTAAGCTCGGCAGCGATGATCCGCGACTCAACAGATTTGAATAAATCCCTGATTCCCATTGATATATTTTAATATCTCAGCATTAAAATACGGTTACAAAAGCAATAATATGCCAAGCTATTGTTTTATAACCTTTTTCATCATCCTTTGGTGGGGCATCCCAACCTTGTCAAAAAATTCACCATATGGCTCATACCCCAGCTTTTCGTAGAATGTTATCGCATTATTGCGCGATTCAAGGTGTATTTCCTCAATTTCCCGCCTTTCAGCGAGGTTTTCAAGGTATTCCACCAGTTTTTTGCCTATCCCATGCCCGCGGAACTTTTCCGGCACCGCCATTTGCCTGAGTTTATCCCCTTTCAGCGCCACGGTTCCGGCAGGCGCGCCATCCGCAAAACACAATATATGGATTGAGTTGATATCCCCCATGCGGTCTTCGGTGGTGATTTCCATGCCCAGCGGCTTTCTCAGTACTTCCTCGCGGATTTTGAGGCATTGCTGGTAAAGCCCGTCTTCCATACCGAAATGCGTGATTGTGATTTCCATGCTTGAAAATTTAGCCAGAAACCCTAGTTTCCGCAAATGCTTCTTAGACCCAACTGGGAAAAGTCGTCAATTTTAACCATCACGCAGTTTGTGCATGAATGGGCGCATGCGCTTGAGAAAAAGGGCTGGAACATCGCCGATGCTGGCCGCGGCAGGCCTTCATACCCCGCCGATGAGGACGCGGTCAACGCCATGTTCGCCTATGCCGACAAGCTGAAAAAATCACGCGATGTGGCTCTTTACGGCACCTCGGTCCTGGGTGAGAAAAAATACCGCGAACAGGTTGCCAAAGGTTTCGAGAGCGAATACGGGATAAAATTCCCGACTTATGAGATCATGTTCACCCCCGGCGGCCAGTTCGGCATTGCGGCGGTTGCCAACATGGTTTCGGAGCTTAACGGCGGCTATATCATCACGCCAAAACCGTGGTACGTTAACCATGAGGTGATTTCCTCAATTTATACAAAACTCCAGCCCGTCAGCTTCAGCGCCGAACGCAAGATCACCCCGGAGAACCTTCAGGCAGCGATTGATTCCTGCCCTAAAATCGGCGCGTTCATGTTCTGTAATCCCGGCAACCCGCTGGGTAACATCATGCGTAAGTCAGACTGGCAGAGAATCGTTCCCCTGCTCACGAAATATGATGTCCCGATAATTCTTGACGAAGCCTTCACCGAGATCGTTTTCGACAAGGATTATGAAATTTCACTGCTTCACGCCGCGCCAGAGCTTGCAGGCAGGATCATCGTCATGCGCTCCGGCACCAAGGCGCTTGGCCTGCCGGGGGAAAGGCTGTCGGTGATGCGCGCGCCGCAAAGATATATGGGGATACTTGAGCAGTTCCAGAGCCGCCTTATCGGCAACTGCCCGCTTTCCGTGCAATCCGGCATGGCGGCGGCCACCGAAAAAATGGATTATAATAAAAAATCCGCCATAACCGATTATTATCGCAACAATGCCGAATTCCTTGTCGGCGGGGTGGAAGAACTTGGGATGCTGCACGGCGCAAAGCCGGAAGGCGGGTTTTATTTCATTGCCGATTTCAGTTTCATGCTCGGTCAGGAAATGCCGGAAGCAGCACGCGGCGCATATGAGCACAAAAAGGAAAACATCGAAAATGATGTAGATATCTGCATGGCGCTGATGTTCGGTTTCGGGCAGAAACCGGGTTCAGGGCTTGGCTCCGTTCCTGCATCATGTTTCGGGTTCGATGAAAAGCTTGGCTTCCTGAGAATTTCGTATAGCAGCGACATGACGAATTTAAAAACCATCCTGCAAAGAATTACTTTGGTGAAGCAATTTTGTGCTTGATTATAAGCGCTGATTTGTGCATTATCCGCGTCCCTTTGTGGCCACTAGGATTGAATCCTAGTCGCTAGCAACTAGGTTAGGTAACGCGGGATAGAGCAGCCCGGTAGCTCGTCAGGCTCATAACCTGAAGGTCGGAGGTTCAAATCCTCCTCCCGCAACCAACCTAACCGCCAGGATTCCTCCCCAATCAGCTATTTTTGCTTTGCCGCATTCAGCCTGCGCTGCTTGAGCTGCCATAGTTTGGCAAAAATCTCGAAGAACCTTTCATCGCTGATCCGGCGCAATTTAACCACCTCCTTTCCGCTGGACTGGTTTTCACGAAACAGCTTTCCGTTATCGCGCTTAAAGTATTTCCTGGCCACAACCGCATTACATTCATCAAATGATTTATAGAATTTGCGCAGTTTCACCGGCGAAAGGTAAGGAGCGGTCGGTTTCTGCGGGAGCTTGCCGAGGAGTTTTACAAAATCGCCCTTGTTCAGGTTAAAACCGCTATTCGACATGTGCGGCATGTACTTGTTGACCCTCCTCATAAATTCAAGGATTTCGGCATCATAGCTGTGATTTTCATCTTTTCCCGGCTGAAATTCCGCCGAATATTCAAGCCCCAGAATATGCAGGAAATCATGTACCAGGTCGTTATTAAGAAACTCATTCCTGTCATAAACCCTTATAATAATATTCTCTTCACCAAAAACTTTTGCCCATCGTGCGATTATAAGGTCGTACCTGAAATATGCTTTGACATCCTCATCAGGCGGTATGGCAATTTTTTCGGTACCGCCCTGTTTTATATCCTGCGAATATTTGCTCAGCAGCAAATGGTCCTGACGCCTGAGGTAAATTATTACCTTGAAGCCGGTTGAGTAAGGAAGAAGAAAATCCCTGACATTCTCTACCTCCTGTTCCTCTTGCAAATAGAAAGACAATTGCTCGCTCGAAATCAGGATATCCGGGAACTTTCCTTTGTACCCCTCCATTTCCTTTGCGAAATCTTCCTTCATTTTTTTCCGGAAGGTCTTAAGGCTGGCAGGTGTAGTTATGCGCAGCCTTTGCTTGATTGCTTCCCGCCTGTTTTCGTTCATGGCATAAGCAGCCAAATTAACATGCCGGTCACTCAACATCAGGCTTTTCGGATAGAGGAAACCTTTTTCAAGAAGAAGCTCACGGTTTTTCACGCAAAACCTCTGGACGGTGGTCGTACCGGTTTTAATTGTCCCGATATGGAGAAAGATGGTCATAATATCCGATGCCTCAGTTCAATTGAGGCGCCAGATAGTCAAAAAAACCGGCAGTTGTCAATAACGCTTCCATGCACTATGTAACATCCCAAAAATAAAAAAGCAGCCGCACAGGCTGCTTTTTGCCTGTTCTCCATAACTTAGTCATCTTCACGCGTGTTGATAACTTTTCCGGTTTGCGTGTCAACGAACACATCATAAGCGCGGTTGTCCTTGATAATGCTCACTTCAAATGAAGGAGTTGCGCCGTCATCGTCAAGGCTTGCCTCAATCGCTTTGCCGCCCTGATGCTTTTCCGCCGTCTGGATCGCCTCAACCAAGCTGATTTTCGCTTCGTTCAGCAGGCGTATATCATTGCTGTCAACTGCGGCTGCGGAAAAAGGCGCGGCAACAAGGGCTGCAAGGGTAAGTTTCATAAGGTTATTTTTGCCAAGCATAATTTATCCATAATTTAAGTTGTTTAGCAGGGAAATTAATAAAACCGGGCGCATAAAAAATATATGCGAAAATCCGCACGACCCACAACCACTTGAATTAAATGCAATTTATTTCCCGTAAAAATACTTGCCCCCGATAGTAAACTTCTGTTAATTTACCTTCCCAATTAAAAAAGCCTAAGCACCAATCATGAGCCTGATACCACATTCCCACAAAACCGCCCTTGATAACATTAACCGCATGGTCGAAGCCCAGTTCCCGGAAGGAACCGAAGGCAACCCGAAAGCCATCCTTTTGCGGAATGTCTTACGCTACAGCGTCCTGATGCAGAGCGGCACGAAGGCTTATAATGAGAATTCCAGAGCTACATACAAGAACCTGCTTGCGGAATTCATTGCCAGCAGGCCCGGACAATCGAAAGAAGCTTCCTTCCTTGAATTCCTCAGCGCCTTTGCCGGTGTCCGCAAGACCAAAGTTCTTACACCCACCCTACCCCGTTCCTTTCCGATGCGGCGACAAGGAAACTGAACGAATTCACCACCCATATAAGCACGGCGGAGGGCGGGAAGATCTTCCAGAAAAGGCTCACTCCGCAGGAAGCGATCAACGGCAGCCGCATGGCTTATTCCCTCGCCGGGAAACTGAAAAAAGTGGACAAAGACGAGGTCAACACCAAGGCCGAATCGCGCCGCGGCATCCTGCAAAGCGAAAAACTCTATGACTCGATGGGGATCGATTGCTGCAACCTCATCACCGCCGCCAGAGATAACGGCATTGAGGTTTTCGAGAACCGAAACCTCAGGAAAGGGATAATATCCGTCCTTGGCAACCTTATCCGCGTTGCCACATGGTCACTGGGCGGAGATTCGGACAGCAAGCCCGACCAGAGATATATCGACATGGCCGAAGGCGTGCGCATCAGCCGCCAGAACATGGCCATTGAATATGTCGAACGCGCGGCGCAACTGGTTGTGATGGGTGAAGGCCTGCCTGCCGATTCGGTACAGGCGAAAAAGGTTTCGCACATAATCGCAAGGCTGATCGCCACCGCGGATGAAACCAGCAAACTCACCGACTCGGAAGGAACTTCGATAAAAGTAAAACTGAACAGGTTCACCACCGAGCTGCGCAAAAACGGCTTCGGCAGCCTCGCCAAAAAGATCGATGAGGTCAGGAACTCCGCAACCGGCATCGACAGCATCATATACAAGAACGACGAAGAGCTTCTTAAGGACATCGAAGAACTGCGCGGCCTCAACGGAGAACCTTATGAAGGCAAGCCCGTATTTTTTCCCGTGAACGACTCAGGCATTTCGCTTGCCGACATGCTATATATAGGCGTTGCCAATTTCGGCGATCATGCCAACAGGATTGAATACCGCCAGAGCAATTCGGTTTATGAGATAGTTTTCGCCATGGTTTCGGAAGAGGCAAAGAAGCAGGGCTATAAATTCGAGAATACGGTCGACTTCACCAAAATGCTGAAATCCGATCTGGGGCTGAGGACAATTATCCAGACCTCGGTCGCAAATACCCTCCGCAACGATAAAGGGCCCTCCGGCTTAAGCTATCTGGAAATTCTTGATAAAGCAAAACAACTGGCCGACGACAAAACCGTCATCCCGGCCAATAGGAAAGAAGGCATCCGCATCACGGCGGAAGACTGGAAATATTTCCTCTTCAAGGACACGCTCGAAAAAATGAAGCTGATAGCGACCAGCCCGGATTCCTTCTCGCGCATCCTCACCGCGGAAGCCAGCGATGACCCGGATGTTTCGCTGAAATCATACGCGCTTTCCCTCGTAGGCAAGATCCTTGCGAACAAGGAGCTGGACGCTGATTCCGTTCCCGTCACCCCGCTTTTTGAATATGAGAACGCAATTTTCAAAGATGGAAAACCAATCCTCAAGGACACCATCGTTAACTATGTAAAAGCCCTTGTAGAGATAGGTTTCAAAGGCATCTACGTCACCATCATGGTCGCCTCAAGCGATTCGTGGAAGAACATGAGTTCCGCCGTGCAGGACATCATCCGCCTTGAATTCGCCAAAGCGCGCGAAGCACTCAATAATGACCCGGCTACCGCTCATCTCGAACTGAAAGAGTTCTTCGGAACCGGCTCCGGCCCGCAGCGCAACGGCAACATGGTTCATGCGCCGATACGCACCCTTCAGGGGCAGGAACCAGCCCTGCTCTCACCGGAAGCGATTGCGACCGAAACCCAGCGTTACCGCACCTTCAGGCTGCGCCAGATTCTACTCCCCGAAACATTGCAGGAAAGCCGGAAGCTAAGCCTCCGGGAAGCATGGCTGAATTGCGGTAATACGCTCTGCCTGCCGGAGGAAAGCCCTGAACTCAATGCACGGATAGAAGAAGCAAGCAGCCAGAGGATCGGCAATTACCTGCCCAAATACCATTCAGTGAGCGGTTCCCTGCTTTACTTCACTTCCCCGACCAAAACCGTGAAAGACCATTCCCTCGGCGCGCGCCCTGCAAACCGTATCCTCATCGAAGGCGTGAACTTCGAGTCGCAAAGTGGTGAAACACCGGTGTGGCATAACGCATCCGAGGAAGCGCGCACCATCGGCTACTGGCTCGCCCTGCAATATATGGGCGTCGGACATTCCAACCTTTATTCCGACATCGCCGATTATGCCGGGGAACTCGCCCGCGATGAACAACCGGGCGCAACAGGCTCTTTCAGCGGAATTGGCAAAGCAAAAGAATTTGCGGAATTATATCTCAGTTCCCCTTCTATACAGAGCCGCATCAACGCCGCTTCCACCGCCTTATACCTTACCGATTTCGGCACGGCGTGGAATTACCTCAACAATATCGCCCCGGATTCCGGCGCGGATATCTCCAGAAAAACCATCGAAGGCGAAACTGTCATCTCCGCCTTCGGCAAAGATTACAAACTCGCCGATTACATTTCCTCCGCAGAAACCCGCAAGGAACTGGTCGGTAAATTCGTGGCGCTTAAATCCGCAGATGCATCCATTTTGATGAACGTATTCCACGGCCTTGCGATAGATGAATGGGAAGCGCAGAAATCCGCCCGCGCAATTGCAGAAACATTCGGCCTCGCCCTCAGGAACAGAAGGCCGGATTTCACGGATAAAGATGCAATCAGCGTATTGCGCGATATAGTGAACCAGATCGAGCCAACCCGCACGGAAGAACTTAAGAACCAGCTCGAATCCGACAAGGTTGCCCGCAATATCGTGCTCAACCCTAAAGAACACGACGGGGAAACAATCGCCCTCGCGGAAGCCATCCTCAAATTCTCCGGCGAAGGCAGAAGCCCTGTGCTGATGAACCCTGAAATCGCGCTTGCGGACAGGCAGGTTGCAAGGGCTGCATGATTTTTCTTGCGTAAAAAATAACAATATATATCTTCCCCCGAATGGAAGCATTTCTGACGACCGAAGTTTTGATGACATTCCTCACGCTCACCGCGCTTGAGATAGTCCTTGGCATCGACAACCTTATCTTCATTGCCCTTGTCGTCCAGAACCTCCCCAAGCATTTCCGCAAGACCGCGCGCTATATCGGTGTCGGCCTTGCCCTTGTGATCCGCGTGCTGATGCTTCTTGCCGCAAGCTGGATCATGTCACTCACCAACCCGGTCCTGCACGTTGGCGAACAGGGTTTTTCCTTCAAGGACCTGCTTTTGCTCGGCGGCGGCCTGTTCCTTATCGCGAAGGCGACCTTTGAGATACATGCCGATATGTCCGATGTCCAGGAGCAGAAGGAAATCGTTGCCGCGAGCAGCATTTTTGGCGGCATAGCGCAAATCGTTTTCATCGATTTCGTCTTTTCGTTCGACTCCATCATCACCGCGGTGGGCATGACGGACAACCTGCCCGTGATCTTCGCGGCAGTATTCATTTCCATGGTAATGATGCTCGTCTGCTCCGGCTACATCGCCGACTTCCTGCACAACTACCCTACATTCAAGGTCCTTGCGCTTGCCTTCATCATCCTCATCGGCGTACTGCTGATGGCGGAAGGCATGGGCTACCACTTCCCGCGCGAATATGTCTACTTCGCATTCGGCTTCTCCATCTTCGTTGAGGCGATCAACAGCGTCACCGCCAGCAAGAAGAAGAAAAAGTCATCCGCGAAAAAACCCCGCAAGAAACCCATGAAACTTTCCTAAAGCCAGGCTCCTGCAACACGCGCCCTGCATAAAAAAACGCAGGTTTCGCTTGCGGATGGCCCAGAAGTCCACTAAACATGTAGCCTGCAGAGAAAACTCATGAACAAGCTCCATTTCAAAAGAACCCTGTCAAGGGACTATTATATTTTTGCCGCAATTGTGGCGATCGCAGTCGTGGGTTTTTCCCTTTTCCGCGCCTTTGACGCTTACCTCACACTCAACCGCGACAAGGAAACCCGCTACTATTCCGAAGGCGAAAAAATCGCCAACGAGCTGGAAGAAAGCTTCAATTACCTCGACAGCTTCATGTCGCTTGTCGGCTCGGAAATCTCCCATTCCGGCGCAACCCCCGAAAAGATCGCGCAGGTGCTCCGCCGCGCATGGCCGCGCATCGGCAACAGCGGATACAACTATTTCACATGGAGCGTGCTCGATTTCGCCAACCCGCAAGGGATGATCGTCGCCAGCAGCATGCACGGCGTTTTAAGCCCGCCACAGCCTTTGCCAACCGACCGAAGCTGGATAACCGAAGCGCCGAAAACCCCAGGCAGGCTGATATTTTCCGCGCCTGACGTTGGCGTACTCACCAAGAAATACATCCTCCCCGTTGGCTATGGGCTGGTTGACCAGCGCGGCAAATACATAGGCTCGATTTCCATCAGCTTCGTGCTTTCCAACCTTGTCAAAAAGCTTGAGAACCCGCTGAATTACAAGAGCGCGAGCTTTGTCCTGCTCGGCGAGGATTATAAGGTCATCGCCCAGTCATCCGATAACCCGACCAAGCTCCAGCGCGATTATTTCCACGATAAGATCGACAAGAAGCTGGTCGCGGTGAACAAAAGCGGAATCCTTGAAAAACCGATTGTATTCGAGAACGTCACCTATAATTACTACCGTAATGTTGACGGCTACCCGTTCTTTATCCTGCTTGGCGACAACCAGTCATACCTTGACAAGGAGTTCAACCAGCTTTTGCTCCCGCGTATCGAGCAGAGCGTGATCCTTGGCGTTTTCTTCCTTGTGCTGCTTTACTTCTTCCAGCGCAAGATCATCAAGCCCGTGACCACGCTTTCCGAAGCGGCGGTGCAGATTTCGCAGGGCAATACCGATGTCAAATTCCCTGACACCGACATCTATGAATATCAGGTTTTGACCACCAAGCTAAGGAACATACAGGAATTCGTGCTGCGCCTTAACACCGCGCAGAAAGAGCTTGAGGAGGCGTTGCGCGCCAAGACGAGCTACCTTTCCAACATGTCGCATGAGTTCCGCACCCCGCTCAATGCGGTGATCGGCTTTTCGGAAACCATCAAGAACAAGCTGTTCGGCGACATCAACGAGAAATACGCGGAATATATCGATAACATCAACGAGCAGGGGCAATACCTGCTTGAGCTGATTGAGGATATCCTCGACGCCTCAAAAATCGACGCGGGCAAAATGCGCCTTGACGAAGAACCGTTCGACTTTAAACGCCTGACGCGGGAATGCCTGAAAAGCATCCAGCTCCGGGCGGAAACCAAAGAAGTCACGCTGGAATCCGTAATGCCGGAAGACCTCCCTTACATCCGCGCCGACCGCACCAAAATTAAACAGGTCATCCTCAACCTGCTGTCCAACGCGGTGAAATTCAGCAATGAGGGCGGCAAAGTCACGATATCAGCCCGCATCAAGGATGATTTCATTTTCGAGGTGGAAGATACCGGCATCGGCATCCCGAAGGAAGACCTCAAGAAAATTACCCAGCGCTTCATGCAGGTTGAAAACGCCTATACCAAAAAACAGCGCGGAACCGGGCTTGGAATGTCAATCACCAAGGACATTGCCGAGATGCACGGCGGCAAGCTCAAAATAAAAAGCGAGCTGGGCAAAGGCACAAAAATCACCGTGACCATCCCCAAAGACCGCATCATTTTCGGCGAGCAATTCTCGGAAAGTTGAGTGTCAGTGTGAGTGTCAGTTTTTTGTGCGGCGAAACCTTGGCGAAGACACGCAATTAAGAAATTCGTCATACCGGAATTTTTTTCAGGAGAAAAAAATATCCGGTATCCGTAAACATTAGTGTTTCGGCAAAAAGTCAGGAGACTTTTTGCGTAATAAAATATCTCCTGAATTTTTTCACGGGGATGACAGTTGTGGGGAGCGCCGCATGGAGACAAAATTATTTCCCCTGCCTTGCTCCCTACAAATAACTAACAACTGAAACTATAAACTGAAACTCACTTGGATTTCGCATTCAGCGTGAAGTTTATCACCACCTCATCCTTCACCGCGTCGGTTGCTTTCCACTCACCCTGCCCCACGCCGAAATCACTACGCCTGATTACAGCGCTGCCCGTGGCTTTTGCCGCTTTTTCGGAAAATTCATCCAGCGTGAACTGCAAAGCGACCGGGTTGCTGATGCCGCGGATAGTAAGGAAACCATCCGCCACAAAAGACTTATCCCCGGTTTTTTTGAATGATGAAGAAACAAATTTCGCAGTTGCGAATTTTGCGACATCAAACCATTCCGCGCCTTTTAAGTTCTCCGCGACTTCTTCATAATCCGTTTCAATGCCGCTCAGATTAATGGTTATGCCGGCTTTGCTGTTCGCTAAATCCTGCGGGGAGAATTTTACATCACCGGAAAAATCAGCAAAGTTGCCTTTCACCGGCGCGCCGTTCTGCACCGCCGTGAACTCAATCACTGAGTCCTTTCCATCCACGGTATAATCAGCAGCCAGAGCGGGCTTTGCTACAAACGCGATTATGACGGCAATAATTATTCCGGCTTTTTTACTGGGCATTTTTGGCATGACGGCAACATCCTTTTCAATACGTTATCCTTGAAATAATAATGGTGGAACAGCGCGGCAAAGATATGCGCAAGCAAGAATGCGATCAGCACATTCGAGCCGATACCGTGAACCGCGTTCAGGGTTTTGCGGAGTTCCCTGTCCGGCTCGATCACCAGCGGCATGGTGAACCAGCCATAAACCGAAACCGGGAATCCGGCGGCGGATGACATCATCCACCCGCTGAGCGGCATCATGAACATCAGCAGGTAGATAGTGTAATGGCTCGCATGCGCACCAAACCTGATGAACCACGGATAATCGCTGCCCAGCCCCGGCTGCGGGTTTACCTGCCGCCACGTGAAGCGCAGGAAGACAAGGAACAGAATGATTATCCCGGTGGATTTGTGGAACCCGTAAACCTTTAATTTCCGCGCCCCTTCAAGCCCTTCCATGACATTGCCGAGGATGAGCATGCCGATAATCAGCAGCGCAAGCAGCCAGTGGAAACCTTTAGCGACGCTGCCGAAAGAGCCTTCACTATTCCGCAGCATCATCGCCTTCTTTCACCGCTTCCAGCTCTATGCTGATCTCCACTTCATCCCCCACATTCGGGATGCCGTAACTCATGCCGAATTCGGAGCGCTTAACGGTGGTAGTGGCGGAAAACCCTGCGGTTTCCTTCTGGGTATAAGGATGCTTGCCGATTTTGTTGACGATAACATCCAGCACAACCGGCTTGGTCACGCCGAGGAGGTTAAGGTCGCCGGTGACTTTGAGGGTGTTGTCGCTGGTTTTTTCCACCTTGGTACTGGTGAATTTTGCCGTCGCGAATTTTTCAGAATTGAAGAAATCCGGGTTGAGCAGGTGGGCGGTGAATTTCTCGGTCGGCGTCCACAGGCTTTTTATGTCGATCGTCGCTTCCGCAGAGCTTTTTTCCGGCGTGGATTTATCAATATTCACAAAACCTTCAACCTTCGCGAACTGGCCGTTCGGCGCGGAATACCCGAAATGGTCGGTTTTCCATATAACATTGGTATGGGTTACGTCGAACACGTATTTATCGGCAGCTTCTGCCGGGGTGAATGCGCCCGCTGAAAGCGCGATTGCAGTTATGGCCAAAAGTTTTTTCATGGTTATTTCTCCTGATTTTTGAATTTTTCCGCTTAAAGGATATGGGAACCGGAAATAAAATGTAAATAAGGAGAACATAAAAAACGGCAGTTTTCTTTCCGGGCGTGCAATTATGCACCAGAGATTTTGCCCAGAATATTTTTGCTGGCCTGCTCGATGAGATCCAGCACTTCCTCGAAACCGTCATTTTTGCCGTAATAAGGGTCGGGAACATCCTTCGCGCCCAGCCCCGCATATTCAAGGTATAACGCAACTTCCGCACTGGCATTATCCGGGCGTTCATATTGCAGGATTTCCAGATGCCCCCTGTCCATGCACAGGATAAGGTCGAACTCGTAAAAATCCTCATAACGGTATTTCCGCGCTCTCAAGCCGCTAAGGTCATAGCCGCGTTTTTTTGCCGCCTGCATACTGCGCAAATCGGGTTTTGAGCCAACATGATAGGCATGTGTCCCGGCGGAATCTATCACCAGTTCATGCCCCCCATGTTCCGCCAGCGCGCGCATAACGCCATCAGCGGTCGGCGAGCGGCAGATATTCCCGGTGCATACGAACAAGATGCTGCGCTTGCTCATGATAAACCGGCTCCATCAAAATCTTTAGCGGGCTGTTCCCTTCTCATAATCGCATCAATTATCCGTTTTGTGGAGATATTATTCGCCCGTTTGGACATGGCAAGGTCATTCAGGTTTTCTTTCAATATCCTCAATGTGCCTGCTGCATGCCGGTTATCCTTGCTGTCAGTATCTTCCAATCTGCCGATATATTTTTCCAGTTGCGCGGCGGATGATTTATAGTCCCATAATGCGTCAGTGCCATATTTTTCATCACTGGATGAAGTACCGGCATAAATAACCGCATGGTTGATGAGATTGCCCACCAGTTCCTCCACACGCTCGTCCGGTACGCGCAGGAATTTTATAAAACGCTTTATTTCCGCGATCTCAATAAAACACTCGCCGATTTTATAAGTGCGGTTATGGAACAATTGCTGGCTTATGGCTTCTTTCCGCTTTGCCATCAATTCATCCATTGAAAGCGGAGTTTTTGTTTCCGTTCCCTTAAATACCATGCTGACGGTCTTGCCAAGGTCGCCGAAAACTTCCTTATACATTTTTTCGTAAGCCCTGGCTTCTTCGTTTTTCATCCCCGGAAAGCTTTTTTCATGGGCCTTTCCGGCATTATACGACGAACTCATGATAGCGCCGTAGATATATTCCATCTCTTTTCTGCACTGGTTCAATTCATCCCTGAACATGCCCATATCGCCCTTGGTGATGCGCTGGTTGTCATAAATCGCGGCATGCACGGCAATGACCGACATCCTTAAGGCAAGTTCAAGCAACTGGTTCGGGTCGGAAAATATTTCAGGGATATCACCCTCACTGATAGGCCGGAACGCCCTTGCTACAACGTCATGCGGCCTGTTTTCCTTTTCATATAGCGGCGCGGAGCGCAGCAGGATAATTTTAGCCATTTCCCGCGTTATGGTGAGATAGCCATAAAAAGGCTCATCCTTCAGACCGCAGTTATAACCATGGATCCCCTCGATCCGCGGCCTTAGAAGCTTATCCAGAACTTTATTGGTCTCGGCGCTTTCCACCGGCTCGATTTTTTTAAAATTCTTCGGGAAGAACAAACGGTACTGGTGCTCGAACCTGTCCAGCGTTATGCCCAGATAATAGAACAAATCAGAGGTGAACGGCCACTCCCCCTTCAGCGCCGGATAGCGCGGAAGCAGGAAAGTCCTCTCCACCGTTTCGTCAATAATTGCGCCTTCCTCGTTCACGTTGCGCCTGTAACTGACGGTTATCGAACGCATTATATTCATCACCTTCCCCGAATCCATTTCGGTGATGATGAAAATGCTCTCAGTGTGATAAGCCGGCTCAATATCACCCAGATCAAACCTGGCGGCCTTCAGTTCCTCCGGGCGGCCATAAGCATAGCCAAGCTCGGTGTTGTGGTCCAGTAACCCATCATCAACCAGCTTCTGCCGCCACGCATAAAACGCATCGGCAAATTCCCGCGAAGGGATTTCCTTGCCGATAAAGCTGCGTATGTAGAATTCTGGTACGTACCGTTCCATAAACCATTTATAAATGGTCTTTAACTATTCTTCAACTTATAAGTAAGGTTTTATGCCCGGAAGCGGGCGGTGATTCTGTTACCCGGCTCACCGCCCAAGGCCGTGCTGTAACAAAGCTACATCAGCTACCCTTAGGCAGCTACTGCAGCGTCAACATCGAAGTTGTCGTTAACAGCAACGATAGTGTTATCGTTTGCATTTATGATTTTGACCTTTTTTGGCGGGGAGTATCTGCCCCGGACGAAAACAGTTCCTTTATTACGCTTGTCGATGCTATGTCAGCCCCACCAAGCCACCCATGGGTGGCTTGGTGGAGCTGCCGGGTACTGCCCCCGGGTCCAATACGTCTATTCCAAACCGCGTTTATCGCCATAGTCCTTGCGGACATCCATAATATAGCACAAATGCAGCAGTTTTTAAAGAACTAAATAATGTTTTTTTCAGTTTCCTTAGCCTCAAATACGGCCTTAAAACACTCATATTGTGCAGCACTATATTCAACATTCTGCCTGATTTCCTCTGGCGACAATACCCAGCGTTGCGGTACTTGGGAAGGCTCTGGTTTTTTTACAAATCTCATAGCTCGAACGCTCCCGTCATGATAACGCGCCTGCTGTCCACGAGATTGCGGAACCTTCGGCTATCTTCATCCACCACCACATCCCTTTCCCTCAAAACACTCTCCGTTATTCGTTCCAGTGCGGGCACACTACTTGGCGCAGCGTTATATAATTGGCATAAACTGCTTCCTTCCATCTCCCTGGCGCTACCACCTATTACCCGTAGCGCACCCTCATATGCTTTCCGATGCGCATCATGATTGCTATCGGCAAAAAAGCAGGCCAGCGTGAACATTTCAGCATTGGCCAGGTTATTGCCCTCAAAATTATCAAAGCTCAAGCTCAACCCTAATTTTCCTATTATTTTTTCCGTTCTTTTCCGGGATATACTTCCCATATGCGAAGTAACCGAAAGCAGGAATTCAAATGTTTCGTTCCGAAGCGAGATTTCCGTCATGCATCTTCTTGACGCATAAGCCATAACAGGCCGGGTTACTATACCGTTATTTGCCCTGATATAGTCCATGAGGCCAACCATTGTTGATTGTCCTGTAATAAAATTATCAACCGGAATATATAACGCACGCTGTTTTACAGTGCCTGAGAACACTGGCTGCTTGATTATACGCTGGATGAGCACCGCGGAAGCATCTTGAGTTTTAGGATCTGCGAATACTATTTTTGAACGTCCGTTATTAACCAGGTTTAAAATCTGATTCGGGTTGCCTGAAGCCATTTCAGCCACAATGGGCTTATCGTAATATGGACTAAGCGCAACCGTCACTGCCGCCGCCAGCGCGGGAGCAATCTTCTGGGCCTCCATGGTCAGCGGCGAATTCC
>CAZJFC010000014.1:29970-35733 GCA_964545245.1 uncultured Rickettsiales bacterium
CTGTGCATCTGGATTCGGCGGGATATGGAACCACCACTCTTATCTCATCAAACGATGATGGGTCATATTTGTTGATATCAGCGACAAGTTTTGAGATAATGGCATTACTAATAACTTCCCCGGCAACAATCTGAGCCGCCAATATACTATCACCTTCCGGCGTTTCTGTCGTTGCCAGCCCATGTTTCTTACAATACTCATTAAGAACCCGGCGCTGATCCGCATAACCGTTTCCATTATCAGCAAAGCGGGCAAGTTCATACAACGCCCTTTCTTCATCGGTAATTTCAATGATAGCTTTGTGGCACAAAGCAGCACCATAGTGGCGATATTGTCGAATGTTAAAAACGGCCATATATTAACCAATATTAATAGCCAGGCAATATACATTAATGATTGACCCAAATGCAACTAATATTATAACTATTAACCATGTCAGTCGCAAATCTCAAAAACCAGGAAATTTCCAATCTCCGTGAAGAAACTTATCAAACGCGCAGGGCAACGGTTCCGGCGCTTGAGGAGATTCTCTATCAACCCCTTCCCGTCCTTGACCACGGCTTTGTCCGTGTGGTCGATTATATGGGCGATGATTCGGCCATTGTTCAGGCCGCGCGCGTCTCATACGGCAAGGGCACCAAGCAGGTGAACCAGGACAGGGGGCTGATTTTTTACCTGATGCGCCACTGGCACTCCACGCCGTTCGAAATGTGCGAGATCAAGTTCCACATCAAACTGCCCATCTTCATTGCCCGCCAGTGGATACGCCACCGCACTGCCAATGTGAACGAATACTCGGCGCGTTATTCGGTGATGAGCAAGGAATTTTATATCCCTAAAAAAGAACAGCTTGCCGCGCAGAGCAAGGTGAACAATCAGGGACGCGGCGGCGAACTTTCCGAAGCCGAAGCCGCGCGCGTGCTTGAGCTTTTGAAGGCAGACGCCGAGCAATGCTACAGCCACTATGAGGAAATGCTCAATATGGACAACACCGGCAATGTGCTGGACGAGAGCAGATCCGGCCTTGCGCGGGAGCTTGCGCGCATGAACCTCAACCTCAATTACTACACCGAATGGTATTGGAAAATTGACCTGCATAACCTCATGCATTTCCTGCGCCTCCGCGCCGATGCCCACGCGCAATACGAGATCCGCGCCTATGCCGATGTGATGATCGACGTGCTCAAGAAATGGTGCCCCATCGCAGGTGAAGCATTCGAGGAATACCGCAACGGCGCAACCGCGCTTTCCAGAACCGGCACTGAAGTCGTTAAACGCCTGATTAATGGCGAAAAAGTGACGCAGGAAACCTCCGGCCTCACCAAGCGCGAATGGGCGGAACTCACCGCCAGTTTCGGGCTACCGGTCTAACCACATATTTCGGTATTCGATAACTTGTCATTCCCGCGCAGGCGGGAATCTTAAGACCCCCGCCTGCGCGGGGGTGACAAACAAGCCGGGACACCACCCATATTAGCCGGCACATGGTTTTTTAACCATTTTCCTGCTATAATCGGGGCATGAAGAAAAAAGCCCCGCAAGCTTATGTCGACTGGACGCCCGGCCTTGATAACGGGGAGAAAACGCTTAAGGCGGAGCTAAGGACCATGCCGCAGAACGAGCAGCAGGACATCAGCGCGGTGGTGAAACTGTTCGAGAACCCCGCCTCGCCCATCGCCCTGCCCGGCGCGGTTTCGCTGGAGCGGCACGACTGCATCCACATCCTGCTTGGGCGCGGGCTGCTGCCGCAGGATGAAGCCTTCGTCATCGGCTTCACCATGGGCACCTCGAAATACATCTCCGGTTTTGCCGAAGGGCTGTTCAAAAGAGCCAGCCGCTACCTTTACCCGAAACCATACAAATTCAGCAAAGACCACCTTTTCGCCTTCGAGCTTGGCCTGCAATACGGCAAGGTGTGCAAGGCCACCGAGGTTTATGAATTCCCCTTCGAGCATTTCCACGACGAAAAAATCGGCAGGATACGCAAAAAACTCGGCATCAACATCCGCGAGCTGAAACAACTCTACAAAGCCGAAAAGATACTACTGCCGAAAAGCAAGGTCAGCAAGCGTTTGCCGGTTTAGCGCTCCCGCAAGCGGGAGAGGGAGGCGCAGCACTCCTCCCTTGCCTATAGCCTGTTGCCTAGTGCCTTTTTTAAATCACTCACGATGTCAAATACCATGCGGATATCACCCCGCGATTATTATGATATCTCTGTAGAATACCATCTTTGGTTGCCGCCTGTCAAGTGAATATTCTAAAAAATATCATTTAATGATAATTGGTTATATAATTCAATAAAGTAGGATAAATCATACCATTTCCTCGCCATGACTGAGAAATTGATATATAAAACTTATCGATATTCGATTATTGATAGGTTTTGTTTATGGATGTGGAAGGGGAAGGATAGAGGATGAAGGGGGAAGGGTTGGGTTGCTGGCAACTCGCAGTGACTACTGTCCGGGAATCCTGAAACTAAAAACTGAAACTGAAAACTACCTGCTATGCGCATCGCCGGGAAGCAGGCCGCCTAGCTGCCTGCCGCCGAGGATATGCACATGGAAATGCGGGACGGATTGCGAGGCATCGAACCCATGGTTGGTGATAAGGCGGTACCCGCCCTCAACCACCCCTAGCTGCGCGGCGATTTTTTGCACTTTGGCAAAAAAATTCGCGACTTTTTCAACTCCCGCAGCGGTCACGAAATCATCGAAGGAAACATATTCCCCTTTCGGCACCACCAGCACATGCACCGGCGCAGCCCTGGCGATATCATGGAATGCGAAGACCTCATCATCCTCATAAACCTTCGAGGATGGAATCTCGCCACGTATTATCCGCGCGAAAACATTACCGCTGTCATATGCCATTAATTGCTGCCGGAAGCTGGTTTCAAGTCGTAAAGATAGCTCGGCTCGGATTCATCCTGCACGCCGATCGAAGAAAGGTCATACACAAAATCAAGGTCAACCGGCTGGTCTGCCGTCAGAACCACCGGGTTTGCCGCCGCCGCCACCGAAAGAAACGCATGGCTGCCGGAAGTGTCCGGCTGGGGCGGCGCGTTCTCGGTGCTGAAAGCAGGTTGGGAAAGCAATAAAATTACGGTGAGAGCAAGTTTTTTCATCAGATTACCTTACAAAATTTGTTGAACTCAGGGCGCGGGCTGCGCGGGTGAAGCTTGGTCGCGTCACCATAACCGATATTAATCAGGAAGTTGGACTTGAAATTCGTTCCCGCAAAAAACTCCTTATCGACAGCGTCATTGTTGAACCCGCTCATCGGCCCAGTATCAAGCCCAAGCGCGCGCAGCGCAAGGATGAAATAACCGCCCTGCAGGGAACCATTGCGGAATGCGGTGATCTTCGCGTTCTCCTCATCGCCAGAAAACCAGCTCCGCGCATCGGTATGCGGGAAAAGCCACGGCAACTCATCGTAAAATTTTTCGTCATGCGCGATAATCGCGGTAACCGGCGCGGCCATTGTTTTTGCCACATTGCCCGCCGCAAGGTGCTTTTTCAGGCGCTCTTTCGCCTCCGGCGATTTAACGAAAACAACGCGCATCGGCTGGCAATTGGCGGAGGTCGGCCCCATTTTAGCGAGGTCATAAGCCTGTTCAAGCAGCCCGTCAGGCACTTCCTTGCCCTGCCACTCATTATAAGTGCGGGCGTTGTTAAACAGTAAATCAGCATCTTGTTTTGAAATTCCGGCCATAGGTTATCCTGAATTAAAATGCGAGGTAAAATCTACACCACTCGCATAACAAAACAACTGGAAATTTTTCTTAGTGTCAGTGACACTGTCACTCCCACTATCTTAACAAGAGTAATCTACTCCCTGTCATTATCCCGCTTCATCCTGCGTTTTTGCAGTTCGATGATGATATCATCAAGCGTCACGCCGGAATCCGACATCAGGACAAAGGTGTGGAAAAACAAATCCGCGATTTCGTTGGTGAGTTCTTTCCTGTCGCCTTTCATTGCGGCGATAACGGTTTCCACCGCTTCCTCGCCTACTTTCTGCGCGATGCGCGCGCGGCCTTTCCTGAAAAGCGAAACCGTATACGAACTCGCAAGGCCGGAGTTTTTGCGCTCTTCAACCAGCGCGAACAATTCTTTCAATAAATTATCGGGGCTTTTTGTCATAACTAACCTGCTGGTTATAATCTAACCGCAATTCCTGAATCTGCCATATGTTTTTTTACTTCACCGATCGTATATTCACCGAAGTGGAAAATCGAGGCGGCGAGCAAACCGGTCGCGCCGGCCTTCACACCAGCGACGAAATCTTCGGGGCTGCCGACGCCGCCGGAAGCAATTACGGGAACATCGACTTCGCTGCAAACAAGCTGGGTGATCTTTGTGTCGAAACCCTGTTTGGTGCCGTCCCTGTCCATGCTGGTGAGCAAAATTTCGCCCGCGCCGTATTCCTGCATTTTCCTTGCCCATTCAAGGGTTTTGATGCCGGTTTCCTTGCGGCCACCGTGGGTATAAATTTCGGCGTCGCTGCCGTTCCATTTGGTATCCACCGCGACCACAATGCACTGGCTGCCGAATTTATCCGCAGCTTCCTTCACGAATTCCGGCCTTGCCACCGCCGCGGAATTGATTGAAACCTTGTCCGCACCGGCGAGCAGAAGCTTCCTGATGTCGTCAACACTGCGCACGCCTCCGCCAACCGTTACCGGCATGAAGCATTCGGAAGCGACGGCGGAGATGATGTCGTATATTATCCCGCGGTTTTCGTGAGTGGCGGTGATGTCGAGGAAGGTAAGCTCGTCCGCGCCTTGCGCTTCGTAGGTTTTGGCCTGTTCCACCGGGTCACCCGCATCGCGCAGATTAAGGAAGTTGATTCCCTTCACCACCCTTCCCGCGTGGACGTCTAAGCATGGGATGATGCGGCTTTTCAACATGGACTAAATGCTGAGAGCTTCCTCCGGGGTGATCGTGCCGCTGTAAAGCGCGCGGCCAATGATAGCGCCGGAAATTTTCGGGTTTTCTTTGATGGCTTTCAAGTCATTAATATTGGTAACGCCGCCGGAAAGTATCACCGGGATTTTTACCGCCTCGGCAATTTCGGCAGTGGCGGCAAGGTTCGGCCCGCCGAGGAGGCCGTCTTTTTCGATGTCGGTATAAATAATTGCAGCAACGCCCTTGTCCTCATATTTTTTTGCGAGGTCTAGCGCTTTGGTTTTGGTTTTCTTCACCCAGCCGCGCGTGGCGACAAAACCTTTATTTGCGTCGATGCCGATGGCGATTTTGCCGGGAAATGCGGCGCAAAGTTCATCGACTATTTTGGGAGCTTCAATCGCGACCGTGCCGAGGATAACGCGGGAAACACCGGCCTCGAACCACGATTCGGCGGTTTCGATATCACGGATGCCGCCGCCGAGTTGGACAGGGATGTTCACGCTGCGCACGATCTTTGAAACCGCGAACACGTTGCGGGGCTTGCCGTCCACCGCGCCGTTGAGGTCAACCACGTGAATCCACTTGAACCCGGCTTTTTCCCATTCCTTCGCCTGTTTCGCGGGCTCGACGGAATAGACGGTTTCTTCGGACATTTTGCCCTGTTTGAGCCTGACGCAATTGCCGTCCTTGATGTCGATTGCAGGGTATAGGATCATATAACGCGGTGAATTTTAGAATTTCTAATGGCAGAAACATATAGAATACCGCCAAGTTAGGCAATATTAAATATTTTTTTTGCCCCCGTGCGGCGCTACTGCGCCTCCGATGGGCTGCTCGCATTCGCTCGCGCTCA
>CAZJFC010000015.1:0-23030 GCA_964545245.1 uncultured Rickettsiales bacterium
CTCACGCAGCACTTTGTGTAAAATATGGGTTGCCGAGTGATTGGCGCGGATGTTCTTGCGGCGCTGGGCGTCAATCTCCAGTTCGACCGTGTCGCCTTCCTTGAGGCCGGCTTCGAGCTTAACCGCATGGGCGTGGATTTCGCTGAGGAGTTTTTTAGTATCGCTTATCTTTGAAACCGCAGAGCCGATTTTGAGAATACCGCTATCACCCATCTGGCCGCCGGACTCGGCATAAAACGGCGTCTGGTTCACTACCAGCAGGATTTCATCGCCCTTGCTGGCTGCCGGCACGCGCTTGCCGTCTTTCACAATCGCGACCACTTTTGCCTGTCCGATATCGGAAGTGTAGCCAAGGAATTCCGTCGCACCGGATTCCTGCTTGATATCGAACCAGATCTCATCCGTCGCCTTCTCGCCGGAGCCTTTCCACGCGGCGCGTGCGCGGTCTTTCTGCTCTTTCATCGCGGCTTCAAAGCCCTCAGTATCAACCTGTTTGCCCTCGCGGCGCAGAATATCCTGCGTTAAATCGAGCGGGAAACCGTAAGTATCATAGAGTTTAAAAGCAACATCGCCGGGAAGCGTGTTGTTATTGATTTTTACCGATTCCTCCTCAAGCAGCTTGAGGCCGCGGCCAAGGGTTTCCCGAAAACGATCCTCTTCACATCTCACAGTTTCAATTATAACTTTATTTGCTCTTATCAGCTCAGGATAGGTATCTCCCATCTGATTAATTAAATTAGGCACCAGCTTATACATAGATGCTTCTTTTGTACCAAGATGATACAAATGACGCATAGCACGGCGCATAATACGACGCAGTACATAACCTCTACCCTCGTTACTTGGTAGAACACCGTCCGCAATTAAAAATGAGGTTGAGCGCAGATGATCCGCAACTACGCGGTGACTAATAATATCTCCCCCTTTAGTAAGTTGCATTGAGTCTGCGATTAATGATTGGAATAAATCAGTGTCATAGTTATTTTGTACGCCTTGTAAAATAGCACTAATACGTTCCAGCCCCATACCTGTATCAATAGAAGGTTTTGGTAGGTCTATGCGGGTATTTTCATCAACCTGTTCAAATTGCATGAATACCAGATTCCAAAATTCAAGGAAGCGGTCACCATCTTCGTTGGCGCTACCTGGGGGGCCGCCTGCAACATTTATACCCTGGTCATAGAATATTTCCGAGCAATATCCGCATGGGCCGATTGGTCCCATACTCCATAAATTATCTGTATGTCCAACAATTCTATCATCGGGAAGACCAGCGATTTTTTTCCATAGCTGGCGCGCCACTTCATCCGAAGGATGCACTGTTACCCACAATCTATCTTTCGGCAGCGCCGCGATTTTATTTACAAATTCCCATGCAAAACTTATTGCCTCTTCCTTGAAATAATCGCCGAAGCTGAAATTGCCGAGCATCTCAAAAAACGTGTGGTGGCGGGCTGTGTAGCCGACATTTTCAAGGTCATTGTGCTTTCCGCCCGCGCGGACGCATTTCTGGCTGCTGGTGGCGGTTGAATAAGGGCGCTGCTCAAACCCGGTGAAAACATTCTTGAACTGGTTCATGCCCGCGTTGGTGAACATCAGCGTCGGGTCATTATGCGGGACAAGCGGGCTTGACGGCACGACCTCATGGCCATTGTCCTTGAAAAAATCAAGGAAGCTGCCGCGTATATCGTTCAATGTTTTCATGATGTTTTATATAATCCTTTTTAGGCGCTTAGCAATGATTTTAACGCTGAAAGCCCCATCGGCGCATGATTTCAGCCCTGCTCGCTATTTATCCGCAACAAACTCAAGGCTTAAGGAATTGATGCAGAAGCGCAGTCCCGTCGGCTCCGGCCCGTCAGGGAAAACATGGCCCAGATGCGAGCCGCATTTCGCGCAGGTGACTTCAACCCTCCTCATGCCGTGGGAGATATCTTCATGTTCGGCAATCGAGTTTTTATCATATGGCTGCCAGAAACTCGGCCAGCCGGAGCCGGAATCATATTTTTCGCGTGAGGCGAACAGCGGCGCGGCACAGACCACGCAGTTATAAACCCCGGTTTCATAATGTTTGTTATATTTGCCGGAAAACGGCGGCTCGGTTCCCTTTTGGAAACAGACATATTGCTGCTCAGGCGTGAGGTTTTTGTTCATATGGATAAGATATGGGCAGGCGCGTCAAATTTCAATGCCGAACTAAGCTATTAGCCCATTGGCAAGAACCTGTCATTCCCGCGGAGGCGGGAATCTTAAGCCAAGACCCCCGCCTGCGCGGGGGTGACAATATATTTACTTACTAGATCGCAGCAAGCGCGGCGGCGTTGATGATGTCGGAAACCTTCGCGCCCATCTGGATGATCTGCGCCGGTTTTTCAAGGCCGACGAGGATTGGCCCGACAACGGTCGCGTTGCCGAGTTCCTGAATCAGCTTGCTGGCGATGCTTGCGGAGTGCAGGCCGGGCATAATCATCACGTTCGCGGGGCCGGAAAGGCGGCAGAACGGGTAGAGCTTCATCAGTTCAGGGTTAAGGGCAACGTCCGGTGACATCTCGCCGTCATATTCAAAGTCAACCTTCTGGTTGTCGAGAATTTTGATTGCTTCACGCACGCGCTCGGCTTTCTCGCGCATCGGCGCACCGAAATTGGAGAATGAAAGCAGCGCGGTACGCGGCTCGATACCAAATTCTTTTGCCTTTTCGGAAGTCTGGATCGCAATCGCCGCAATTTCCTCGGCGTTCGGCAATTCGTGAACGGTAGTGTCGGAAATAAGGATGGTTTTGTTCTGCGCGATAATCATCGACATACCGAACACGCGCTGCCCCGGATTAGGGTCAAGCACCGTCAGCACGTCATCGAGCGAGCGCGAATAACCACGGACAAGGCCGGTTATGAGGGTATCGCCATCGCCGCAGGCGAGCATGCAGGAAGCGAAAATATTACGGTCGTTCTTCACGAGGCGCGCAACATCGCGGTGGATATAACCTTTGCGTTGCAGGCGGTTATAAAGGAAGTCAATATAATCATCGATTTTTTCGGAAAGCGCGGCGTTGGTGATTACAATGCCTTCACGCTTCTTCTTGCTGATGTTGAGCTGCTTCATCTTCTCGACGATCTTCTTCTCGCGCCCTACCAGCACCACTTCGCCATAGCCGTTCTCCACCCATTGCACGGCAGCGCGGATGATCTTTTCCTCCTCGCCTTCCGCAAAAATAACTTTCTTCGGCTTTTTGGTGAGTTCCTCAAAAATGAGTCCCATCGAGTTCGCTGTCGGGTTCAGGCGGGATTTAAGCTGGCGCTTATATTCCGCGAAATTGGTGATTGGCTTCTGCGCTACACCGGTTTCCATCGCCGCGCGGGCAACCGCCGGAGGGATGGTATAGATAAGGCGCGGGTCGAACGGGGTCGGGATGATGTAATCCGGCCCGAAGGTCATTTTGCGCCCCTGATAGGCGGCGGCAACTTCATCCGGCACATCTTCACGCGCAAGCTCGGCAAGGGCATAAGCCGCAGCCAGCTTCATTTCTTCGTTAATTTTGGTTGCGCGGACATCAAGCGCCCCACGGAAAATGTAAGGGAAACCCATTACGTTATTCACCTGGTTGTCATAATCGGAACGTCCGGTTGCCACAATCGCATCCGGGCGGACCTCTTTCGCCGCATCCGGGGTGATTTCCGGGTCAGGGTTGGCCATCGCGAAAATAATCGGGTTTTTCGCCATTTTCCTGACCATTTTCTGGGTCACCGCATCTTTCGCGGAAAGGCCGAGGAACACGTCAGCCCCGTCAAGCGCTTCTTCAAGCGTGCGTTTGTCGGTCTTCACCGCATGGGCGGATTTCCACTGGTTCATGCCTTTTTCGCGGCCTTCGTAAATCACGCCGTCACGGTCGCACAGATATGCATTCTGGCTCTTGATGCCGAGGGTTTTCATAAGCTCAAGGCAGGCAATTCCGGCAGCTCCTGCGCCGTTCACCACGATAACCATGTCTTTTATTTTGCGCCCGGTAATTTCCGCCGCGTTAATCAACCCGGCAGCGCAGATAATCGCGGTTCCGTGCTGGTCGTCATGGAAGACCGGGATATCCATCAGCTCTTTCAGCTTGTCTTCAATGATAAAGCATTCAGGGCCGGCGATATCTTCAAGGTTAATGCCGCCGAAAGTCGGCCCCAGATAACGCACGGCGTTGATGAATTCGTCAACATCGTTTGTGTCGACTTCAAGGTCGATCGAGTCAATATCGGCAAAACGTTTGAATAATACGGACTTGCCTTCCATTACCGGCTTGGAGGCAAGAGCACCAAGTTTGCCGAGGCCAAGAACCGCCGTACCGTTGGAAATAACCGCGACAAGGTTGCCTTTTGAGGTGTAATCATAAGCTGCCTGAGGGTTCTCGGCGATTTCAAGGCAGGGAACCGCAACGCCGGGGGAATAGGCAAGGGAAAGGTCACGCTGGGTAAGGAGCGGCTTGGTGGGAGTAACCGAGATTTTGCCGGGAACGCCGTCCTTCATATGGAATTTCAGCGCCTCTTCCTCGAAAGGGGTATATTTCTTTTGTTTCGGCTCTTTGGCCGTTTCGCTTTTGGTTTCCTTTGCCGTATCTTTCTTTCCGGTTTCTTTCTTTGCCATAATTCCTAGCTTCCTTATACACAAGGCAAGCCGCAAACCGCGAGCCAGCCCTTTTGATTATTAATTTTATTGCGGTGGCGGCAATCTATAGACTAGCTTTAGAATAGTCAAATATCATTTATGGTGCGCTGCGGGATCATCCGTTACTTCGAACGTGCTTCACCGGGACAAAACTGCGAAAGATAGCTTCCGGACCTGCTGAATGTTCCGCCCGCTGCCGCTACTGCCGCAAGGTTTTCAGCGCCGTTAACGGTTATAATATCGTCTTCGCGTTCAAATTTAATGTTCATGGCCTTAAGCGTTGCCTCAACATCTGCAAGCTGCCCTGCATTGCCTTCATAACTTATTGAAGCCACTATATCAGCAGGAGATTTCTTAAATACAAAACCGCTCAAATGCTCCCTGTCATGCACAATTTTGATGCTAAGGCCAGCCGCCAACTGAAAATCAGCCGCATCGACCACAAGGATAGCCCTGCCATTTATCACGGAAATGCTGCTGCCGATACCTACAGCCGCAAGCTCCTTCCTCACGACCTGCGCCCCCCTCTCCCCGGTATATGTATAATACTCGCCATCATCGTTCAGCGGCAGTAGGATAAGGTTACTAAAATCCGCGCTCATTATATTCATAATTAAAACCTCGCATACATTTACTTTAGTTAACCTTCTATAGGGAAAGAGTCAACAAAATTCATTTAAATTTCTTCTCGACATTCACCCCGCAATTTATAGATTAAAAAAATGACCGCCAACACAGCCAGCGCAACACCGATGATGCAGCAATATTTCTCGCAGAAGGAGAAATATACCGATACGCTGCTTTTCTTCCGCATGGGCGACTTTTTCGAGCTTTTCCACGATGACGCGGTGAAGGCAGCCCCGGTTCTGGATATCGCCCTCACCAAGCGCGGCAAAACGGACGGACAGGAGATCCCGATGTGCGGCGTTCCCGCGCATTCTTATGAACCATATTTACTCAAACTCATCCGCGCCGGGTTCAAGGTTGCCATCTGCGACCAGCTTGAAACCCCGGAAGAAGCCAAAAAACGTGGATACAAGGAGATTGTGAGACGTGAAGTAGTGCGTGTTGTCACCCCCGGAACGCTGACCGAGGAAACGCTGCTGGAGGCCGGAAAAGCGAATTATCTGCTGAGCTTTGCCAGAACCGGCAACGAATACGGCATGGCGTGGCTTGATATTTCCACCGGCGAATTCAACACCTCGCTCATCTCCGCCGGACAGCTTGCCAGCGAGCTTGCACGCATCCGCCCGTCCGAGATTCTGCTCCCGGATTCGCTGATATATCAGGAAAACCTGTTTGAAACTTACAATGACTGGAAAAATAAGCTCACCCCGCAACCGGGAAATATTTTCGAGCAAAAACGCGCCGAAACAAAGCTGAAAAGCTTTTATAAGGTCATCTCGCTTGAAGGTTTCGGCAAGCTTTCCCCTGCCGAAATTTCCGCCTGCGGGGCATTGCTTGAATATGTCGAGCTGACGCAGAAAGAAGCACTGCCTGCGCTGCAATTCCCTAAGCAAAACCGCGCCGAGAATTATATGCAGGTTGATTCTGCCACGCGCCGCAACCTTGAGCTTACCGAAAGCGCCACGGGGGATTCCGCGTTCCTGCTAAAAACCATTAACCGCACACTCACCGCGCCCGGCGCGAGGCTCTTATACTCCGCAATTTCTTCGCCGATGGTTTATGCCGAAGGAATCAATGCAAGGCTTGATGCCGTCGAATTTTTCGTGAATAACAGGGAAATCCTTGCCAAGCTCCGCGCGAAGCAATCGCATCTGCCGGACCTTGAACGCGCCGTTTCCCGCATCTGTATTGGCCGCGGCAGCCCGCGCGACATGGTTCTGATGCGTGCCGCACTCACCATTGCTTATGAGATAAAATCACTCCTCGCGGCGCAAAACCTGCCTGCCGCGCTGCGTGAAGCGGAAACCGAAATCAGGAACTTTACCGATTTGCTTTCCACCCTGACCGAAGCTTTCCGCGATGAGGTCGGCCCGTTCCTCGCCGACGGCAATTTTATCCGCGAAGGTTATGACCGCGAGCTTGACGAGCTGGTGAACATCCGCGACCACAGCCGCAAGCTGATAAACGGGCTGCGCGATAAATACGCGGCGGAGAGTGAAATCCCGAATTTGAAAATCACCCATAATAATATTCTTGGTTATTATATCGAGGTGACGGCGCTTAATGCCAAAAAACTCGGCGGGAATTTCATCCACCGCCAGACAATGGCAAACGCTATGCGCTTCACTACGCCGGAACTGAACGAGCTTCAGTCCAAAATCATCTCCGCGCGTGACCATGCGCTGCAAATTGAACTCAGGATTTTCTCTGAGATTGTGGAAATCATCCGCGAGAATTCACTGGCGCTTTCCGCCACCGCCAAGGCTCTTGGCTCAATCGATATGTTCGGCTCATTCGCGCAGCTTGCGCTGGAGAAAAAATATTCCCGTCCGCAAGTGGATGATTCGGACGCGTTTAAAATCACCAAAGGCCGCCACCCGGTTGTTGAGGAAAACACCGAGTTCACCCCGAATGATTGCGACCTCAGCACGCAGCAGAACCTCTGGCTTTTGACCGGGCCGAATATGGCGGGTAAATCCACCTTCCTGCGCCAGAACGCGCTTATCGCCATCCTCGCGCAATGCGGCTCTTTCGTTCCGGCGGAGTCGGCGCATATAGGCTGTGTTGACCGTGTGTTCAGCCGCGTCGGCGCTTCCGACAACCTTGCGCGCGGGCAGTCCACCTTCATGGTGGAAATGGTTGAAACCGCGGCGATTGTGAACCAGGCAACCGCAAAATCGCTGGTTATCCTTGATGAAATCGGGCGCGGAACCGCAACCTATGACGGGCTTTCAATCGCATGGGCGGTGCTGGAACATATCCACAACAAAATCAAATGCCGCACCGTTTTCGCCACGCATTACCACGAGCTTACAAAACTAAAACTGGGACGCCTCTCGCTTCATTCGATGAAGGTGAAGGAATGGAAAGAGGAAATTATTTTCCTGCACGAAGTCGGCGAAGGCGCAGCAGACAGGTCTTACGGCATCCATGTTGCGAAGCTGGCGGGCTTGCCGAAATCCGTCACCGGGCGTGCGGAGAATATTTTGCGCGAGCTTGAAACCGGGAAGTTTCAGGAAAAACTGGCTACCGAAATGCCGCTATTTGCCATCGCCAATGAACGTGAGGCGGAATATAAATCAAAAGCGGAAGAAATCCTCACCGATATCGACCCAAATGAGCTAAGCCCGAAAGAGGCGCTTGAGGTATTATTTAAATTAAAAGAGTTATGATCTTTTATTTTCTATAAACTGTCATTCCCGCGAAGGCGGGAATCTTAAATTAAGCTTTCCAACATCCGATATAGCCAAGGTTAAGATTCCCGCCTTCGCGGGAATGACACAGTTTTACTTTGACCTTTACTACGCACTGCCGGTGAACGGCGATATCTTATAAACATCAATACCGTTCTGCGCGGCGGCAAGTTGCCATTTGCTGTCATGGTTTTCATTGAAGATGATCTGCGGGTCCGAAGGGATTGTAAGCCATGAGTTTTCCGCGAATTCCTGCTCAAGCTGCCCGCCGACCCAGCCGGAATATCCCATCACCAGCATGATGTTTTTTGGCCCGCGGCCTTTCGCGTAATCCTGCATCACCTGCTTTTCCGAGGTGATGGCAAGCCCGCCCTCAAATTCAATCGTGTTCTTGATCTTATAATCGGCGCTGTGCACCACAAACCCGCGCGAAGTTTCCACCGGCCCGCCGAGCAAAACAGGCATATGCGCCAGTTCCTCATATTCAAGGTTCAGCTTTTCAAACAAATCACGCTTATCAGCAACCCGAAGCTCTTTGTTGATGATGAATCCCATTGCGCCGGTTTCGCTGTGCTCGCACATGAAAACAACCGAATGCTGGAAGCACCCGCCCTGCACCAGCGGCGTGGAGACCAGCATTTGCCCGGCCAGCCAGCCATCCTGCGTGGAACCATCATTGTCGGGTGATTTATTTTCTTTGTCCTTGTGGTCTTTCCAGAAGATCATTTATCGCCTCATCGACTGCTTTGTCCTTATATAGTATCTCATATACGGAAAAACAAATAGGCATTTCGACATTTATTTTCTTCGCGAGGTCATAAACCGATTTTGCGGTATAATACCCCTCCACAACCCCGCTGTTATTGGCGATGAGATAGTCAACATGCCCGCCAAGGGCAAGCTCCATCCCAAACCGCGTATTGCGCGATTTTTCGCTGCCGCAGGTAAGTATCAAATCACCAATACCGGCAGGGCCGAGCAGGTTGCGTTCATCACCGCCACGAGCCTTGACCAGCCTGCCCATTTCGGCAAGCCCGCGGGTGATTAATGCAGCACGCGCGTTATCGCCAAGTTTTTTGCCCACGCAAATCCCGGCGGCGATCGCCAGCACATTCTTGATCGCACCGCCAAGCTGCGCTGCGATAATATCAGACGACCAGTAAAGCCGCATATTGGCACGGCCAAAACGCTCCACAAGGTTCTTGCCCAAAGCCTCCGATTCGCAGGCAATGGTGGAGGCAGTAGGCAGCCCCGCTTCAAGCTCGTCGGCAAAATTCGGCCCGGAAAGAACGGCATAAGGGTTATGCGGCAGGACTTCTTCAACAATTTCGCTGACAAGTTTCAGCGTGCCTTGCTCAATCCCTTTCGAGCAGACAATAATTATCGAATCCGGCGAAAATTTATGGCGGCTTATCACCTCACGGAATTTCTGCGCCTCGACCGCGACGAAAACAACATCGGCATTAATTTCTTTGGCTTCGCTACGCCCTGCGATAATATTATCCGCGGAATAGAACTTCGCGAGCGCCCTGCCCCACGCCCCGCTGCCAATGACCGTTACATTATTTGCCATTTTTCTTTTTCCGTTTTTCCTTCACCACTTTCATAATTTCTGCCAGCACGTCGTCAACACCAAGCTTTGCCACAGCAGAAATTGCATAGATTTTTTTCTTTGAAACTTTCTCAAGCTGTTTCTTTTTCTCCGCGATTTCTTTTTTATCCAGCGAGTCACATTTATTAAGCGCGATAATCTGTTTCTTGCGGTGCAAATTGCCATATTCCTTAAGCTCCGCCTGAATCACCTTATATGCCTTTACGACATCTTCCTGTGTTCCGTCAATCAGGTGCAGCAATATCCCGCAACGCTCGACATGCCCAAGGAATTTTGTCCCAAGACCGACTCCGTCGCTTGCGCCCTCGATAAGGCCGGGGATATCGGCAAGCACCAGCTCGTCATCGCCCCTGCGGACAACGCCAAGGCTTGGGGTCAGCGTGGTGAACGGATAATCGGCAATTTTTGGCCGCGCGCGTGAAACCGCTGAAATGAAAGTGGATTTCCCCGCATTCGGCAAGCCCACAATTCCTGCGTCGGAAATCAGCTTCAGGCGGAACCAGAAGGTTTTTTCCTCGCCCGGAAAGCCCGGAGTCGTTTTGCGCGGTGCCTGGTTGGACGAGCTTTTGAACCTTACGTTGCCCTTGCCGCCATCACCGCCCTTGGCAAGCACAACTTCCTGTCCTTCGCGGGTTAAATCGGCAAAAAGCGTTTCCCCGTCATCAAGGAAAATCTGCGTCCCGACCGGAACTTTAAGAACCAAAGGCCCGCGCGAAGCTCCGTAACGGTTTGAACCCATCCCCGGTTCACCGTTCTGCGCCTTCTGGTGCTGGCGGAAGCGGTAATCCACCAAAGTGTTCAGCCCCTCAACCGCTTTGGCGATAACATCACCGCCACGGCCACCATCGCCGCCGTCAGGGCCGCCGAACTCGATAAATTTCGCGCGGTGGAAGCTAAGGCAGCCGCGCCCTCCGTCACCGGACTTAACATAAACTTTCGCTTCATCGACAAATTTCATGTTTCGTTAACTACCAGTTCCTTGGCTTAAGGTCAAAGCCCACGGAAGAATAAGGCTTATTAGCCTGAAATTAACTATTAAATGCTATGCTTCCCGCATGGAAATTATCCTTACCAACCAGATTTTCATGATAATGACGGCGCTGGGCATTTTCGCCGCCACGGCCTATTTTATCCTGCCCTCCGGCGGATATTCCAAAAAGGCGCATTTAAGGGCGTTGAAAATACTTGGGCAATATTCAAAACAGCCAAGCCTGAAAGGGCTTTCCGCTGCGGAATCCGCGCAGGCCATAAGCCTTAAAAAACTGGACAAGGACAGCAGGCTGCATGGTTCCATTCGCGGCCTTCCGTCAATCAGCCGCCTGCGCGAAAGGCTCGACAGGACAGGCAAGGATATCAGCGTTGGGCAATATTTTAAATGGAACCTGTTTACAGCCATAATTTCATTCGTGGTCATTCACTTTGTTTTTGGCAGCGGCCCCGTGTTATCCGCCCTGCTGGGAATTTTCTTTGGCCTGATGATACCTCATAAAATGGTTGGCAGATGGGAATCAAAACGCTTAAAGAAATTCCTGCTTTTATTGCCGGACGGACTTGACCTGATGGTACGCGGCCTGCGCTCCGGGCTGCCGGTAACGGAATCGGTAAATGCCATTAAGGATGAAATTACTGAGCCGCTGAAAAGCATTTTCGGTGAGGTCAGCCAAAAAGTAAGGATCGGCGTCCCGTTTGAGGAAGCGCTGATGAATACGGCAAAGAGATTAAAAATCAACGAGTTCAACTTTCTCGTTATTTCGATAACCCTGCAACGTGAAACCGGTGGCAACCTTGCGGAGATCCTTGAGAACCTTTCAAGCACAATTCGCGCGCGAACCAATATGAAATTAAAAATCCTCGCCATTACCTCCGAGGCGAGGATGTCGGCTTATATCGTCGGCGCGCTACCGTTTCTGGTAACGATTGCGTTAGCTTTCATACAGCCAGACTATCTCGATCCGCTTTTTAATGACATACGCGGGAATATTGCCCTCGCCTGCGCTATTCTAAGCTTCAGTTTCGGGATGTTCATAATGCTCAGGATGGCAAAATTTGAAATTTAAGGGAACATAAAATGGCAGACAGCAATTATTCATCATGGGATGCCTTCCTGCCTCAGGGAATAACGCTTGAGCTGTTATATACATACGGCGCGGCCATGCTTGTTTTCCTTGCGACAATCCTTGTCGGCAAGGCGATGACGGAACCGCATGCCAGCCGTGAGAAAATCAAGGAACTGATGGAAAGGCGCGCCGAGCTGCGCGGGGAATATGTCAATACGAAACGCCGCAAGAAAAGCAGGCGGGACGGGGATGAGAAGAACATTCTCTTTATGCAGAAGGTCGTGAAGAAGCTGAACCTCCTGCAGGCAAACAAGGTAAAGGAAATAACGCAGCTTATGGTGCGTGCCGGATACCGCTCAAAAAACGCGGCGATAAAATATGCTTTCGCGCAAGGGGCGTGCGGGTTCGGGTTTATGCTGTTTTCGCTTATGTTCGTTACCGCCGATACTGAGGATTTACAGAAAACCCTGATAAGCATCTGCATCCCGTTCGCCGCCTTTTTGACCGGGTTATACCTGCCAAAGATAATGGTGGTGAACACCCGCAATAAACGTTATTCGGCAATCAGGAAAGGGATTCCCGACGCGCTTGACCTGATGATGATATGCACCGAGGCAGGCCTGACATTAACCGCCGCGCTGGACAGGGTGAGCAAGGAAATAGGCATGGCGTATCCTGAGCTTGCCGATGAGATCTCCCTCACCTCAATTGAAATAGGCTTCCTGCCGGAGCGGAAAAAAGCGCTGGAGAACCTTGCCGAGCGGATTGATATGCTCGAAATACGCTCGCTGGTGAACATCCTTATCCAGACCGAGAAATACGGAACGCCGGTATCCCAGGCATTAAGGGTGCTTTCCAAGGAGTTCCGCGAGCAAAGGATGCTCCGCGCCGAGGAAAAGGCAGCCCGCCTGCCGCCAATGATGACGGTGCCGATGATATTGTTCATCCTGCCGACATTATTCATTATGGTTATTTCACCGGCAATCATCAAAATGCTTGGGCTTCCTACTTAATAAAACGGTAAAGCATCCTGCCGAAGCTGAAAAACCCGCCAAGCGCAATCATGATGGAACCAAGCCATATCAGCTTCATCAGCGGTTTGTAATAAACCCTGACCGCGTATTGCTCGGTTTTGTTCTTTTCGCCAATCACCACATACAGATCCGAAAATAAATTATGCGTGATTATCGAGGATTCAGTGGTGGTCTGCCCCTCAACCGTATAAACCCGCATTTCCGGTGTTAATACGCCAAGCTCGGCCTCATTGCGCCAGATTTCAAATATCCCGCGGCGGTATGCGTAATTCGGCCCCATCCCCTGCTCAACCCTTTTCAATTTTACATCGAACCCGGCAAGCGAGATTTCCTCCCCGGTTTTCATCATCTTCTCGGTTTTGCTGTCAAATGTAGCGGCGGCAATGATCCCGATGGTAATTACCGCCAGCCCCGAATGGCCAAGCAGCACCGGCAGGTTCCCCCAGCGCCAGCGCCTTATTCCATGCTCAACAACAGCGGCAAGCAGATAAATTGAGGCAACTGCCGTCACCGCCTGAAGCGGCGAATAATCACCACCGGCAAGCAAGGCAGCAAAAATAATAACCGTTGCGCCAAGATGGTAACGCGAGCGGCGCAGGAAGTTTTTTATATTATCCTCCTTCCATTCAGCCGTTGTTGCCGCTGCGCACATAATAACCAGCACAACCGCGATCGGGACGAATGTCCTGGAAAAATACGGCGCGCCGATGGATATCGAATCCCCGCCCAGAAGTTGCAGCACCAGCGGGTAAATGGTTCCGATAAAAACAGTGGCGCACATAACCGTTAGCAGCAGGTTATTGAACATGATCGCCGTCTCGCGGGAAACCGCACTATATTTCACCTGTTTTTCATCGCCCCTATATAGCTTATGCGCCTTCAGCGCAAAGACCACAAGCCCGAAACCGACACTTGCCGCCAGAATCATTATAATCATCACGCCCCGCTCAGGGTCATTGGCGAATGAATGCACGCTGTTCAGCACACCGGAACGCACAAGGAAAAACCCGGTTATGCTTAGCGCGAAAGTGAATATGGCAAGTAATACCGTCCATTTTTTGAATTGCCTGCGTTTTTCCGTAATCATCAGCGAGTGGAGCAGCGCCGTGCCGGAAAGCCACGGAAGCAGTGAAGCATTCTCAACCGGGTCCCAGAACCAGAAACCGCCCCAGCCAAGCTCGCGGTAAGCCCACCAGCTTCCCGCCGCTATGCCGAGTGTCAGGAACGACCATGCGAACAGGCACCAGAATTTCGCCGCGCGGGCATACTCGACGCCAATTTTCCCTTCATATAAATATGCAATGGTATAGGAAAAAACCAGCGAGAACCCTACATACCCGCAATACAGCACCGGAGGATGCAGCGCCAGCCCGATATCCTGCAAAAGCGGGTTAAGCCCGATGCCATCCTCCGCCGTGACCGGCAGCAACGTAAAGGGGTTTGAAGTAAATTTCATGAACAGCACAAAAAGCAGCAATATGAACCCCTGCAACGCCGTAACGCGCTGGCTGCCCCTGCTTAGCGCGGCAAAGAACCCATAAAGCGAAATCATCCACACCAGCATCATCAGCGAGCCTTCATGGTTCCCCCACGTGCCGGATATCTTATAAACCAGCGGTTTTGAGCTGTGCGAATTGCGATAGACCAGATCAAGGGAAAAGTCCGATACCGCGAAACTATATATCAGCGCAAAAAAACAAAAACTCAAAGCGGCAAATGCGGTGATTGCGGCAGCATTCGTATAACGCGAAGGCTTAAAAAACCCAACGCACTGGACAAGGCAAAGTAAAATCACCAGCCAGAGGATAAAATCTGCGCTTTCTGCCAGCATTTATTCCGCCCCGGCCGAAGCTGGCTTGTCTTTTGCTTTCAGTTCCTCCTGCTCGCGCATGCTGCGGTATACCTCCGGCGGCATATAGTTCTCGTCATGCTTGGCGAGGATTTGCTCGGCCTTGAAATACTCATCCGCTTCAGACATCCTGCCGAGCGCGACAACCCCCTGCCCTTCACGGAACAAGGTCGGCAGCAGCCCGCTGTAAAAAACCTTCAGCGAATTTTCCGTATCCGCAATTTCAAACTCATAATCCCCGCTGCCAAGGTCCTTTAGGGTTCCTTCACGGACAATCCCGCCAACGCGCAGCAATTCATCTTTCTGCGGCGGGTTGGTGACCAATTGCGTCGGGGTACGGAAAAAAACGATGTTATCCTCAAGGTTGGAAAGGATTAATCCCGCCGCCGCCGCAAGCAACACAAGTGAGATAATCACTACATACATCCGTTGCTTTTTACGCGTCATCAGGCTGCCCATTTGATGTTGCAGCCCATCGAATGAACCTGGTTCGCCGTTGTCCTGCCGGTTTTTGCCACTTCCACCATTGCTTCAAAAAGCTCACGCTTGGCGTCCGGCGCGGCAGGTTCGCGGCCTGAAGAATCAAGCCTGCCGCGGTATTGCAGCTCAAGCTTCGCGTTAAACCCGAAGAAATCCGGAGTGCAGACAGCGTCATAAACCTTTGCTACATCCTGTGTTTCGTCATAAAGGTAAGGGAACGGGAAATCTTTCGCGGCGGAAAGCTTCTGCATATTCTCAAATGAATCATCGGGATACTCATTCACGTCGTTCGACATTACCGCCACCGAGTTCACTCCATGCTGTTTCAGCTCTGCCATATCACGGATGATCCTGTCCAAGATGGCCTTAACATATGGGCAATGGCTGCAGATGAACATAACCACCAGCCCGTTTTCGCCACGCAGGCTTTCGAGGTTATAATATTTCCCGTCAACTCCTTTAAGGTTGAAATCCCTGGCTTTCCATCCGGTCTGGACTTTCGGCGTTTCTACCAGTGCCATACTTCCTCCGTTTGATTAATGAGCGGTTATTCGTGGCCGATTTTATTTAGCCTTAAATAGAAAACAAGGCCAATAACCGAAACGGTCACATACAGGAAAAAATAAACCAGCGAGCTGGCGACCGCAAGCTCCGGGTTAATCCCGACAAGCGCCGCGCCCTTGAAGAACACCAGTTCCCTGATGCCGATTCCGCCCGGCGTCAGCGGCAATATCGAGGCAACCGAGGCCGCGAGGAACAGTACCAGATAATCAGCCATGAAAACATTCACGCCCATCGACTTGAACACAAGGAACGCCGCCAGCAGGAAAAACGCCTGCGAAGCAAATGAGAGCGGGCTGCCACCGATAAAACCGGAAAGCTTTTCGCGCAGCAGGTAGCGGTTGAAGTAATAATAAACCGGGAACTGGAGCAGGAACAGCCCATAAACCAGCCTTTCGCCACGCGGCAGTTGAGGTATGAAGCTGCTCATCAGAACAACAGCAAAAAGGAAGATATTCAAGAACAACAGGCCGTTTGCCCGCGTTATCAGCAGAACCCTGACCGCTTTCAGGGCGCGGAACCTGAATTTGCGGCTGAGGTGCAGGGCGATATACCCATCCCCGCTGATCCCGCCGGGAAGAAGCAGGCTGAAAAACATCCCGGCCCAATAAACCGCGACAGAATATCTTTTGTTGATGTCCAACTCCTCGCTTTTCAGGTAAACGCGCAGCCGGAGCGCGCCGAACTTAACCGCCACCACAAGGCACAGCACCGCGAGAATCAGGTAATACGGGTCAGCGCTGAGAAGTAACGCGGGCAGTTCATGCGCGTCAATATTGCTGAAAACGTAATACAGCGCGATTGTCGCAATCGCCAGCTTTGCCACCAGCACCGCCAGCCTTGCGAAAACCTCCGCCGTATTTTTCCTGTCTTTATTGCTTTCTTCCATTGGCGCTAAACCTTAAGCTCTTTGGTTCGCGTCCTGCCATACCAGTAAACGATAATCATACGGCTCACCAACACCGCGGTGAACATTGAGCTGATAAGCCCGAAAATAAGGCTCACCGCGAAACCTTTTACCGTTCCCGTGCCGAAGATATAAAGCAAGACGGCGCTGATGATGGTTGTCACGTGAGAGTCAAAAATCGTGTTGAAGGCGCGTTCATAGCCCTGCTCAATACAGGCGTAAGGCTTTTTGCCGTTGCGGATTTCCTCGCGCATACGCTCAAAGATAAGCACGTTCGCGTCAACCGCCATACCCACCGTGAGCACGATACCCGCAATTCCCGGCATGGTAAGGGTTGACTGCATGGCAGACATCACCGCGATAATCAGTATCACGTTGAAGATAACCGCCACCACCGAAACAAAACCGAAGAAGCCATATGCCACGATCATGAAGGCGGCAACAAGCACCGTGCCGACAACCGCCGCGACCTTGCCCGCCTCAATCGAGTCACTGCCGAGGCTTGCGCCGACAGTCCTTTCCTCAAGGATTTTTAGGCTGGCAGGAAGCGCACCCGCGCGGAGCAAATTGGCAAGGTTGGTTGCCTCCGCCGCAGAGAAACTGCCCGTAATCACGCCGGAACCGCCGAGGATCGGCTCATTGATCCTTGGCGCGCTCACAATCACGTTATCAAGCACGCTGGCGAACAGGTAACCAACATTTTCACGCGTTAAATCACCGAATATCTTTCCGCCGCGGTTATCAAGCTTGAAGGCAACCGCCACACGGCCAAACTGGTCATAGCTCTGCTGCGCGTTGACGAGGTTTTGCCCGCTGATACGCACAGTTTTTTCGATTTCCCAATATCTTCCTTCCTGGTCAGGCATGATAATATGGCCGGGGCTTGGCACTTTGTCCTTTTCCACCGGCTCAGTCCCTTTCACCATGTGGAAGGTAAGCTTTGCGGTAGTATTGATTTTCTTTTTAATTTCCTCAGGGTTTTCAGCGCCGGGAACCTGAAGCAAAATCCTGTCCTGCCCCTGCCTCTGGATGCTTGGCTCCTTGGTTCCTGTTTCATCGACACGCCTTCTGATGATCTCGATCGACTGGTCGATCAGCGCGGCTTTCTGGCTAACCTCCGTCTGTTTGTTATAAGCTATTTTGAACTCAGTTCCCTTGACCTCCACATCAACGCCCTGAATTGACGAGACCAGCAGCTTTTGCACCCTATCGGCACGTTCCGGCTCGCGCAGGTCAAACTTAACATAACCATTCCCCACATTTAAATTCCGGTAGCCAACCTTGTCGCTGCGGAGGGCGCGGCGCACTTCCTCAAGCACGAAGCCGAGCTGGTCCTTGCGGAAGCTTTCATAATCCACCTGTAGCATGAGCTGCGAGCCGCCCTGAAGGTCAAGCCCAAGGTTAAGCTTGTTCTTCGGGACAAGGCTTGAATTAACGAAATTGGGCAGGCTGAAATAAATGCCGAGGAACAGCACGACAAAAACCGTGTATACCTTCCAGCGGGGAAAACCGATCATATGCAAATTACCTAAGTGAATTTATGAGTCACTTGATATTGGATTATTACCTATATCGCAAGCCTAACCTGATTTTCGGTGAACACTTCTTTGAGCGCTGTGACAAGCTGGTCCATCATTGCCTCAGTATGCTGCGGGGTAACGGCGATACGCAGGCGCTCAGTTCCGCGCGGAACGGTCGGGTAATTGATGTTCTGGACATAGATCCCATAATCTTCCAGCAACACTTTGCAGATATGCTTGGCCTTGACCGGGTCGCCCACCATAACCGGGATGATATGCGAAGGCGTTGCCATATGCGGAATGCGTGCGGCTTTCAGTTTTTGTTTCAGTTGCCCGATAGCTTTCTGGTGGCGAGCGCGTTCAATATTGCTTTCCTTAAGGTATTTCACGCTGACTATCGCCGCCTCGGCAATCGCCGGAGGTAGCGCAGTCGTGAAAATGAACCCCGGCGCGAAGCTGCGCACAAAATCAATCAGGTTTGGGCTTGCCGTAATGTACCCGCCAATCAGGCCGAAGGCTTTGGCAAGCGTTCCCTGAATCACATCAATCTCCGGCTCCACGCCAAGCTGCTGGGCGATTCCACCGCCACGCGGGCCATAAAGCCCAACCGCGTGAACCTCGTCGATATAGGTCAGCGCGTTATATTTTTTGGCAAGAGCGACGATTTCCTTCACCGGGGCGATATCGCCATCCATCGAATAAACCGCCTCGAAAATAATCATTTTCGGTTGTTCAGGCGGCAGGGATTTCAGCTTTTCCTCAAGGTCGAAAATGTCATTATGCTTGAATATCATTTTGGCCGCGCCGGAATTGCGGATGCCATGAATGATCGAAGCATGGTTTTTTTCGTCCGAGATATAAACAATCTCCGGCAACGCCTTGGTCAGCGTTGAAAGCGTTGCTTCATTGGCTATGTAACCCGAACCAAACACCAGCGCCGCCTCTTTGCCGTGCAGGTTGGCCAGCTCCTTTTCAAGGCGCACCAGCGGATAGCTGGTTCCCGAAATATTACGCGTTCCGCCCGCTCCTGCTCCCATTGCCGTGGCGGCTTCAGTGAAGGCTTTCAGCACTTGCGGGTGCTGCGCCATGCCTAGATAATCATTGCTGCACCAGATAACTATGTCCTTTTCATTCTGGAAATCGCGCGCGCGCGGGTAGCTGCCTGCGCTGCGGCCAATATTCATGAATTCGCGGTAATTGCCTTCGGCTTTAAGGTCGGCAAGCTTGCGCTTAAACCTGTCTTCATATAGGGACATTTTCTCTCTCTTGCTCTTGCATGCGCCTTATAGCTTTTTTCCGGCGGGAAGTCAATGTTTCAAGGACAGAGGAACTTCATCGCGCACTTGTTGCGCGATCCGGTTAGCGAAGCTCGCTCTGTCATTGCCTCATGAACCAGACCCCGTGACAAGCGCGGGGGGACGGATGGAAAAAAACAACCGCCTTAAAGCTTATAATCAGCCACGCAGCAGCCGGTGGTTGATTTTTAGCGAAACCATGAACATCAGCAATGAATTGGCCTGATGCGCCACCGCCACCAGCACCGGGAAATGCAGCACTTTCTTATAGGCGTGGGTTGCATGGTCATAATCGGCATAGCTGCCGAAAGCGTGCAGCGTAATAATTCCGAGGGCGATTTGCAGCATAAGCAACACAACCAGCATCACCACTGTGTTAAGGTTATAAAAATCGCTGCGCACATAGAAGAACGCGAATACACAAATATAAACACTCAGCAGCAGCGCAGCCACACGGTGCTGGAACTGCACCATCGCCACATTGCTGAAATGGTTCACCCATGCAGGCTCCTGGATATAAAGCCCGTCCGGTACCAGCTTTCCGTCCATCAGCGGGAATGTGTTGTAAGTAAACCCGGCATCGGTTCCCGCCACGAAAGCTCCGAGTATGACCTGAAACAGGATAAAAACACTCATCCCCACCGAGGCTTTCGCCAGCGGTGATTTATTGAACCCCGCACCGGAATTGCGCTCATGGAAAACATCCAGCGCCGACCAGTAAACCAGCGCAAAAATGAGGAAAGCGAAGAACAAATGCATCGCAAGGCGGTACTGGCTCACCTCTGTGCGTTCCGAGAACCCGCTGGAAACCATATACCAGCCGATAAAACCTTGCAGCAGCCCAATCAGGAAAATCCCGGCCAGCCGCACCGAAAGCTGTTTTGAGATCGCTTTTTTCCAGATGAAATAAGCCAGCGGTACAATGAAAACCAGCCCGATTATCCTGCCCCACAGGCGGTGGAAATATTCCAGCCAGAAAATGCCTTTGAACTCCTCCAGCGACATCCCCTTATTTTTGAGTTGGTATTGCGGGATCTGCTTATATTCATCGAAATAGCGGTTCCATTCAGCATCGTCCAGCGGTGGAACTGTGCCGGAGAGCGGCTCCCATGTCATGATCGATAGGCCGGAATCGGTGAGCCGCGTAAGCCCGCCGATAATGACCATGATAAAAACCCCCATGCAGCATGCGTAAAGCCAGACCGAAACTGATCTTGCGTATCCCATATTAAGCCTGCAACGGCTCAAGGTTATTCAGCGCCTCAGGCGTGCCGATATGATACCACTTGCCTTTATTCACCACGCCAATGAAATCATCACAGAAAATCCGGTAGACTTTTCCCAGCGGAAACACAACCCCCAGCGCCAGCACTTTTGGGCGGGAGAAAAGTTCCGGGTTCAGAATCTGCGCGCCGGTGAAAACATATTTCGCCTGCATACCTTCATGCGCCAGAATAATCCTGCCCGTAACGCCGAACAGGTTAAAATCGCCGTTACCCTCATAACCATAAGCAGTTGCAACCTCATGCAAAAGCAATGCCCCTGCCCGCCCGTTCACATATGAATCCGCGAGCTGTTCCAAACCGTCGCCGGCCAGTATAACATCACTGGTAACGGCATAAAAAGGCTCATCCCCCAGCTTGCCCAGCGCATTCGCGACACCGCCGCCGGTTTCAAGTAAAATCGGCTCATGCGATATGTATATTTTCAAATCATTCCTTTTTGCCAGATGCTCCTGCAGCACTTCCGCCTTGTAATGCGTATTCACCACCGCTTCTTCCACACCAGCCTCCACCAGCTTGTCCAGCGTGCGGTCAATCAGCGTACGCCCCTGCGCTTCCACCATTGGCTTGGGGATATTATCGGTAAGCGGGCGCATACGCGTCCCCAGCCCGGCAGCAAGGATAAACGCCTTTTTTGGTACAGGAATCATGGCAGGCATGATGCCACGCAAAAAACTTTTTGCAACCCTAACTTAGGCGGCAACCTCTTTGCTCACGTTTTTCTCAATCCAAACCTTCATCGGCGCAAGCGCCGGATGCTCCAGATCCCCGCGCAAATGGTTCCACACGCGCGGCAGGAATTTTAAATACCCATCTTTCCCGTCACGTTTTTTGAGGCGGTTGAATATGCCGATAATTTTGCAGTTACGCTGCGCGCCGAGGATGTAATAATCACGCATGAAGCCTTCACTTTTCCCCTCTAATATCCCGCACACAATTTCCGGGCTGACATCGCGCCGAGCATCTTCCAGCAGCGAAACATAATCATAAGCCCTGTGTCCGAACAGCGCATCCTGAAAATCGAGCAGGCCGACTTTCCGCAGCCCCTCACGCTCCGGCAGCCAGACAAGGTTATCCGCATGGTAATCACGCAGGACAATCACCTTTTCACTGTTATCGAGCTTTGCCAGAATCCCGCGCCAGATATCCAGATACTCCTCACGGTCGGCACCGGTTGCGAACCAATCGGCAAACAATGCCGCCTCATCAAGCAGTTTCTGCGTGGAATATTCCGGCACATCGCAATCATCCGGTAAATTCTCCAGAACCTCAATCGCGGCACGGTAAAGCTCCTTTTCTATAGTCGGATTGATCTGCAAAACCTTGGAATATAGATCATCGCCGAAATCCTCCAGCAGCAGCAAACCGTTTTCCACATCATTATCATGTATTTTAGGCGCATTGAGGCCAAAACTTCTTAAAATTTGGTCAACATTAATGAAAGGTTTAACATCTTCCTTATCGGGTGGGGCGACCATCAGCATATAGGTTTCATCCCCTGCCCTGATACGCTCATACCTTCGGTTTGAGGCATCACCGGCGAGCGGTTCACGGGCGGCATTTTCGAGCTTGTTTTGCGCCAGAAAGTTAACGATTATTGCGTCATAATTTTTCATGATACGTCTTGGTTATGGGGTCATTTTGTGGTATATTATACTTAGTGCAACAAAACCAAGAGGTAAATATGAGAATCGCAATTTCCGGCAAACACATGGATACAGGGGCAGCACTTCAAACACACGTAGAGAACCACTTAGGGAGCACAGTCGGAAAATACTTCAAGAACGCCATAAACGCAGAGGCGATATTCTCAAAAAGAGGGCATTTTTACGAATGCGAGATATTGGTCCATGAAGGCGTAAAAAACGGCCTTGATGTGGCAGCAAAAGACGAATCGGGAGATGTCTACTCAGCATTCGACTCCGCGCTTGCAAAAGCGGAAAAACAGCTTCGCCGCCATAAACGCAAACTGAAAGACAGGAGCCACAAGGTTAACCTCGGCCAGCTTTCGGCAATGAAGGTCGCGGCTCAGTCATAATAAGCTTAGTCATTAGGGAGTTAAGTGTCAGCGCGAGGTCAGCTTGACAATGCCACTCTATTAACACCTCACCCCAGCCCTCTCCTCATAGGAGAGGGAGTGCAATTCTCCCTCTATCAGGGGGAGGTCACTTACGACCTACGACTCCTAATGACCAATGACCAACAACTAATGACTTCCCTACTCAAACACCTGCTTCAAAAACCCCGGAGCCAGCACCGAAAGCGGGTTCACCGTGATCGTCGGGTCGTCCATTTTGCCGGTCAGCTTGTAAGCAAGCGCGAAAACTCCGTCATTGCCGATCAGCACATCGCCCAGCAGCGGGATATTCCCCAGCAATGTATTTGCCGTATAGGCCGGAATGATGTTCCCGGAGATTTCCGCCTCATCGGTTTTGCGGTCGATCACGCCCTTGGCGGTCAGGCCGAT
>CAZJFC010000015.1:23040-31570 GCA_964545245.1 uncultured Rickettsiales bacterium
ACCATGCGGAATTCATCAACTTTCATTAGCTTGTCATTCATCCCGAATTTTGACTCAAGCTTTTTGAAACTAATCCCGTTGCCGCTGAGCGCATCCGCGATTCCGGTCAGCGAGCCAAGCGTGAGCAGCTTGGCGAGGGTCTGCGCTTTCACGATCCTGAACCCGGTGATTTTGAAATCCCCCGTATAAGCCCCGCCTGCGCCGGAACCTTTAATCACCATCTTGCCGTCACGCATATTGTCATAAATGCCAAATGCCCGCAAAAACTGCCCTGCATCGTCGGATTGTATAAGCAGCCTGCCCGGCGTCATCTCGACACTATGCCCCTGCGCTTTGTAAGACAGCGTATCGCAGCCATTCTGCCAGCATTGCAGATCGAGCGAAACATTCGCCTGTTCCTGCTTATCCGCCATATAGAGCGTGTCCACCCTCATCAGCACACGGTACTGGTCGGTTGATTCCTCATCACTTTCATCCTCCCGCATATATTCAATCAGCGGGGCAACATCGGCTCTACGCCCTGTAAGACGGATAACCGGGTAAGGCTCCAGCGTCACATCCCCCGCCAGCTCGGTTTTCGGCATGGAGAATTTCGTGATATTCAGCCTGCCCAGCTTGTCATAATTGCGGCTTATGCTTCCATTGGCGGAAAGGTCAAACGCATCCGATTTAAACTCCGCCATGCTAAGCTGCGGGTCGCTGTTATTGGGCTGGAGGATCTTCACCAGCATCCGCGCGCTGTCGCCCGGTTTTTTATGCAGGGCAAATTCAGGGATTTTAATTTCATAACCTTTCAAATCCAGTGCGGTGGAAACCGCAAGGTCGCCTTTCACCTGCTTTGCCTCGAACGCCACCGGCGCAGGCGCGGGGGTTATCACGCTAAGTTTAGGGTCAAGCACTGCAAGCGCCGTACCCTTCACCTCAAGGTCACTGCCGTTGATGGCAAGGCCCATATTCACATTGCTGGCATTGCCCATGCCAAACAGGTTATTTGCCCTTGCCGTTTTTATGTCGGATTTCAGTTCCAGCCCCACTTCATCCAGCCGAAGTTTTGCAAGCAACGGAAAAAATATCTTGGCGCGGGTGACGGATGGCCCGCTCACATCCGCCGCCTTGCTGATAATTTTTTTGCCTTTGCCCACTTTCACATAAAAATCGGCAAGGTCGGAAACATCGCCGTTAACGTCGCCTTCAATCACGATTTTTTCGGTGTCTTCGCCGATGCCGCTGATGAGAATATCCGTATTGGCGATTTTGGATTTTCCAAGGTCGCCCCTGTCCACCAGTATATGCAGCGAATTCATGTTCAGTTTCGCATTGCCGAAAGCGTTTTTCACCGGCAGCAGGCTGTCATGGTATTTGATCCCCTGCTCGCTGAGCTGGAATTTGAGGTCAACCGCATCCACCGGGATATCGCCGGATTCCTGCATTTCCCTGGTTATATGAACCTTGGCGTGGGCATCGCTGATTATACCGCCCGGCATTGATTTCACAATCCACGCCAGCGCGTTTTCGCCCACTCCCACCGGCCAGTATTTCCGCAAATCCCCGGTTTTCATCCGGTCGATTTTCGCGTCAACTTCAAAGCTTTTGAACTCCTCCGTTTTCAGGAAACCGGAAAGCTTCATGCCGTCATCAAACTCAAATCCGGCGCTTTGCAGCACCAGTTCCTTTTTTGCGCCGTCATAGCTGCCTTTCGCGTGGCCGGAAGCCACAATCCAGTTATCGCGCGAAACCTCCTGGTTATTATAATTCCCGCTCAGCGAGGTTATATCAAACTCTGCCACTTCCGGAATGAAGGCGGCAATATTCCCGGCGGTTTTGATGTTCCCGGTCATCGTAAGCGACATATCCTCAAACTCCGGCACGGCTTGGCGGAAATGGTCTGTGGTAAAATTTTCTACAGTGGCATTGGCGACATATTCGCCCGTGTCAATTTCCGTATCCATTGCCAGCGTGATCTTCTCGAACTCCGAGGGCTTAAGCTTGGCGTCGATGACCACCCGGCTCCGCTGGAACCTTGCCGTGGCAACCGATATCCGCCAGATCTGCTCCTCATTGAAAAGCTTGAGTTTGCCGTTACGCACCTCGATATTTTTCAGCCGCGAAAGGTCAAAATCCCCGACATCGATATCCGTATCGGCATTGATTTCCGAAACCTCGCTTTCCGGCGTCATTATTTTCCCAAGGTCGATTTCAGGGCCGACCAGCACAAGTTTTGAAGGGACAAGGTTGCCCTTTATCAGATAAAACAGATCATAATTCAGGCTGATTTCGGGCAGGTTTGCAATGCGCTGGTCTTCAGCATTAAAAATCTCCACGTCATAAGCGCCGATGTAGAGCAAATCATCCAGCCCGCCCCATCTCAGGCTCGCCCCGCCGATCTTGACATGCCCCGCGATAACATCGCTCAGCGATTCTTCAATGAACCCGGCATAACGCGAAAGGTCGCGCGGGCCGGTTGCCGCCCACAGCACGAGCGAGGCGGAGCCAACCACCGTTATCGTGAACACGATGGCAAAAAATAACAAAATGATTTTCAGAAATTTTCTCATTCAATAAACACCTAAAGCAAAAAACAACCAGCACGCAACAATTGCTGCGCGCCGGTTTACCCAATCCCTTTCCCCAAATTCTGGCAGCTACCTGCCCTTGACTTCCGGGCCCCATTCTTCAATCAGTTGGCTGATCCTCTCCCGTATGCGCAGCGCATGCCGCTCATTTTTATAATCCACAATAATAACCACCACTTTCGGCACGAGCCAGACGACAAAATAGCCGATCGCCGCGAAAACATACATGGTCATCAGGTTCACCGGGGTGATCATCTCCGAGAACGTTCCCGCGTTGAGCGGGCTGTTCAGGAAATCGGTGAACTTGGTGGCAACCCCCGCAAGGTTGAAGAACAAAACGGTCTGGAACGTGTTTTTTCCCGGACGGACATCCACAATGAAAGCCACGATCGCCGGCGCAAGGCCGACAGCCGTGAACATGAACATCTTGGGTGAGACCACCAGCAAAAGAACCGAGATTATTCCTGCGAAAATTTTTATCATGCCGTTTTCAATACCAATATGGTTAGGAAGGTTAACACGCCGAGGATCTTGGCGAGGTAAAGCCCGTATTGATAACTTGAATTCTGGCTCATGGTGAGCGCCTGCCTTGCGCGTATCATCTTGAGTTCGGAATCAAGCATCACATAATTGCGGTGCGCTTCATAGAACCCTTCGATGTCGCGCTGGAAATAATCGTTGTGGCAAAGGAGCTGGAGCATGTTTTCAAGGTTGCCCTGCTCAGCCGTCACTTTCAGTTCGTCACCCAGTTCCTTGCGCAGCCTGCGGCTATGGAGAGAATCGATCGTGTTCTTCAGCTTGCTGGCTAGCCAGTTCCCAAGGCCGCTCAGCTTTCCGGTATTGGATTTCCTCTGCGCGAAAGCCAGCAGGGCGAGTTTCACGAGCTGCACCTTCCCCTTCTCATCCTTAAGGTGCCGCATAACCTTGAGCTTGATTTCCTGCGAAAGCTCAAGCTTGCTGGCGAGAAAAGCGCCGATATGCCTGTCCACCGCCTCGCCCGCAGCGAGCTTGGTTGCGTTATCATTCAGGAAATAAAGCAACTGCCCGATATCGATGATATATTGCTGCGCGAGCATTGAGCTTTGGCAGGCCAGCGTAGGGTTCAGGTCATAAAGGCAGCGTTCCATGCCGAAGCCGATGCCCTTGAATTTTATATTGTTCTGGAGCCGCTGGAGCACCCACCTGTCGGCCTTCTGGTCGTTCACGCTCCTTACCGCCTTATAATCAAGCAGGTTGAGGCGGATGATGTCATGGAAATTCTGCAGGTCGGCCTGTGACTGGTGCGCCCAGGCATTAGCCAGCACGGCCCCTGCGCCATCGACGTTCACCGCCATGTTCCTGAGCCGGATCGGCGCGTCAGGGTCAAGCAATATGAGCGTTTTGGCGACGAGTTCGTCATCATCGGCGCGGGATTTTGACTTCTCCCCTCCCGCCGAGGCCACTGCCGCCGCGATATTATCGCCTGTTTCAAGGTCGCTAACGCTTAAATCGAGCCATTTGATGAGTTTCTTGTCGCGGATGTCCTTGGAGGCAAGGTCCCAGTTAAGGAAGTAAGTATGGGCGAGGTGTTTTTTGTTAAAATGCTGGACACCGGCAAAATCATAATGGCGCACCGCCTCCCTGCGCCCCTTGGGGCGGATGAGGTTATATTTCTTGCCGCGCACCCAGTTATAAACCTGTTCATACCCCCATCTTTCATTGGGGCTGTCGGTCAATAGCCCGCGCAGGAGGTCGGTTATCCTCGGCGGCAGCTCCGCCGTGCCGACATAAGCGTTATAACTGCCCTTGACAAGGCGTTGGGAGATAAACTCATTCTGTTCCACAATCCGCCCCGGCATATCGCCGGTTATGCAATAGAGGACCAGTACGCCCAGCGCGAAATAATCGTTTTGCAGCGTTCCCGCGCCCTTGCCGAGAGGCATCGCCTGTGCGCGGTGGATATCCTCATAAGACGCATATTGCGAATATCCGCAAGGCTCGGAAAAGCTTTCCGCCAGCACAAGCCCCGGCGCGTCAAGGGAAGTGATGAAGACCGTATCATGGTTGATGCGCCCGTGGACTATCTCGTTTTCCATGAAAAGCTTAAGCACCTCATTGATCGGTGAAACGATCTCACTGGCAATGAAATCCTCGTTGAGCAATGGCCGCTGCGGAAGCTTCACTTCGCCGAAATTTTTCTTGTGCTCCTCCAATATGGCGGAAAGCGGCACTCCACGCGGTTTTTCGCAAATGATGGCAAAACTGCCTATCTCGCCACGGGCAACATCGGTGAAGCCAGAATCCGCCACGTTTGAAAAATTCGGGTGGAAGAATTGCCGCGCTTTCTGGATCGAACTGAACCTGATGGGAAGTATGTTGCTTATGATGCTTGCGTAGATACCTTCTTTCTGCTTGGCGTCGCGCACTTCAAAGGCTTTTGAGAAAATGCCGGTGAATTCGCGTACCGGCCTGTCGGGATAGATTGTATATCTCTCCGGCAGGTTGAACTTCTTTACGGACTCGCCCATGCGTGTAGTAGCGACGGAATCCCCGTCACCATAATCGCTTCCGCCCATTATCTCGTCCAGAAACTCAGGGCCGCTGGCTTTGCTTTCACTACTCATAATTAATCTTTACCAATATTACCGTTATCGTTATTAAGGTACATAAAATCTTGCTTTACTGTGCCATTAACCAAAATATAATCCCAACCTGTGCCAAAAAAACTAATCAGAGCGCTCAACGGCGAGCCAAACCCCACTCCACCGTTCTGGTTCATGCGTCAGGCAGGCAGGTACCTGCCCGAATACCGCGCCACCCGCGAACAGGCAGGCAGTTTCCTCAAGCTCTGCTTCAACCCGGAGCTGGCGGCGGAAGTCACCATGCAGCCCATCCGGCGTTATGGCATGAGCGCGGCGATCCTTTTTGCCGACATCCTCGTTATCCCGCTCGCGCTTGGGCAGGAGGTGCGTTTTGAGAACGGCGAAGGGCCAAAGCTCTCCCCGCTGGAAACCGGCAAGCTGCAATTCGATGAATCAAAACTTTCCTCCATTTACGAAACCCTAAAACTGTTAACCGGCCAACTCCCCGATGATGTGGCACTGATTGGCTTTGCTGGCAGCCCGTGGACGGTCGCCACCTATATGGTAGAGGGCGACAGCAGCAAGGATTTCCAGAAAACCAAAACCTTTGCCTATAACAACCCGGAAGAATTCTCCCTTCTGGTTGAAATTCTGGTTGATGCAACATCGTGTTACCTCATTTCCCAAATTGAAGCCGGGGCGGAAACGCTCCAGCTTTTTGACTCATGGGCGGGCGAGCTTGCCCCGGACGAGTTCCGCAAATGGGTCATCGAACCAACCGCAAAGATCATCCGCAACATCCGCGCCGCGCATCCTGACATCAAAATCATCGGCTTCCCCCGCCGCGCGAACCTGATGCTTCAGGAATTCGTTTCCGCCACCGGGGTTGACGCGATAAGCCTCGATTCCACCGTCCCGCTGGAATGGGCATTCGCGAACCTTAACTGCACGATTCAAGGCAACCTCGACCCGCTGGTTCTCCTTTCCGGTAAAACCGCCATCGAACGCGAAACAAAAAAAATCCTAAAACTGTCCAAAGGCAAACCCTTCATCTTCAACCTGGGCCACGGCATAACCCAATTCACCCCCCCGGAAAATGTCCAATTGGTTTGCGATATCATCAATTCTTAGAACCACCTCCCCCATCCCCTCCTGATAGGAGGGGTGAAGTTATAACTCCCTCTCCTATCAGGAGGGGATGGGGTGAGGTACCCCCTAAAACCTAGCGCCTAACAATACTGCCCCGCCTCTTCCGCGGCCTTCATCAACGCACGCGCCTTGCTCAGCGTTTCCTGATACTCCGCCTCCGGGTCGGAATCGGCCACCACGCCGCCGCCTGCCTGAAGGTAAATCTTCCCTTCCTTGATGAGCGCGGTGCGGAGGCCGATGCAGCTATCCATCTGCTCACCGGCGAAATAGCCGATCGCCCCGGCATAGAATTTGCGTTTCACCTTCTCGATCTCGTCAATGATCTCCATCGCGCGGATTTTCGGCGCGCCGCTTACCGTCCCCGCCGGGAAGCCCGCCGCCAGCGCGTCAATCACGTCCTTGCCCTCGGCGATCTGCCCCTCGACATTAGAAACGATGTGCATCACATGGGAATAATATTCGATCACCATGCGCTCCGTCACCCTCACCGAAGAAGTTTTCGCCACCCGGCCAACATCGTTGCGGCCAAGGTCGAGCAGCATCAGATGCTCGGCGAGTTCCTTCTGGTCGGAAAGGAGGTCGGCGGCCAGCGCCTTGTCCTCCGCCTCGTTTTTGCCGCGTTTGCGCGTCCCCGCGATTGGGCGCACAGTCACCTTTCCCTCGCGCAGCCGCACCAGTATTTCCGGGCTGGAACCCACGATATGGAAGTTCCTGAGCTTGATAAAAAACAGGAACGGCGAGGGATTCAAATGGCGCAGCGAGCGGTAAAACGCGAATGGCGGTAGCGGGAATTTTGCCGAAAACCTTTGCGAAGGCACAAGCTGGAAAACATCCCCGGCACGGATGTATTCCTTGGCTTTTTCCACCATGCCGTGATATTCCTCGCGCGTGCAGTTGGACTCGAACTCCACTTTTTTGTTGCAGCCCGAAAGCCCGGTTTTCGCCGCCGGGTTTTTGTCACCAATCGCCACCAGCAGCCTTTCAACCAGCTTCCTTGCCGCCTTATAAGCCGCTTCAGCCTTGGTTTTTCCGTTGTTATAAACCGGCGTGACGATTGAAAGCTCATCCTGTATCGTGTCGATGATAAGCAGCGCCTCCGGCACGAACAACACACCGTCCGGCACACCCAGTTCATCTTTGTTTGAATCAGGTATCTTCTCGAACAGCCGCACCGTGTCATAGCCCAAATACCCAAACAACCCGGTAGACATCGGCGGCAATTCCTGCGGGATTTCCAGCACCGTTTCGCGCACCAGTTTTTTTAAGGAAACAAGCGCCGGTTCATCAACTTTTTTTCCGTCAAGCTCGGCGGTGTTGCCTTCGCATTTCCATATCAGCCTGCTGCCCAGCCCGATGATCGAATACCTGCCGCGCGTTTCGCCGCCATGCACTGATTCAAACAAAAAGCAGTAATCGTATTTATCCTGCAATTTCGCCATCAGCGAAACCGGGGTGAACAAATCCGACGAAATTTTCGCGTAGACAAGCTTCCCCCTGCTTTCGGCGAAACCGTTCTTAAAGCTCTCAAATGCGGGAAAAATTTCAGCCATCAATAACCCCGTATCAATCAATCGGCGGCAGTTCTGCCTTGTTTTGCGGCAGGTTGTCGTTCTGCTTCACCGGATATTTCTTCTCAAGGTAATCGAAATACTGCGCGAGCGTTTCATTGCTGGCGAGCTGTTTCGCGCTGCCTTCATATTTCGCGAGGTCTTCCCCGGAAATTTCCGGCACATGGATTTTCAGCAGGCGGATAACCTTGTAACCGCCGTCCTCATCGGCGAATGCGCCCTTGATCTCGCCCACGCGGGAGCTGAACGCGGCCTCGATATAACGCCCTTTTTCAAACGCCTCCTCCGCCTTCACGCCCTTTGCCAACTGATAGCCAAGGCGGTTCTTTGCGGCGTAATCCCGAAGGTTCACCTGTTTTTCCAGCTCGCTGATAATCTCGGAAGCATATTGCTCGTTCATTTCCTTTTCCTTCTGCGCGTCCCACGCTTTCACCACCTGCGGCTTGATGCTGGCAAGCTCAGGGATCCGCGCTTCCTCAACCTCGTCAACATATACCACGAAATAATCCCCGTCCGCGTCTTCCACTATGCTGGAGGTTTCGCCGTTCTTAAGGCCGAAAGCGGTTTCAATGAACAGATCGCTGAGTTTTTCATTATCCTCCCTCAGCCCTTTTTCCTTTTTCAGTTCAAGCTTCATTTTCTGCACGATTTCCTGAATGGTCGCGCCGCCTGCCAGCTC
>CAZJFC010000016.1:0-8116 GCA_964545245.1 uncultured Rickettsiales bacterium
CACCTCCTCAATCTCAACAGTATTAACTAAACAATGCCCCTGATAGGAGGGGTGACATTACCCCCTCTACCCCCTCTCCTATGAGGAGAGGGTTGGGGTGAGGTGCTAAGCTAAGGATGAACCTCCGGAACTCCAGAACCATTCCCCCACTACCGACTACAGGCTATAGACTTCCATCCATAAACAAAACCTATCAATATTCAAAAATCAATAAGTTTTACTTATCAACCCGTCATCCCCATGATTTTTGCCAGCATATATTTTATTACGCAAAAAGCCTCCTGACTTTTTGCCAAAACACAAATGCAGGGGCAACAATTAGTTAGGATGCATCATTTTTTAGTGTTTTACTTCAACCACTTATAGAATAACAGATTTAGAACGGTTGATTTCATTTGACTTGCCACAACCTTTAATGGTATAGTACAGAGTTATCCTAATTAATAGCGGCGTAAAACCCGCATGATATTTGACATCGTGAGTGATTTTTAAAAGGCACTAGGCCACAGGCTATAGGCACTAGGGAAGCGCTACGCGCTTTTTATTTAGCACGTACCCTAGCGCCTCGTGCCTAGTGCCTAAGCCTATCACCTACTTCTTATCCCGGTTAAAAATATGCTCCGCCTTGATTGTGCGCACTGTCGCTGTTTTTGAGCGCATGATGATGGAGTTGGTGGTCGCGTAATCCTTGTAAATGCGCACGCCTTCAAGCATTGGGCCACTCGTAACGCCGGTGGCGGCGAACATCACGTCGCCGCTGGCGAGTTCGTCGAGCGAATATTTCTTGTCAAAATCGGTGATGCCCATGCGTTTTGCGCGTTCGCGTTCCTCGTCCTCCGCGAAAATGAGCCTGCCCTGCATCTGCCCGCCGGTGCATTGCAGCGCCGCCGCCGCCAGCACGCCTTCCGGCGCGCCGCCAATACCCATATACATATCCGCGGTTGCCTTGCGCGCGGTCGCGATCACGCCTGCAACGTCACCATCCGGGATGAGCTGCACGCGTGCGCCTGCCTCGCGTACCTGCGCGATGATATCCGCATGGCGCGGGCGTTCGAGGATGGTAACTACCAAATCAGAAACCTCACAACCCTTTGCTTTTGCAAGGTTTTTGAGGTTTTCTTTCGGTTTTGCGTCAAGGTCCACCACATTTTTCGGCAGGCCGCCGCCGACTGCGATTTTATTCATGTAAACATCCGGCGCATGGAGGAAACCGCCGCGCGGGGCAATTGCGATAACCGCCAGCGCGCTTGGGCCGCCTGTCGCGCAAAGCGTTGTGCCTTCAAGCGGGTCGAGGGCAATGTCAACTTCCGGGCCTTCGCCGGAGCCGACTTTTTCGCCGATATAAAGCATTGGCGCTTTGTCGCGCTCACCTTCGCCGATGACGACGGTTCCCTGTATCGCCATGGTGTTGAGGGCGCGGCGCATGGCGTCTACAGCGGCCTTGTCGGCGGCGTTGGAATCGCCTTTGCCCATCCAGTTATGGGCGGCAAGGGCGGCGGCCTCGGTGACGCGGACGGCCTCCAGCGCGAGGTTGCGGTCAAGCGTCAATGCGCCGAGTTCGTTTTTCAGCAGGGCTTTTGCGTTATTCATGCGAGTATCCTTATAACTTGCGGTTTTGCTTCCAGACTATCCAGTTTTGCGAGTTTTTCAACTGCCTTCCTGAACGCCGATTCCTTAACTTTCTGGGTAATGATGACCACCTGCGCGTGGCCGTTGACCGCTTCCTCCTGAAGGATTTTCTTCACAGAAACGGATTGCTCGCGCAGCAAATGGGTAACATCTTCAAGCACTCCGGGCTTGTCAGCAACCTGAAGCCTTAAGTAATATTCCGATGATATCTCATTGATATCAAATGATTTTATTGAGCCAAGATTTGCTGCCGGAACGGTAAAGGCGAAAGTCTTGCGGCCATTTGCAATGTCGATAATGTCGGCCACCACCGCGCTTGCGGTCGGCCCTGCGCCCGCGCCACGCCCGGTCAGGGTCAACCTGCCGATCGGCGAGCCTTCGATCTGCACCGCGTTGAAAACATCGTTCACGCCTGCCAGCGGGTCGGAAAACGGGATAAGGCAAGGATGCGCCCTTTGCTCGATTTCACCTGATGTGTTAGATGTGATACATAAGTGCTTGATTTTATAACCTAATTTCTTGGCATATTCGATATCTGCAACAGTGATTTCCTGAATACCCTCAATGTGGATCGCGTCGAAATTTGGCCTGTTGCCGAAAGCGTTGGCGGAGAGCAACGCAAGTTTTGAGGCAGCGTCAAACCCGCCCACATCGAAAGTCGGGTCGGCCTCGGCATAACCCTTTGCCTTGGCTTCATCAAGGATCGCCGGGAATTCCTCGCCGCGCGCTTCCATCTGGCTCAGGATGAAATTGCAGGTCCCGTTCAGGATGCCCGCAACCTTGGTGAATTTGTTGCCCGCCAGCCCCTCACGCAAAGCCTTGATAACCGGGATACCGCCCGCGACCGCTGCCTCATAATGAAGGCTAACCTTGTTTTCCTCGGCCAGTTCCGCCAGTTCCCCGCCGTGGCGGGCGAGCATGGCCTTGTTTGCGGTGATAAGGTTTTTGCCCGATTTCAGGGCGGATTTTGCCAGCTCATAGGCGATTCCGTCCTCACCGCCAATGGCTTCAATTATGGTATCGGCATTGGTGGTGGCAAGCGCGACAGGGTTGTCGAACCATTGGTATTTCTCGATTTCAACGCCTCGGTTCTTCGCGTTTTCCCTGCTGCGCGACGAGATTGCGACAATCTCGATCTTTTTTCCGGCGCGGGCTTCAATTTCCGCCGCATTGGCGGAAAGAAGCTGCACAACGCCAGCGCCAACGGTTCCTAATCCTGCAATTGCAATTTTCATAGAGGGATTATTTACATCATTACCGCAGAAAACGCCAGCAGGAATGATAGCACTTTCTGATATTCCGTCCCATAATGAGCACCTCACCCTAACCCTCTCCTGATAGGAGAGGGAATATAGTTCTCCCCTCCTATCAGGAGGGAAATATCTTCTTCACCCCTCCTGTCAGGAGGGAAATATCTTTTTCTCCCCTCCTATCAGGAGGGGATGGGGGAGGTGCAATGCTTAGCCCGCCTGAAATTTAAGGCCGATAACACCCGCCACGATCAGCAGAAGGCAGATTATCCGCGCAACAGTTGCCGGTTCGTTGAATAGCAGCATACCAAGCACCGCCGCGCCGACCGCGCCGATTCCTACCCAGACGACATAAGCTGTGCCGATGGGTATGACTTTCACCGCCTGCGCGAGGAAATAGAAGCTGATAATCATGCCCAGCACCGTAAGCACGCTTGGCACAAGGCGGGTAAAACCATCGGTGTATTTGATGCCGATAGCCCAGCCGACCTCAAACAGACCGGCGATTGCGAGATAAAACCACGCCATTAATTCGCTCCCATGAATTTCTTGACGTTGCGGCAGGCCTGCCGGATGCGGTTGGTGTTTTCCACCATCGCAATACGCACATATTCATCGCCATACTGGCCGAAACCGATACCGGGCGCGACTGCCACTTCCGCTTCGGAAATGAGTTTCTTTGAAAACTCAAGCGAACCGAGATGCAGGAACTTATCGGGGATTTTTGCCCATGCGAACATGCTCGCTTTCGGCGATTCAATTTCCCAACCGGCTTTCGCCATGCCGGAAATCAGCACGTCGCGGCGCTCCTTATACATTTTGCGGAGTTCCTCAACACAGTCCTGCGGGCCGTTGAGCGCGGCGGTGCAGGCTACCTGTATCGGCGTGAACGCGCCGTAATCGACATAGGATTTGATGCGGCCAAGCGCGTAAATCAGCTTTTTGTTGCCGGTCACGAATCCGACGCGCCAGCCAGCCATGTTGTAGGTTTTGCTCATGGTGGTGAACTCGACGGAAATATCCTTCGCGCCCTTCACCTGCAGGATTGACGGCGGCGGATTATTTTCAAAATAAATCTCGCAATAGGCAAGGTCGGAAAGGATGTAAATCCCGTGGAAGCGGCATAAATCAACCAGCTCCTCATAAAAATCGATGCTGACGGTTTCCGCCGTCGGGTTGCATGGGTAATTGAGGACAAGCGCAACCGGCTTCGGCGAGCAGTTGGCCACGGCGTGCTTCACCTGCTCCACCAGTGACTGGCCGGTGAATTTCGGCATGTGGTAAACATTCGCGCCGGAAAGCACAAAACCCCAGCAATGGATGGGGTAGCTTGGGTTCGGCACAAGGATGGAATCACCCGGCCCGGTGATGGCGTTGGCCATGTTCACCAAGCCCTCTTTTGAGCCGATGGTAACGATCGCTTCGGTTTCCGGGTCGAGGTCAACATCGAAACGGCGCTTGTAATATCCGCACACCGCCTTGCGCAGGCCGGGAATGCCCTTCGACATCGAATAGCCGTGGGTATTGCCGTTGCTGACGGTTTCTATCAGCTTGTCGACGATATGTTTCGGCGTCGGCGAATCGGGGTTGCCCATGCCGAAGTCGATGATGTCCTTGCCCTGCCCGCGAAGTTCCGCCTTGAGGCGGTTCACCTCGGCGAAAACATAGGGCGGCAGCCGGTTGATACGGGAAAAATCCTCGTGGAGTTTCAAATCAGGTTTTTTGGCGGTTCGGTCAGACATAAAATTTGCCTTGTAAAATCAGGGTTCATGTATTCGGTTCGGGAAAAAGTCCCGGTGTTATTCTTCGTAAGCCCGACGGGCTTCCGCGCGCTTTTTCGCGTAACGCGAAGGCGCAATTGTTGTTGAACCATAATTTTTTGAACCAACCGAAGGCGAAACACCTAACGGGCGAAGCTGCGAAAGGCTGGTTGAAGGCGTATCGCTCGGCGAAACCGCCGGAACAATCGGCGCGACATGAACCGGGGCAGATTGTGAATGGCCGGTATTCAGGTATGAAGGCGGATTACCCCTCTGCACCATAGCTTGCGGCCTTGGCGGGATCGGAACCGAATCAGGTGAATAGGAAAGCGGAGCCGGAGCATAGGCAGGCGCTTGCGCTAACGGAGCCGGGTTATATTGCGGGTTGTAACGCGCAACCGGCGGAGCAGGAGGCGGAGTATAGGCCTGATGCGATGATGAAGGCGCACCGGAATGCTTCGAGCGCACGACGACTGTAGGGCCTTCCGGCATAAGCGTTTGCTGTGGCGCAGCGATATTCACCGGAGGCTGGTAATGCTGATATTGCGGGATTTGCGGCGCTGCCGGAGGAAGCGGAGCCGGAGGCACAGGAGCAACCGCCAATGGCTGGATTTGATCCGGTGCGGAGCTTGTGAGCGGCCTTAAATCCGCAAAATTCGTGGATGCTGCAGATTGCGGAGGAAGTTCCGTAACCGGGTTACGCACGACAATTTTCTGGGCAGGCCCAGCATTGCCGTAACCCTGCGCGGCAATGTTGTTATAATCCTGCCTGAGTTCGGCCACGCGGGGGTCCTGCGCGGCAGAAACCGGAGGGCGCGGCGCAACCGGCATCGCGGAAAGGCGTGGATAGCCATGCTCATCCACCTCGCCCGGCCTTGGCAATGGGAATGATTCCGGCGCGGAAGCCAGAGGCGGACGTGTAACTGCGGTGCTGCGCTGCACAGGCACGAGAGGGTCAATTCCCGCAGGTGGCGGTGGCGCGGAAACGATTTCACCACCCGGCAGAGGGCGGGCGATAACTTCATTGGCAGGGGAAGCCAGAGGCAGGTCTTTCGAGCCGACGGCCTGCTGGTTAAAGGCCGGCGGACGCCTTCCTGCCGGAAGCGGAACCTGAGGATATGCGCCCTGCGCCACGGGCTGCGGCGGGGCATATGATGGCGGTGAAGGCGGCAGGGGAATTGAAGCGGCAGCGCCGGTGTAATTGTCGATCGGCGGCGGTGGCGGGGAAGGCATTTCACCCGGCATACCACCCATCATCGGCGGAAATGAGTCCGGCCCCATAGGTTGCGGCGGCTGGATGCCCATACGCTGGCGCGGCATTGCCGGTGACTGGCCGGAATTAAGGGCAGGTGTCCTCTTCTCGGCTACCGGCTCATCATCCTCCCAGAACTTCAGGCTGAAAGCCCCGGCATTCAGTGAGGTAAGCAGGAATACCACACCCATGATACCAGCATATTTTTTCATATTTTCCTCGAAAAATAGTAATTAGTGAGTTTGATTGTGGCGGAATATAAAACATTCACAAATTTATGTGAAGGATAAAAACCCGGCTAAACCAGTTTTATTTCGATTTTATTTCATGGGGATTATTTTTGGGGGTCGTAAGTTGGTTTTATGAATGAAGAAAAGTCATTGGGCATTAAGAGTTCGCCACCGGCTACAATATTGATTAACCATATCCATTGACTTTACCCGCTCATAACCTATCCTGAAACCAGAACTGCATACGCAGTTCCGGGGCGTAAGAACCTCTCCGAAAGCGGCTGGTACCAGCCGTAATGGTGCCTCCCTAGCTTAAGGCCGGGGGGGCATTGGCGCATGTCCAGGGCTTGCCTAAAGGCCAATGCGATCGTCTTTCGGCGATTTCTTAACTCCCCGGCTACCAAAGAAACTTGGTGGCCGTTTTAACTAATGGGAGTGTTATATGGAATATAATTTCTTTGCCGATTTGTTGAATAAATACAGCCAGCTAACGCCTTGGATTCAGGCAGTGCTGGAAGTTGGGCTGATAGCGGCGGTCATTGCGCCGTTTTATTTCCTGAAAGAAACTATTTGCGCAATCGCGGGGCGGGGGAAAGGTGATGGGAATTAGGCAGAATTTCGGAATTCTGGAATTCCGAAATTCCATCCTTAGCACCTCACCCCAGCCCTCTCCTCATAGGAGAGGGAGTACCGGTTTCTTACTCCCACTGACACTAATAGGAAGGATCACTCCGCTTTGCCGGTCGCGATCGAGTTTATGCCGTCTTTGTTGATTTTCGCGCGGTAGCTTTCCACCAGTTTTTCGACATCCGGCAGGCGCAGGGTTCCCGCAAGGTTGCGGTAATCAATGTTTTCCGTGTCGGTTATGAAATCGAACTGTTCCTTATAAGCGGTTTTATCCATGCGCTCCTTATGGTTGATGCGGAGCACACCAAGCGCTTTATCGTCCCCGGTTATCGCGTGGGCGACCGCAAGCTTCATTATGTCTTCATCGGTCTTGTTGCTGACATATTTGTAAGAGTTTACCAGTTCCGTCCATTTGCGCTGTTTCCATAGGATATCCGTCTTGAAACGGAAAAATATCTCCGCCGGGAGCTTCGCGATAATCTTGTTGGCCTCATTGTAGTTTTCCATCTCGATCAGGCTGCGGGAAAGCAGGATGCTCCGCTCCTGAAGCAGATATGACGGGATTTTGCTTTCGTCATGTTTCAGGGTCAGGATATTCACCGCGTCCTTGAATTTGTTATCAATGAAATAAAGCACCGCAATCCGCGTTTCCACCTCGATTTTTTCCACCTCATCCTTGCGGCCCTCGGCATAGTTGCGCAGAACCTTCGCCGCATCCTCAAGCAGGTCAAACCGGATGAGCGACTCCGCAAGCTCAACAAGGATCTTATCCCCCGCCTCGCCCATCGGCTTCAGTTCCTGGAATTCGTAATAAACCGTCACCGCGTCAAATGCTTTGTCCCGGTTTTTGAGGTTTTCCTCCAGCGTTTTCAGGAATAAATCCTGCATGGATGAGGCGATTTTCTCGTTATTCGGGAAGTTCGGGAAATTGCTCAAAATCTCCTTATATGTCCTCAGCGCGTTTACCTCGTCGCCATTCAGGGCATGCAAACCGGCGATGCGGTCAAGCAGGTTGTATTCAAAAATATCCCCGCGCCATAAAACGCGGATCGCATCCAGCTTCGGGATCGCTTCACCGATCCTGATCTTCTTCGCCAGCAGTTCATGAAGCACCGCTTCGTATTGCGACTTTGCCCTTGCCTCGCGGTCGGTGCTTTCGGTATATATCTTTTTCCATGCCTGATAAGCGCGATCTTTCTTACCGGTCATATTGTCGATTTTCGCCTGAAGATAGGCACGGTAGGAATCCTGCGCCGGGGTCAGATCCTTCGGCATCATTTTAAGGTATGCCTGCGCGGAATCGCTCGAACCATCGGCAATTGTCCGCTCCACAAGCGCCAGCATCAGCTTCACCGCAATGTTATCAGG
>CAZJFC010000016.1:8126-12479 GCA_964545245.1 uncultured Rickettsiales bacterium
TCAGGATATTTGCTGAGATTCGCCGGAACCGCAAACCCGGACATATCGACATCGCGCTTCAACGCCGGACGCGTTTGCGAAAGCCGCAAATTCGCCGCGTTCATCCATAACAGCAATTCGTTCTTGTCCATATCCCCGGTGAGGGAAAGGCGCTCAAAGCCGTTCATGGCCTCCGGGTAACGCCCGGCAAGATAATTGCTGGCCGCCGTCAGGAATGCGGACTGGAAGCTCCGCTGGGTGGCAAGTACATTCGCCGCCTCGGAATATAATTGCTGGGTGAACAGGAATTTTCCCAGCTCGAAATTATCCTGCATATATGTGCGTTTGGCTTTCTCAAAATCGCTGGCGGAAAGCTGCTCCCATTTCTCAAACCGGAATAGCGGGCGCTTGCCGTGGCTGGTTGCTGGCAATGGGGTATCTTCCTCATTTTCCGTGCTTTCTTCCGGGGCTACGGGTTCAGTTTTTTTTTCCGGCTCAACCGGCTCCGGGAGCGGCGGGGTTTCCTGCGCTGCCGGAACCACCGGGGTTATCTCCTGCTTGTCCGGGATTTGCAGTTTCTGCTCCTTGACGATTTTTACCGCATTGGCTTCGGTAAGGATTTCCGCGCCCTCGATCTGCCGGATTACCACGCCCTGGGCCGTCTGCTCGGCAGAGGCAATCCCGAATTTCGCTTCCGCGGGAAGCCCTGCACCCGGCTCAAGCAGCGGGAAAACCACCAGCCTGTCGCCGATATTTTCGTCTTTTATATCAAGCCTTTTGCCGAGGCCGGACGTCTCAATCTGCCAGAAACCCTCATTCTCCTGCACCCTGAGCGGCTTCTGCGCCGATGCCGCATAAACCGGGCTGAACTCCACTTCCCACTTGCTGCCGTTAAGGCGAACTGAGGTTTTCACATCACGAATCTGGGAAAGGATGAAGATTTGCGCGCCGGGCTGGCGGGATTTGTTTACCGCCTCGAACAGTTCGGAGGATTTCACCATATCCCCCGGCAGCAGGCGGTTTTCATTAGAGTCAAAAACGATCCACGTATATCCGTAACGGCTGAACACCGCCGCCGGGACAGGTTTTTTGAACTCAAACACCAGCTTTTCCGTTGTGCCGCTTTTCTCATAGCTGGTCTTGCCGTCCGCCGCACGGGAGGCTTCCGTCACCTCTTTAAGCGCCGCAACCTTATCCTCTTCCGCCGCCTTGATCTGTGACTGTTTTTCTTTTTCGAGTTGCTCAGCAGTCAGTTTTTCCTGCGCAGCTTTTTCCGCCGTGGCCTTGTCTGCCGCCTGTTTTGCTTCTGCCTGAGCCTTTGCCTCAGCTTCGGCTTTTTCCTTAATCTCCTTTTCTTTCAGGGCTTTTTCGGCGGCCAGTTTTTCTTCCTGCGCTTTTTTTGCGGTGTTGTCAGGCACGGCGGCGGTTTCGGTTTTCGGGCGGATCGCCGCAGGTTTTTCAAGCGGCTTTACCTGCAACCTGTTCAGCGGAGCACCGGATTTTTTGCCCGGTTTCGCCGCCGGGGCAACTGCCGGGGCTTCCTTTGCAAGCTCGCTGAACAGCTTGTCCATGCTGTCCTCCTTGGTTTCCTGCTGAACCGGCCTTGCGGCGGAAGAATTCTCGATAATGCTGATGATTATGATATCCTCGGCATAGGAGAGGTCATATTTTTTATTGGCCGGTTTTGCCACGCGCAGCACCGTGCCTTTGCCGGTGTTGCTGGCGGTTATGGACGGGAAGTTGGCGCGGTATTGGCTGGGAATGGAGGCCGAACCAAGCGTAACCGGGGCTTCAAAGCTGAATTCCAGCGAGCCGGGGTTGCGCGTGATTTTCATCTGCGGGCGGTTTTCAAACGAAATGACAACACGCTGCCCGGTATCCGTATCCGAAAATGAAACATTAGCGAAACTCCTCGCTTCGGCATAATAGGGCGAAACCGCCGAAAGCGCTAAAACTACTGGAAAAATCTTTTTCATAATGTTATCAGGGAACCTCAGTTACAGCGTAAATTAGACGGTTAAAATAAACGATGAGCAAGAAAAAACACTACCCGGACGTTAATCCTAACCCCGATTTCCCCAAGCTGGAGGAAAAAATCCTCAATTTCTGGAATGAAAACAACATTTTCCGGAAATCGGTGGAGAACCGCGAGGGAGCCGGGGAGTTCGTTTTCTATGACGGCCCGCCATTCGCGAACGGTTTGCCGCATTACGGCCATTTGCTCACCGGGTTTGTGAAGGATACTTATGCGCATTACCAGACGATGCTCGGCAAAAAGGTTGAGCGCAGGTTTGGCTGGGATTGCCACGGCCTGCCTGCCGAAATGGGCGCGGAGAAGGGGCTGGGGATCTCAGGCCGCGCGGCGATCATGAATTATGGCATTGATAAGTTCAACGATAAATGCCGCAGCGATGTGATGAAATATGCCCATGAGTGGGAACGATATGTGAACCGCCAGGCGCGCTGGGTGGATTTCCGGAATGATTACAAGACCATGGATAAATCGTTCATGGAAAGCGTGATGTGGGCGTTCGGGGAGCTTTACAAGAAAGGGCTGGTTTATGAAGCCATGCGCGTTATGCCCTATTCATGGGCGGCGGAAACGCCTTTAAGCAATTTTGAGACACGGTTGGATAATTCGTATAGGGAGCGGGCGGATAAGGCGGTTACGGTGGCGTTTGAGTTGGATGAGGAATCGCAAAAGGTTTTTTTAGAAAGATTGGATAAATTATTAGAGACAAAAGAAAACTACGAAAAGCCATCTCCTAAAACTATAAGAATCTTGGCATGGACAACCACACCTTGGACTTTACCAAGTAACCTTGCCCTCGCGGTAAAACCTGAATTTGAATATATCGCTTCTGTAAAAGGAGAAGTTTTAAGTATTGTTGCGGGTTCAGAATTCAACAAATATGCTGAGTATATACATAAGAAGTATGAAGAAGAGGTCGATTTCAATGGAATAAAATCTACGATAGAATCTCAAGGTGCTGGTAAGTATCCTATCACTGGAGAAAACCTAATTGGCCTTACCTACAAACCGTTATTCCCATATTTTGCGGATACTACAAACGCATTCAAAATTATTGCCGGTGACTTCATCGAGGAAGGTTCCGGCACCGGCGTGGTGCATATAGCACCGGGATTTGGTGAAGATGACTTCAGGATTGGGCAGGAGAATGATATCGGGCTGGTGGTGCCGGTTGATTCTGCCGGACGGTTTACGGATGAGATTTATGACCTTATTTGCTCCCCCCTTGAGGGGGAGCCGGAATTATCAAATACTTCATTTGACAATTCCGGTGGGGGGAAACACGCGCCGGATAATCCCCCCCACCAAACCAGTGTTGCTGGTTTGACTCCCCCTCAAGGGGGGAGTTTATCCCTCAAAGGCCGCAACGTGTTTGAAACCAATGACGATATAATTAAGCACCTTAAATCCATCGGGGCGTGGGTGAAAACCGAGCAGTATATCCACAACTACCCGCATTGCTGGCGCACTGACCAGCCGCTGATCTATAAGGCGCTGCCTAGCTGGTATGTGGAGGTGACGAAATTTAAAGACCGGATGGTGGAGCTTAATAAATCCGTCAACTGGATGCCGGAACATGTGCGTGATGGGCTGTTCGGCAAATGGCTCGAAGGCGCGCGTGACTGGTCGATTTCGCGCAACCGCTTCTGGGGCGCGCCGATTCCTATCTGGCGTTCGCCGGGCGGCAAGCTGAAATGTGTTGGTTCGATCGCGGAGCTGGAGCAGCTTTCGGGGCAGAAAGTTACTGATCTGCACAGGCCGTATATCGACGAGGTGAAATTTACCATTGATGGCGAGGAATATACGCGCGTTGAGGATGTCCTTGATTGCTGGTTCGAGTCCGGCTCGATGCCGTTCGCGGCGCAGGGTTACCCGTTTCGCAGGGAACCCTCCCCCAACCCCTCCCTCAGGGAGGGGAGAGGAACTGTAGCCTCCTCCCTGAGGGAGGAGGTTGGAGGAGGGTTCGCGCCACCCAACTTCCCGGCGGATTTTATTGTGGAATATACCGCGCAGACACGGGGCTGGTTCTATACGATGACGGTTCTCGGTGTGGCGCTGTTCGACGAGATCCCGTTCAAGAACTGCATCTGCCACGGTGTGGTGATGAGCAACGAAAAAGACGCGGATGGCAGGTTCCACAAGCTTTCAAAGCGCTTGAAGAACTACCCTGACCCGTTCGATGTTTTCAATGAATATGGCGCGGATTCCCTGCGCTGGTTCATGCTCTCCTCGCCGATCATGCACGGCTCGGAGCTTTATATCGACCGCGAAGGGAAGTTCATCCGCGATATTATCCGGCTTTATATCAAGCCTATCTGGAACGCATATAACTTCTTCACGCT
>CAZJFC010000016.1:12579-19434 GCA_964545245.1 uncultured Rickettsiales bacterium
GAATTTAATGGATAAATACATCCTTGCGAAATGCTCGGATGCAGTGGCGACCGTTAAAAACAGCCTTGATAAGTTTGATTCTCCGGCTGCATATTCGGCGATTGAGAAGTTTTTTGAGGTGCTGAATAACTGGTATATCCGCCGCAGCAAAGAGCGTTTCTGGAAAACCGGACATGATGCCGATAAGCAAGCGGCTTATGATACGCTTTACAGCGTGTTGCACATCATGTGCCGCGCCGCCGCGCCGCTGCTGCCGCTGATTACGGATGAGATTTATAAATCGCTGACCGGTGAGGAAAGCGTGCATCTGGCCAACTTCCCGTCATTGCGAGGAGGCGAAGCCGACGTGGCAATCCAGACTGGATCGCTTCGCTCCGCCCGCGATGACGAGTTGGTCGCAAAAATGGATAAGGTTCGTGATGTGTGCAACGCGGCGCTTTCGGTGCGGAATGCGAAGAATATCCGCGTGCGCCAGCCGCTCAGCAAACTCACGGTGATTGGCGTGGATTTGAAGGATTATGCCGAAATCATCGCTGATGAACTGAACGTGAAAACAGTTGAATTCGCTTCCGATATTGCAGCCCACGCCGAATATAAGCTCAAAATCAATTTCCCTATCCTTGGCAAACGTTTGCCGGAAAAAATGAAGGCGATTATTCCGGCAACCAAAAAGGGCGAATGGAAACGCCTGCCAAATGGCAATGTGGAAATTCTTGGTGAAGAGCTTTTGCCGGAGGAATGCGAATTGCTGCTTGAGCCTAAGAATAAGGACAACTCCGCCCCGCTTGCATCGCAGGACGCACTGGTAGTGCTTGACCTTGCCCTCACGCCGGAACTGGTGAATGAAGGCTTGGCGCGGGATGTGGTGCGGCTGGTTCAGCAGGCACGCAAGGATGCGGATCTGAACGTGACCGACCGCATCGATCTTGCTATCGAGACCGAAGCGCAAATCATCGATTTCAAGGATTATATCGCGGAACAGGTGCTGGCAAAAACCATCAGGCTGGGTGAAGCCAGCGGCAAGCATTTGTTCGAGAATGAGCTTGAGGGTAAGAAGATCAAGATCGGGTTCAATGTGGCTTAAGTGAGGCTAACGGCGATAATTGTTAACATTGGCTAAAACCCCCATATTTACAATACGGCTTCTTTGCAATTCCTGAATCAGCGGGTTATCAATCGGAAGCCGTAAAAATCGGGTAAGGCCATGGTTGCTTACCTCTATTGCACCGTGATGACCCGGAACGAGTTCTATGCCAAGATATTTCAGTTTAGCTTCAATATTTTCAATAAACCCCGGCGCCTGAGTATTCGGGTAAACCATGATCGAAACAACTTTGTCATTTTCGCCATTGGTGGCAAAACTGCATTGTGAGAGAGTTGCTGCCACGTTCCTGTACAATTTTATCCCCCCTGTATTTGCAACACGGCTCCTTTGCAATTCCTGAATCAGCGGGTTATCAATCGGAAGCCGTAAAAATCTGGCAAGGCCGTGATTGCTTATCTCTATTGCACCGTGATGACCCGGAACGAGTTCTATACGAAGGTCTTTCAGTTTAGTCTCAATATTTTTAATGAACCCGGAGGACGAAGTATTCGGGTAAACCATGATCGAAACAACTTTGCCATTTTCGCCATTGGTGGCAAAACTGCATTGTGAGAGAGTTGCTGCCACGCTTCTGTACAATTTTATATTTAAAACTTCTGGCATATTTTCTCCCCAAGCGATAAAATAATACCCATAAATATAAATTAACCAGCCATGTCAAGCATATTGCTAATCGATAATTACGACTCGTTCACTTACAACCTTGTGCATTATCTGGGCGACCTCGGCACCGAGGTGGAGGTGAAGCGTAATGATGCCATCACAGCCGAAGAAGCGCTGAAATATGACGCAATCATCATCTCACCCGGCCCGTGCGACCCGGACAAGGCGGGGATTTGCCTTGAGGTGGTAAAGCAGAACAAATCCACGCCGATTTTGGGCGTTTGCCTCGGCCACCAGACTATCGGGCAGGCATACGGCGGAAAGGTCATCCGCGCCGAAAAACCAATGCACGGCAAGACCAGCAAGGTGAGCCATAAGGATGTTGGGGTTTTTAAGGGCGTGAAGGAACCGTTCACCGCCACGCGCTACCACTCGCTGATCGTTGAGCGCGACTCACTGCCTGATGAGCTTGAAATCACCGCCGAAACCGAGGATGGGACGATTATGGGATTGCAGCACAAAACCCTGCCGGTGCATGGGGTGCAGTTCCACCCGGAGTCAATCGCCTCCGAATATGGGCATGATATCCTGAAGAATTTCCTGAACCTGGTGAAAAGCTGAAGATTTACTACGTCATTGCGAGCGAACAGCGTGAGCGTGGCAATCCAGACTGGATTGCTTCGTCAGGCATTGCCTTCCTCGCAATGACGCAGGCCAGATTACCTGCACCAGAATGGGCGGCTGCCACCATCATGAGCTTGCCCTACAGTAGCTTTCCCGACAGCCTCTTGCGGTTCCTTAAGGGCTGATATAATCTTACCTATATCAGCAAGCAGGAATCCACGCTCAACCTGACCCCATTCAGCTCCCTCAGGCTCGGTAAGCGCATCATTCTCCCTAAGCTGGTCGCATACTTTTGAATAGGCAAGATACATCTTATCCCAGCCATCGCCGCCCTGAACCTCATAAAAAATATTCTCCGCATCATTGCCATATTTCAGAAAAGCTCCCCGAACCTCGGCAAAAAAAGCTTTTCTTGCCTGCTCCAGTTCCACCTTTAATGGGGTGCCCACAGCATCCGCCGACCATGAGATATGCTCAGCAGAAACCCTATATGTATGATTCACAAACCCAAGTAATGCCGTTAAATATTTCATATAAAACCCTCATTTTTTATTTACATTAATTAACTAGATTCAAAAAGTCAAATAAACCTTCAATAATTTTGCGGAATCGCTTAATAAGGGGGCATGAAAAACCTTACAGCCATTGAGTCGGAAGAATATTTCGCGCAGATAATCTCAGGCTCCTCCGTGCCGGAGAATGATATCGCTGAATTCCTGCTTGCGCTCAAGGAAAAAGGTGAAACCACCGAGGAAATCCTCGGCGCTATCAGGGCTATCAAAAAAACTGCGACTCTCCCCACCGCTTGCGGGGGGGATGAAAGGGGGGGCAGCGGAGAGTTTACCTACAGGCGCGATTTACCACCTAGAGCAAAAGAACTACGGACTAACAGCACAGAAGCCGAAAAGCTGTTATGGAACAGGCTACGCGCGAAATCGCTAGGCCATAAATTCAGAAGGCAGGAACCGATAGGGAATTTTATTGCCGATTTTGTCTGCCACGAAAAAAAACTGGTTATCGAGCTTGATGGGGGGCAGCATGCTGAGGCTCCTAAAGACTTACATAGGACGGCTGAGCTTAATAAGGCAGGTTATCAGGTAATTCGTTTCTGGAACAATGAAATATTGGAGAATATTGAAGGGGTTGTTGAAAATATTTTGCAGAATGTTTCGGGTGATGCCCTCCCCCAACCCCTCCCGCAAGCGGGAGGGGGGCTTATTAAGCAGCCCCTAATTGATGTCTGCGGCACAGGCGGGGATGGGCTGCATACGCTGAACATTTCTACCGCGGTTGCGTTTGTAGTGGCTGGCACGGGGGTGAAGGTTGCGAAACATGGGAATAAGGCGGTTTCCTCGGCGAGCGGTTCGTCGGATGTGCTGGCGGAGCTTGGCATAAAGCTTGATACAGACCCGCTTAAATCACTTGAAGAAACGAATTTCGGGTATTTCCATGCGCCGTTGTTTTATCCGGCGCTCAAGAATGTTGCGTCAGTGCGGGCAAAGCTGAAAACGCGCACGATATTCAACCTGCTTGGGCCGATGCTTAACCCGGTTGGTGCGGAACGGCAGATTATCGGGGTTTATGCCCCTGACCTGCTCCGCATTTATGCCGAAGTTTTGCGGGAGCTTGGGTTAAAAAAGGCGTGGGTTGTGCATGGCGCTGACGGGCTGGATGAGGTGAGCATTTCCGGTGAAACGCAAATCTGCGAAATGGAGGCCGGGGCGATTGATAATTTTACGCTCGTCCCGGAAGATGCCGGATTGAGGCGTTATCCGCTGGAAGGAATCAAGGGTGGTGACGCGAAACACAACGCAGAAAAACTTGAAGCGCTGCTTAAAGGTGAAAAGGGCGCGTATAGAGAAATTGTTTTACTTAACGCGGCGTCTGCGTTAATAGTGGCGGGCATCACGAACGACCTTGCAGAGGGAGCAAGAATCGCCGCGGAATCGCTCGATTCCGGCAAGTCGCTCAAAGTGCTTGAGAAACTGAGAGAAATTAAAAACTAAAATGACTTACGGCAAATATCCACAGGTTAGGCTGAGAAGATCGCGCCAGGCAGCGTGGTCGCGCCGCATTATGGCGGAAACCGAGCTGACAACTGCCGACCTCATCCAGCCGCTTTTCGTGCATGAGAAACAAAGCGCCGATGAAATTAAATCCATGCCCGGCATCAAGCGTTATTCAATCGCGCAGATCGTGCTTATCGCCACACGCTGCCGTGACCTTGGTATTCCCGCGATTTCCCTGTTCCCGGTTGTTCCGCCGGAACTCAAAGATGAAACCGGCTCCGAGGCGCTGAACCCGAATAACCTTATCTGCCGTGCCATCAAGGCAATCAAGAAAAACCTCGGTGATACTATCGGCGTTATTGCCGATGTCGCGCTAGACCCTTACACAACCCACGGCCATGACGGGGTAATCAATGGCGGCGACCGGGTGCATAACGATAAAACCGTGGACATTCTGTGCAAACAGGCGGTGGTGCTGGCCGAAGCCGGTACGGATATCATTGCGCCGAGTGATATGATGGACGGGCGCGTGGGCGCGATCCGTGAGGCTCTTGATATTGCGAACCATTACAACACGCAGATCCTTTCCTATGCCGCGAAATATGCTTCAAGTTTTTATGGCCCGTTCCGTGAGGCTGTCGGTTCCGCCGGGCTGCTGAAGGGTGATAAGCAAACCTACCAGATGGACCCGCGCAACACTGATGAGGCAATCCGCGAAGTCGCGCTGGATATCGAGGAAGGCGCGGATATGGTGATGGTGAAGCCGGGATTGCCGTATCTCGACATCATCCGCCGCGTGCGTGACGAGTTCAAAATCCATGTGCTGGCTTATCAGGTGAGCGGTGAATATTCGATGATACGCGCCGCCGCCGATGCCGGATACCTCGATTATCACCAGACGATGATGGAAAGCCTTATCGCGCTGAAACGCGCCGGTGCCGTGGGAATTTTTACCTATGCCGCGCTGGAAACCGCCGAGATAATCCGCGCCAAGCGCGTGGCTGAGTGTAGTTTTAGCGGTTAGTACACTACCTTCGCTTTTTATTTTAGCTTTTCTTCATACCACGTTTCGCCGATGGTGATTTTCTCGCGGCCTTTGGATTCGCGCCATTCGTTGGTGTCGCGCAGGGAATAAATGCAGCCGCAATATTGCTGCGCGTAAAACTCTTCGCGCTTGGCGATTTCGTACATACGCGCGCCGCCGCCGTCTTTGCGCCAGTTGTAATCCCAGTATTGCACGCCCTCATAATGCGAGGCGGCGTAATGGCCGGATTCGTTTATCTGCTCCATGTTCTTCCAGCGCGAAATTCCGAGTGAGGAGGTGATTACGTTGAAGCCGTTCTCATGGGCATAAAGCGCGGTGCGGATGAAGCGCATGTCGAAACACATTGAGCAGCGGCGGCCACGCTCCGGGTCTTTTTCCATGCCCTTTGCGCGGGCGAACCAGTCCTGCACGTCATAATCGGCGTCGATGAACGGGATGCCCATTTTTTCTGCGTAGCGGATATTTTCCTCTTTGCGGATGTTGTATTCCTTCAGCGGGTGGATGTTCGGGTTATAGAAAAATATGGTCTGCTCAATCCCGCTTTCGGCGATTGCTTCCATCAACTCACCCGCGCAGGGGGCGCAGCAGGAGTGCATTAGCACCTTGTTTGAAGGGTGTGGGAATTCAAGCTTCTCTTTGCGCGGAACTGAATATTCGTGCTGGTTCATGGGAAATATTTGTAAATTTCCTTGCGGTGGAGAAATCTCATGACAAGGATTTTGTCACTGTCTACCCTGATGCCAAACCTGTAATCACCAAGCCGGACCCGGTAATAATTTGAATAACCTTTCATTTTCTTTAAATTGCCTATCTGGGCAAGCAATTCAGCAGATTCCATCTGTTCAATCACCTTTATGGCCTTAGCTTCAAGATTCTTATTGCCCAGCTTTTTTAAATCTTTGTAAAAATTTCTGTCAATCAGAACTTTCATCAATAGCCTTTTTTAGTTCTTCACAGCTCATGTAATCACCGCTATCCGACTGCTCCAGGATTTTCCCGAATAAAAAATCTTCAAGATATTCCTCAAAAAATGGCTGCAAAATGTCGGACCGGTTTTGCAGCACGGCTATAATCTGGTTTTCTATATCTTGCGGAGTTATTGTTTTCATTCAGCGATTTTATCACATCGGGGTTATAAAATCAAGATTATGGCACTTAAGTGGCCTAATCCCCGGTCATTATCCTATCCACCAGTTCCTTTACTGTTGGAACGTGGCCGTTGGCGTAGAACGGGTCATCGCGGAATTTGTAGGCGTTGTGGCCGCTGAACATAAGCTCGTTGTCAATATCGGTTCCGTCATGCGCGATATCCCACAGGGTTTTCTGGATGCAGAAACTGCGCGGGTCCGGCGTGCGGCCCGTGGTGTTCTTCACATCGTCATGCTGCGACCAGTTGCTGAACTGGCAGGCCGAAAGGCAGCCCATGCAGTTGATCTGGTCGGTGCGGACCTGCTGCGCGACGTCCGGCG
>CAZJFC010000016.1:19444-27144 GCA_964545245.1 uncultured Rickettsiales bacterium
CGCGATATCCCACAGGGTTTTCTGGATGCAGAAACTGCGCGGATCGGGTTTTTTGCCGGTGGTGTAATCGTCATGGTCTTTCCAGTTGGAAAAACGGCAATGCGAAAGGCAGCCCATGCAATCCACCTGGTCTTTGTAGATTTCGGCAGCTTTTTCAGGGGTTACGAATATCAGCGTATCATCGGGGGTTTTGAGGGATTCGGTGAAACCTTCGGCAACCCATTTTTCGGCAAGCGCCTTGCCCTCCGGCGTAACGTAATGGATACGCGCACGCGGGCCAAGCGGCAGCGGCGTTGCGCAATGGTTATCCGGCGTCATGGTATATTTTATCTGGCGATGGTTGCGCTCATCCAGCTCGCGTATGAACTGGTTATCAACCGCAGAAGAATAAAAACCTGTCGGGCTGAAATTATTCAGAAAAACATCGCCTTCCTTGAGGGTAATAAGCTTGCGCTTCCACTCGTCGGAAACCGGGCTTTCCTTGGTGACTATCGGGCGGGTGCCGAACTGGAAAACTATCGGGCCGATCTCCGGGTTATCGAGCCAATGCGTCCAGTCGCGGAGAAACCAAACGCCGCCCGCCATAACGATCGGCACATCGTTAAGGCCGACCTCGTTCATGAATTTGCGAAGCTCAGCAACGCGCGGATAAGGGTCTTGCGGCTGGCGCGGGTCTTCATTGTTGGAAAGGCCGTTATGTCCACCGGCAAGCCACGGGTCTTCATAGACCACACCGCCGAGGAATTCTTTTGATTTTTCGTATGAACGCTTCCACAGGGCGCGGAAAGCACGCATTGAGGAAACGATCGGATAATAGAAAACTTTATATTTCGCGGCAATTTCAGCGAGTTTATAGGGCATGCCCGCACCGCAGGTTATGCCGTGGATAATGCCTTTTGTGCGCTCAAGCACGCCATGCAGGATTTTTTGACAGGCGGCCATTTCCCACAGCACGTTCATGTGGATGCGGCCATTGCCTTTGGAAATATCGTGGGCGATACGGGCCTGGGAAACCGCAGCGCTGATGCTGTAATCAATCAGTTCATGGTGCTTTTCAAGGCGGTTTTTGCCCTTGTAAACCAGCGGGACGACCTTGCCGGTTTCATCGATATAATCGGCGTTCACGCCGGAGAATGTCCCCACCGCGCCAGCCGCCGCAAATGCGCCCGAAGACACGCCGCTGGAAACGCTGATGCCCTTCCCGCCTTCAATGATGGGAAGGACTTCCTTACCGGAAATTACTACTGATTTTAAGCCGCTCAATACCATAATCTCCGGAAATTAGTAGAAATCCCATGGGAAGTAAACAAATAGTTTTGATTTTTCTAATGAATCTCGCCCCAGTTATCCCCGATTTTTGCCTCGACCAGCAAAGGCACGGAAATCATGGCTGCGCGTTCCATTACGGATTTGATTTTTGCGGCGGCTTTTTCGGCATCGGCCTCCGGAACCTCGAACAGTAATTCGTCATGCACCTGTAACGTCATTGGGGCATTTATGCGGTCAAGCTCTATCATCGCTTTTTTGATTATATCCGCCGCCGAACCTTGCAATGGTGCGTTGATCGCCGCGCGTTCGGAAAAGCTGCGGATGGCGTGGTTTTTGTCGTTTATACCCCGGATGTATAATTTGCGGCCAAAAATGGTTTCTACGTAACCCTGACGGCGGCAGGTTTCTACTGTGTTGTCCATATATTCGCGGATGCCGGGATATTGCGCGAAATAAGCCTCAATAAACCGCGCCGCATCGGAACGCGGGATGCGCATACGGGTGGAAAGCCCATGCGCGGAAAGGCCGTAGATAATGCCGAAATTGATGGTTTTTGCCATACGGCGGTAGTTTCCGTCGACCTGCTCAAGCGGGATGCCGAATATCTGGTGGGCGGTTATCGTGTGGATGTCCTGCCCGTTGCGGAAGGCTTCTTTCAGCGGCTCGATGTTGGCGACATCGGCAAGCAAGCGCAGTTCGATCTGCGAATAATCGGCGGAGATCAGCTTGTTGCCCGGCTCGGCGATAAAGGCATTGCGGATTTTGCGGCCTTCCTCACTGCGGATGGGGATGTTTTGCAGATTAGGCTCGGTGGAGCTTAAGCGCCCGGTCGCCGTTACCGTCATGTTGAATTCGGTATGCACACGGCCGGTTTTAAGGTCAATCTGTTTGGGCAAGGATTCGGTGTAGGTGGACATAAGCTTTGCAAGCTGCCGCCAATCGAGGATTTTCTCGGCAATTTCGTGGCCTTGTAAAGCCAGTTCCTCCAGCACCGACGCGGAGGTTGAATATTTGCCGGATTTTTTGTTGCGCTTGCCATGATCCAGCGACATTTCGCCAAACAGGATTTCACCTATCTGCGCCGGGGAGCCGATGTTGAACTCCCTGCCTGCCAGCTTATAGATTTGCTGTTCAATCTCAGCAATTTTTTCACTAAACATGGAAGTAAGACTTGCAAGATATGCGCGGTCAACCTTGGTTCCACGCCCCTCCATTTTTGAGAGCACGTTGATTAGCGGCTTATCGATTTTCTCATAGACCGTGAGCAGCTTGTCGGTAAAAAGTTTCTGGCGCAGTTCGGCATGGCGGATGAATAAAAATTCGGCATGGCTGCACGCATATTCCAGCAATTCCGCCGCCGGAATATCTCTCAAGGTGCGTTTGGATTTACCGCTTCCTTTTAAATCCCCCACTTTCGGGAGGTCAGGCGCAATATCGGGAAAATTGCCGCTGGTAAGGCCGGTCGCAAGGACATATTCCATCACCTGAACATCATCGAACGGCGCAACAGAAACGTCGAAATTCGCCTTGATATCGTGCGAAATTTTTAATATCGAAGGCTCAAGGAATACGGGTGAAAGCTGCTTTAAAACTTCTTCGCGGATAAGGCCTTGCCCCGTGCCGTCAAAGTCAAAACCGGCGACAACGCTGGCACCACTGAACTTAATAAAAGCAGAGCCGGATTTCGCAGCAAGCGCAATTCCGGCATCTTCAACGAAGAATACAGCAAATTTTTCAGATATTTTTTTCAGCCATTCTGAAAGCTGCGCTGAGGATGTAATTTCTTCCCGTGTGAAACTTATTTTTTCCCCTGCAATTGCTGTCGGGGTTTCTGGCTTGGCACCTACGGAGGTTTTCAAACCGCCATTCTCCAGCTTGTTCAGCAAGGATTTAAAACCCTGCCTGCGGCAAAAATCCGCGAGGTTCTGCACCTGATGGCCGTTATATTCAAATTCCTCGATTTTATCCGTAACCGGCACATCATAGTGCAGGCTTATCAGGCTGCGGGAAAGAAGCGCCTGCTCCTTATTCGCGATAATCGTTTCGCGGCGCTTGTTCTGCTTTATTTCCTCCGCACGCAGCAAAAGCTCATCAAGCGTATCATATTGGTTTATCAGCTCCGCCGCGGTTTTTGGGCCGATGCCTGGAACGCCGGGGACGTTGTCGGAGCTATCGCCCATCAGCGAAAGTACATCGAGCACCTTGCCGGGATATACGCCGAATTTCTCGTGGACCTCGGCCTCCTGAATATAACGCGCTTTTACCGGGTCATACATTTGCACGTAACCATCGCTTACGAGCTGCATTAAATCCTTGTCGGTTGAGACTATAGTTACCTCAACACCCTGCTCACGCGCGCGTTTGGCATAGGTTGCGATAATGTCATCAGCCTCATAGCCCTGCATTTCAAGGGTTCTTAACCCCATCGCAGTGGCCGCGTCGCGTATCAGCGGGAATTGCGGGATAAGGTCTTCCGGCGCGGGCGGGCGGTTCGCCTTATATTCCTTGTATATCTCATTGCGGAAAGTGTCCTTGCCGGAATCCAGCACCAGAGCCATATAATCGGGCTTATGCTCGCGGGTCAGCTTGATAAGCATGTTCGTAAAGCCGTAAACCGCACCCACGGGAAGCCCCTCAGGGTTGGAAAGCGGGGGCATAACGTGGTATGCGCGAAAAAGGAAGCCGTAGCCGTCGATAAGGTAGAGTTTTTTGGTCATGGCTTATGGATACACAATTAACCGCGAAAATAAAGTTGTAATTCCTGTTGTGATTAGGTATACAATCACTAAGGATTATTAATATCTATGACAGCTCTTTATATTATCGATGAAAACGAGTTTCAGGTACATGCGCCTGAATATGATGATTTTCTTGCTGAGTGCGAGAAAAAATTAAACTCGGAGTTTGATTTCAATATCGTAATTTCCCCGGAACATCAACCTACATATCATAATGGCGATGATCTGGTTATTTCCAAAAGCCTGCACGATAAAATGACACCGCTCCAGTTTAAGGCGTATCTCGCGTAGTCAATGGCGCAAGTAGATTTTCTCAGCAAATCCCCTCTGCAAGACCAAACTGGTTTTGTAAGAAAGTCCATCGGCAGAGGAGCTGCCATCATGCTCCTCGGCACAGCTTTGCACAGTGAAATAGGAGCCGGCATAGGAGCAATCATGATAGCAACCGGAATTGCGGTTATGCATATAGAAAAAAATACTTTGCGGGATTTGGTCATACAATCAGACCGTTTTGCCTGTATGATAACTTCTTCCCCTCAGTCCTGTATAGAGGCTATAAGGACTGAAACACGCACCTTTGGCCAGGTGGAATTCATGCACCAAAGAATCGCGAATCTGGAAACGCTGGCGAAAGAACGCTATCCGGAAAGCGCCATCACGGTCGGGGCTTAACTTTATTCATTCCAATCACCAATCGGGCTGGACTGGAAAACAGCTAGCGCGGCAAGCGCAGCCGTCTCTGAACGAAGCAGGCGTTTCCCCATAGTTACCGGGATAACGAAATCCTTCGATTTTAGCAGTTCAACTTCGTCCGGGGCGAACCCGCCTTCAGGGCCGATCAGAACCGCATAGCCAAACTCGGTTTTCTTCAGTTTTGAAAGCGCGGTGCCGATATGTTCCGCTTCAAGCGTATCATCGCAGAAAATGATTTTCTGGGTAACGTCCCATTTTTCAATCAGCTTATCGAGCTTTTCAATTTCGTTAATTTCGGGGATATCAATGCGCCCGGTCTGCTCTGCTGCTTCAATCGCATTAGCTTTCAGCCTATCATAGTTGATGCGGTTGATGTGGGTGAAGCGTGTGTGGACAGGTTGCAGCGCAGTAACCCCAAGCTCGGTAGCCTTTTGCGCGAGCTGGTCGATCTTGCCGAATTTCACCGGGGCAAAAAGCAAGGTCACGCGCGGGTGCTTATTCGGCTCGCGTGTCTGCCCCAGAATCTCAATTTCGGTACGGTTGTGGTATTTAGCGTTGTATTCGCCATCCTCGTTGTTGAACAGGAATATCTCGTCGCCATCCTTGCAGCGCAGGACATTGTGCAGATAATTGCCCTGCTCACGGCTCAACGGGAATTTTGTGCCGCTTGAAAGTTTGTCCGATGCGTATAACCTGATTTTCATGATGGTGAATATACGCGCGTATTTACGTTTGGCAAGGTTTGATAAACCAGTGGGCATATGGCTGTTGCTTTTACCATGCTGGTTTGGGCTGGCACTCGCCGGGAACAAGGATTTATGGCTTTATGTGGCTTATGGAATCGGCGCAATTGTTATGCGTGCGGCAGGCTGTGTTATTAACGACATGGCCGACAGAAATTTTGATGCGAAAGTGGAACGCACAAAAACCCGCCCGCTTGCCAGCGGTGAAATTTCAATGAAACAGGCGCTGGTTTTCCTTGCAATATTACTGTCAATTGGGCTTGGGGTGCTGCTTACCCTGCCTGTGAAAGTGATATATCTGGGCTTTTCTATCATGCCGCTGGTGGTGCTTTACCCGTTCATGAAGCGAATAACCTATTGGCCGCAGCTAATGCTGGGAATCGTGTTCAACTATGGGATATTGATGGGCTATTTGAATGCGGCGGGAACTTTAGACGCACATGTTTTTATTATGTATCTCGGCGCGATATTCTGGACGCTGGGTTATGATACGATCTACGCCCATCAGGACAAGGATGACGATATTAAAATCGGCGTAAAGTCCACTGCGCTCAAGTTAGGCGAGAAGACAAAATATTTCGTTACTGCATGTTATGCAAAATTCCTGTTCTGCTTCTTCGTTACCGCAGTTTATGAGCTTGGGTTTAAAATCCCGTTTGTGCCGATTTTTTTAATTGCTGCCGCGCATATGGTCTGGCAGGTGCGAGTCCTGGATATCAATAACCGTGAGAATTGCCTGATGCTGTTTAAATCCAATGTGCATACAGGATTATTGCTGTTTGTGGCTTTGGTTAGCGCAATATATTAAGCCGTTTCGGTGAGGGCTTCGCTAAGTTTTTCCTGAAGCAAAGCACCGCTATCCGATTCTACCGCCGCGGTTATCTCAAAAATCTTGCGGTGGACAAGCGCCCGCAGGAGGGCGATTTCCTCTTCATAATCCGCCACTAAACCGGTAACATCAGCAAGTGAAAGAATTGAGAAATCCCTCAGGCCGCTGCCTGCATAATTTTCAAATTCTTTCTTCTCCTGCGCTTCCATAGGAGTATCGAGCATTGCAAGCGCGCCGTGAATGTCAGAAGCAGAGAACCTGCGCCCAACTTCATTTTCAAAGTCATCTTCAACGCAGAACAGGACAAGGCTGCCCAGCAAAGCTGCGAACACTTGCGCCGCATCATATTTCCTGTCACCGGTAAGCGAGGTTTCTTTTGCTGTGCCGCCAAGTTTTTTACGCAATTCCACCTGATTGGAGAATTTATCGATATGGAGGATCCCGGCAAATATCTTCTCAAGGAACTTGAAAATATGCGTGCGGTTAAGCTGGAATATATCCACCCAGATTTCCGGTGGCGAGTTCGCTATCCTGAGCGCGGTTTTAAAATCACCTTCCGGCTGTTTATCAAGGGCATATTTCTTGTGGGAAAGCGCCATTTTGAATGCATACGCCAGAAGCTGCGGCGCATGGGATACCGCCGCATAGATTTTATCATGCTCTGCCGCGGTCATGATCTCTGGTACGGAGCCAAGGTCTTTCCATAAATTCTCAATTTCAAGGCGGGCCTGCGTGCTGGTTTTTGGCAACGGCGTAAGGACGACTTTTTTGCCCACGAACAACCTGCCATCGCCAGATTCATAACCAGAGGTTTCCTTACCAGCTATCGGGTGGCCGGGAACGAGGTGGACGCCCGGCGGCAAATGGTTATAAACCTTATGGATTACCGCAGTTTTTACCGAGCCGACATCGGTGATTATCGCGCCCGGCTGGATATATTCGGAAATTTCGTTGCAAATTGACTCATAATAGCGGATTGGGGTACAAAGCATGATAATATCGGCATCCTGCACAGCATCGCTAAGGATTTCCGGCGCTTCATCAATTACTCCTTCCTTAAGCGCCTGCGCGCTGATTTTGGCGTTACGGTTGTAACCGATAATGTGGAATTTGCCCTTAAGCCCGCGGGCGACCGATGAACCTATCAACCCCAGCCCGATAATTGCCAGTTTTTTCATGCCCCTTACCTTTTCATTAATATCCCGGTTTATCAAGAAATGCTTTATTTTTGGTATATTTCTTGCTCTAATAATTAAAAAAGAGGTTATATGCGCAGGATTTTTGCAATAATTATGGTTGTGGCGGCTTTTCCCGCCCTTGCCGAAAACGCCCCAAGCGTTAGCTCATGCACCGCCCAAACCGTGGGCATAACCCAATGTTTTTCAAATAAGCTCTGCGAATGCAAATATTTCCGCGGCAGCAGAATGG
>CAZJFC010000016.1:27154-31313 GCA_964545245.1 uncultured Rickettsiales bacterium
GCCGGAACCCCGGCAGGCCACCGCTGGGATTGCGGAATCAACCGCCCGCCATGCATTGACCCGAACCGCGGAACAGAAGTTTTGCCTTATGACGGCCCGGCTGCGGTTGGGATTGATAAATCCACGGTGAATATTCAGCAGAAGAAATAGTTACTGCGCTGTCCAGCCGCCATCAATCGAGATATGGGTTCCGGTGATGTTCTTTGCCATATCACCCGCGAGGAATACCGCTAACGCGCCGATCTCTTCCGGGGTTGCGAATTCTTTGTTCGGTTGTTTTTCGGCAACCAGCTTGATTTTTTCCTGCTCGAAAGTTGTGCCGTTCTCCGCCGCACGCTGCTCAATTTGCGCTTTTACCAGCGGAGTTAGTACCCAACCCGGACAGATCGCATTCACGGTGATACAATGCTCGGCAGTTTCAAGCGCAACCACTTTGGTTAAACCCACAACTGCGTGTTTTGCCGCGACGTAAGCTGATTTTTTGGGGGAAGCAACAAGGCCATGCGCCGAAGCAATGTTGATTATGCGCCCCCATTTGCACTCTTTCATAATCGGAACAGCCGCCTTGATCGCATGAAATGCCGATGACTGGTTGATGGCGATGACCGCATCCCATTTCTGGTCAGGAAAATCCTCGATATTGTCAACATGCTGGATGCCTGCGTTATTCACAAGAATATCCGGTTTTGCATCCTCAACCATTTTTTTAATCTGGTCTGGCTTTGTCATATCAGCCGCGGAATAAACCGCCTTGATACCAAATTTCTTTTCCAGCTCCGCACGTTCTTTTTCAATTGCCGCAGCATCGCCAAAGCCGTTAATTACAATATTCACACCCTGCTCCGCGAAAGCATATGCTATACCCAGGCCAATGCCGGAAGTTGAACCGGTAACAATTGCAGTTTTTCCTTTCAGTGCCATCATGTCCTCACTTTTACATAACTTCCCGGCGCATCTTCAAGCGACTTGCCGATTTTTCTTGCCGGCACCTTGGAGCCGGTAAAGTTGATATTCCATTTATGCCAGTTCGGCCACCACGAACCTGCTTCCTCTTTTGCGTGTTTCAGCCATCCATCCGGTTTTTCATTGAGTTTGCCATTAATCCAGTGAGGGTATTTTGCCGCCGAGGGAGGATTCACCACACCAGCAATATGACCGGAATCCGCCAGAACAAATGTTGAATTCGGCAATAATGCAGCGCCTTTATAAGTCGATTTCCACGGCGCGATATGGTCTTTCAACGTTGAAAGGAAATAGGCCGGATTCCTGATTTTGCGCAGGTCAATCTTCACGCCGTCAATTTCAATACCGCCGGGTTTTGCCAACAGGTTTTTCAGGTACATGTTACGCAGATAAAAACTATGCATCTTTGCAGGCATACGCGTTGAATCGGAATTCCAGTATAACAAATCGAACGAAAGCGGGTCTTTGCCAAGCAGGTAGTTGTTTACCACGAATGACCATATCAAATCGTTCGCGCGGAGCATACTGAACGTAAGTGCCATTTCGCGCCCATCCAGGTACCCGGTTTCCGACATGCGCTTTTCCAACATTGCAAGCTGCTCATCATCAATGAATATCGAAAGGTTTCCCGCTTCGGAAAAATCCAGCATCGTTGTAAGGAAAGTGGCCGAGTTAATGCGCTTATCCTTTTTGGCATCCATATAGGCAAGCGTTGTCGCGAGCAATGTTCCGCCAAGGCAATAACCTATTGCATTAAGCTTATCCTCACCGGTGATTTTGCAAACCTGCTCCACAGCAGTAAGCAGGCCACTCTTCACATAGTCAGCAAAATCTTTGTTCTTATGCCGCGAATCAGGGTTCACCCACGAAACCATGAACAGCGTATATCCATGCTCCACCAGCCATTTCACCAGCGAGTTCTCCGGCTTCAGATCGGCGATATAATATTTATTTATCCACGCAGGAATGAATAAAAGCGGGGTTTTATAAACATCTTTTGTTACGGGTTCATATTGTATCAACTGAAATAATTCATTCTGGAAAACTACCTTGCCGGGAGTTGTCGCAATATTTTTGCCCAGTTCGAAAGCCTCAAAACCTGTCTGGGTAATATTCCCCTGCGCAATATCATGCGCAAGGTTCTTCAACCCATGTACAAGGTTTTCGGCATTGGTTTCAAGCGTTGCCCGCAACACCTCAGGGTTGGTAAACAGGAAATTGCTGGGGCTTATAGCATCAATGAACTGGCTGGTATAAAATTCGAGCTTTTCACGGGATTTTTTGTCCATCCCCTCAATTCCGCGGGTGAGTTGAAGCAACCATTCGGCATAAACCAGATAAGCATCTTTCAGGAACTTAAAGTAAGGATTTTCTTCCCACATCCCATCACGGAAGCGTTTATCACGTGATTTTGCACCTTCTTTTACCGGCCTTTTCTGCAAAAAAGCCTGCGCGGAATTAAGCCATAAACCGGAAAGCTGGCGGTATAATTCCACACCGGAGTCAAAAACCTTATCAGGATCGGCAGCCAGTTTCTGGAATGCATCAAAAAAGGCAGAATTAACATTAAGCGGGTCAATATTCCCGCTAGGGCGCATAGGGATTTTAGATGCATAAGACTTTAAAATCTCGGAATATACCGCGATTCCTTCGGAAATATTGCGGTAAAACGCATCAAGATCAATTTTATATTCACTGCCATAATTATTTTTATCAACCGGCTTTTTTGCAGCTTTCTTCAATGGCTTAGCGCCATGAGCGCGCGGTTTTGCAGTTTGTTTTTTGGGCATGTACAATTTTTTACTTGCAAAAGGCTTCGATGTAAATAATATTCGCGGCCTCACTGCTTATAACTGCTCTTTTTATGAACGGTTTATGACCCCTTCGTCTAGCGGTTAGGACACCTCCCTTTCACGGAGGTAACACGGGTTCGATTCCCGTAGGGGTCGCCATTTCAAGGCGTAATCCATACAGTTCAATGAGTTGAAGGTATCCTAGGGGTTCCCATTTAGTTTAACTAGTACACCTCGGTGGTACGAGATGTAATCTAACGGTTAATATAACCCAAAGAATTTTGCGAGGTTTTCGTCGATTTCCATAATCAGGCCAGAATTTTCACGTGCGGCCTGTTCATATTCCTCTTCAGTAGCCACATCACCGCTGCCTTGCTCGTAATCATCTGGACTAGAGCCATAGTTTACATTTTCCTTTATCCCTTCATTCTTTATGGAAGGATGCTGGGAAACAACCTCAACTGTACTCGGCATTTCATCAGCAGATGATGGGATTGGTTTAGGAGTAGGGGTTGGCGCTACGGCAATTGTTATTTTAGCAGATGGCTGATTAATTATATTATAGTTATCTCCTCCGCTAATTGAAGCAAAGATATCATACTGCCCAGCCGGTGTATTTTTACCCACGCCATAGAAATCCATTGTAATTGTAAAATCAGAGCCGTTATCAATATTGTATAGGCCATCAAACGTAAAGTGCGTATAGTCAATAACCGGGTTCACCTCGCCAAAACCTTTGCTGTAATTAGCATTAAAGCTTGCTGTCACATCCCGTTTATTAATATTCAATCCAGTATCGACCGGAGTGATGAGCTGGTAATTATGCCCTGCATCAAAGCTGGTTGAGAGTATGTAGTTACCAACACCGCTTCCCTCATGGACGCCGTTATAATCCGTGTTTAAAATTATATCATTTACATTATCACCGCTATAAAGGTTGGTGAATACAAAGTTGTTATGCTTAAGCTCAGGGTTTTCATTACCATAAACTTTTTGTACGTCACCTTTAGATGATACGGTAATTGTGCGTTTAGTGATAGCCAGTTCCGCTGTCGGGTCATTGATGACATTGTAGTTACCGCCGCCATTTATCGATGCCGATATCTCATAAGTGCCAACGCTGGTTCCGGCAGTCACCCCGTTGAAGCCAGGGGTTACTGCAAAGCCGTTGCCGTTATCGCCGGTGTAGAGGTTGGCGTAGTTGAAGTGGGAACCGTCTATGGCCGGGTTGTCATCACCGTAGGTCCTTACATAATCATCCTTGAAGCTGGCTGTGATATCGCGCTTGGTGATGGTTAACTCTGCTGTCGGGTCATTAATGACGTTATAGTTGCCGCCGCCATTTATCGATGCCGATATCTCATAAGTGCCAACGCTGGTTCCGGCAGTCACCCCGTTGAAGC
>CAZJFC010000017.1:0-5346 GCA_964545245.1 uncultured Rickettsiales bacterium
CTGTCCGGGCGGATGGTCACCACTTCATATTCATCGCCGCCGATGGTGAAGCCGTCACCGGTGGCGATTTCCGGAACATCAGCGGTGCGAACCGATAGCACGGGGTGGTTGGCCACCACTTCTACCGATTCGCCGCCCACCAGTTCTGAATAGGCCTGAAACATCCCTGATACCGGGCGGGTGGCTCCCCCTTGCGGGGAATAGAGCACCTCCCGCCCGTCCAGCGTTTCAAGCAGCGTGAGATGGTGGCCGTGCATGTCATCCATGAACGCCATCACAGCCCCACATTAAGCAGCACTTGCGCGTTGCTATCGCCGGAAGCTGCTGCCGCTGCCGCCACACCGATCAGCGTGTTATCCGTAGCTGTGGTGGTGACTTCGCTTTCGCTCTCGTCCCAATACAGCTTTGCGCCTTGTGTCACCGCGCCGCTGGCCTTGGGAATGCTGAACACGCCGCAAATATGCACCGCACCGGTTTTGCCATTGGCGATGTCGGTTTTGGCAACAGCGCCAATGCTGCCGATCAGCACAAACTGGCCGGAGGTAATATCCGCGCCAGCGGTATAGTTGAGGGTTTTACCCTCCTGAACATAGTTGGTAGCCATGAGATTTCTCCTTTAATGCGAGTTGGTTGGTGTTATAATTTTCTGAGAATTAGGAGGTGCCGATGAAAACCGTTTCCATAAATGACGCGCAGAAAAACTGGCCAGCCCTGCTTGAGCAGGTAAAAACTGAACCCGTTGCCGTACAAAGGCAGGATGGAAAACCAGCTATTCTGCTATCATTTGAAGAATATGAAAGGCTGACGGGAAGCACCTCTACGTCAGCTTAAGCGCCCGGATTTTTATACAGGGTACGGAATTCCAGCGGCGCTGCCGCCGCGTCGATACGCACCTTGTATTCCACCCCGTCAATCGTCCAGCCGTCTTGCTGGTCAAGGAATGGTGCGGCAATGCCATCCAGATAGCCCACCTCGATAGTGTCGAAGGTGTTCGGGTCAGCGGCCAGATACCATGCGGTAGTGGACGCATCATCCAGACGTGCATCCACGATGATTTCCGCTGCACCACGCACCGGGTTCGGCACGCGGCTATTGGTTTTGGATGGATCGGTTTCGGAGGTCATCAGCACCCGCGCCGTATCTTCCTGCGCGGCAGGCACAATCAGGAAGGAAGGCCGGATATTGAGCGTGGCCGAACCGTCCTTTTGCGTCCGCATAGCAGTGCGCCCAGCGCCGACGCTTGCGGCGGTAATCGCCGTGCCGCTGCTTGCCAGATTATTGTGATTGGCATGGAACAGCGCCACACTGTCACTCATCGCCGGGTTATCAATCAGGATGCTGAACACCAGATCACCCACCGTCCGCGCCGCCGCACGCCCCATCTTGCGGGGAATATCGGTAAAGGCGGTCAGGTCATCATTGATGATCGCTTGGCGGGTGATAGAAAACAGCTTGCCGTAGGTGGCCAGCTTGATGCTTTCCGCCCGTTCGCCAATCGTGCCGTGCTTGTATTCGCCGCTTTCGGGGATTTCATCCAGCTTCTCAAACACGCCCAGCCCAAAGCGGCTATGGGTTTTGAAATCCGTCAGATTGCCGGTGCGGGTGAACATCGTAAAGACTTCCTCCGCTTCCTCATAGCCGCGCAGCATGGCCTTGCGGGAATTGTTCTCCAGCAGTTTCGGGAAGTCACTGGTGGAATGGGTAAAGGCACGCGCCACCAGCTCGCGCTTATCCATATGGGCGGTGCGAATGCCGCGCAGTTCCAGCGATTGCCGCGCCATCTCCAGCAGTGTGTAACCCACCAGTTCCGTTGGCTTAACATCCTTGCCAGCGATACCGGCGCGGTAGGCAATGGCGTCTTCAGCGGCGCGGGAGAATTTCTCCACCTCCGTATCGCCCACTTCAATGCGCTGATTGCTCGCCACCGGTTCCTCGCGCTTGCCGATTGCCTCCAGCAACAGCTTGCGGGCTTCGCCCACATCCACCGCCGGATCATCAAGGCACTGGTCACGCAGGGCGATATGATCGCCGTGCTTATCAAACAGGCTGCGGATTTCCGTCCGGCGGGCTTTCTCCGCGTTCAGGGCTTCCTGCCGCACCTGATCGGCATTCACGGGCGGCGTTGCGGGAATCGCGTTTTCAGCACGTTCCCCGGTTTCTTTGACTGCTTCGGGCATGGTAGTCTCCTTTTTAGGTTGGGTTGGTTGTGAGGGAAGGCTTTCGGCCTCCAGTTTCCTGCCAATGCCAACGGATGCGTCGGCGGGAATATCGACCAGCGAGATTTCCATCGGCGTCCAGCGGACGACACGGTAACGGGCTGGTTGGTTTTCGGGTTCTTCAATGAGTTTGCGCTCATGGATGCGGTAGGCCACCGACACGTTACGGAGGATTCCGTCGCGCACGTCCTGCCACAGGCCTTCCACCTCAGCGCGTTTGGACAGACGGATTTCCGCATAGCCACGGCCATTTTCAATCCATGCCCGTTCCACCACGCCGATGCGGTTTTCCCGTTCGCTTCGGTCATGGTTATAAAGCACCGGCGCGGCGTTATTCAGGCGGGAGAAATCCACTTCCTCCGCCGCATGTCCCAGCACTTCCACCCACGCATCGCCAAATAGCGACTGGCGGGTGACCGGTTCCTCCGAAGAAAAAGAAAGCCGCACGAGGCGGCTTTCAGTGTCCACGATGGAGCGGGAGGTTAAATCAATCGTCCTTGTCAGTATTTCCGGTTGGTTTGTCATCGGATGGTTCCTCCTTTTGGGTTTTGCCGTGCGTGCTGGTACTGAAGGTGATGCCTGCCTCCGTTTCCTGCTCGCGTTCCTGTTTGATTTGCTCGAATACGTCCTGCGGATTGCCGCCACGCTCGCGCACCACCTGCGACCGCGACTTAAAGCCTGCCGCCACCGCTTTTTCCTCTGCGTTTACCTCACGCTGCGGGTCAATCCACGGCATGATGGGTCCTTGGAAGCTGGCTTTCTTCAGCGAACGCGGGTTGATGCTGCCCTCGGCTATGGTGATCTGCCCGGACAGCACCGCCATATCGACGAACCGTTCCCAGATAGGATGCACACAGCGTTCAATGAAATAATCGCGCAGTACGCCGTAATGGATGGATTGTTCCACCAGTTCCTGACGCTGGGCGCTGTAGGTGCCGTTGTAATCCTTGGCGATACTGGAAAAGCCGGTGGCCGTTCCCGCCGCCACCGCCCGCAGCTGTGAATTGCGGAATTGCTCCAGCATGGCATTTGGGCGATTGCTATCAATCATGCCGATTTCCTCACCGGGCAGGAGATTGTCAAAAATCATCCCCGGCTGCATTTTCATCAGGCGGTTGCCCGCGCCATCCACCTGCGTGGAACTCATTGGCGCATCCAGATTCTTGCGCACATAGGCGCAAATGCTGGCCGCGACCTTTGCCGCCAGCCGCTCGGAAAGCTCATAATCCTTAATATCCTCCATGCGCGTCATCACGCTGGCGAAGATGGAAACGCCCCGCGTCTGCGCGATGCGGTCAGCGGTTTTCAGGTGGATGATTTTCTCCGCCGGATAGCGCTTCACATCGCGTTTGGTCACAAAATTATGCCGGTCACCCGGATGATCTTTGTAGAGGAAATAGGCACGCGGCTTGCGCCATGCGTTCTTTTCCACTCCGTGGATGATGCGTTTGCGTTCGTCATGGTAATCAAAAGGCAGATAATCGGCCTCAATGAGTTCCAGCGAATACGGCACCAGCGTGCCATGATCGAGCGCCGCACCCGTGCCTTCGATATGCTTTACCAGCACTTCGCCATCGCGGAACCAGCACCGCGCCAGCAGGCGCAGCATATGGTTCCAGTGTAATTCCCACGTCACTTCCGGGAAGCGAATCCATTCCTCCCACAGTTCCACCAGCTGCTCGTTGATTTCCTTGGCCAGCTCGCCACCGGCACGCTTGACCTGCGGCTCAATGGTAATCCCGCGCCCGACCACATTATTGACAAGGCAGTTCAGCACGCCCCGCGCCAGATCGTGGTTTTCATCCAGATAGCGGGCTTGCAGGCGCAGTGATTCCCCGGCGCGTTCCACCACCGCGTCGCCGCTGCCCGGATCGGTTTTGATTTTCCGCAGGCGCGAGGGCTGGGCAGCTTCATAGGCACGCTGGGCATGGAGAATCTTCCGCGCCGTATCGCGGCGCAGTGCCGCCTCCGGTGAGAACATCTCAATGGTTCTGTCGAGTAAATTAGTCATCGCTGAAATCCGCCAAGGCTGCTTGCTGGTTGTTTTGAATCACTTGCTGGAAGGCCTGCACGCGCCGCTCCCAATACTGAATCTGCTCCCGAATCTCGCGGGTATTGGCGAGCGTCAGGCTGCGCCCGTTCATGGAATAGCTCTGGCCTTTGGCCACAGCCAAATCCGCCGCAATCCACGCATCTAGCGCGGTTTGCGCCTGAGAAAGTGTTAATACCATTGATGTCCATCCTTGCTATTTTTGGTTATCTGGTGTATAATTGGTTATAAATAAGGAGTTATGCCTATGAATGTCTCGCTCACACCAGAACTGGAACAGTTCATTGAATCTAAAGTAAAAAGTGGCTTTTATGGCTCTGCCAGCGAAGTTATCCGCGAAGGCCTGCGCCTTTTGGATGAACAGGAAACCGTCAAGAAAAAGCGCCTTGAAATGCTCAATCTTGAGATCGACAAAGGCCTCGCATCACTCAAGGCGGGCAGAGTGATTTCGGGCGATGAAGCCTATCGCCAGATCGTAGAACGTCGCGCCTCCTACAAGCAGGCCGAATAATGTACGATTTCGACCTTACACCAGAAGCTCAGGATGACCTGATTGCTATTCAGGACTACATTGCTCTGGATAATCCGACCGCTGCTGCCCGTGTGATTGATGAATGTTTTGAATCATTTGCAAAACTTGCTGAATCGCCTTTTATCGGCCACAAGCGGGAGGATTTAACACCACGCGATGTGCGTTTTTGGGGCATATACTCCTATCTGATTATCTATGACGGCAATACCAAGCCCATTTCCATTGTCCGCGTTTTAAGCGGCTTCCGCGATATTACCTCTCTCCTTTAATTAAAATTCCAGTCATCAAAGCCCATCCAACCATCGCTTGCAGGCGTGGCGGGTTCGGGTTTTTGTTTCGTGAGCCGTTCGCGTTCCATCTCCTGCACCAGCGCATCCAGATTCGGGTTCAGGATGTAGAGCGCCGCCAGCGCGTACACCCGGCAATCCAGCGCCTCGTTGCGTTGCCCTTTGGCCAGCACCCAGTGGCGCGTGGGGTGGCCGTTCACAAACTTGGTTTTCACCCGCTCGGATGTTAGCTGCCGGAAATACTCTTCCGGGTATTCCGCC
>CAZJFC010000017.1:5356-24379 GCA_964545245.1 uncultured Rickettsiales bacterium
CGGGAAGTGGCAGTAACCTGCGCCCGGCTGGTGAATCTTCAGCCGTGCATAGATCATCTGCTTGGCCGTGTCGGTTCCGAGCGTGAACAGCTTCACGCGCTGCTTGTTGGTGCGGCTGAACCGGCTGACCAACGGCCTGCCGATTTGCGATGCGCCTTTAATCGCAAACACCCGGTCATGCTCGCGGGCTTTGCAGTATTCATAGACTTTCTGCGTGTAATGCCCGCCGGTGTCGATGCAGGCGCATCCCACCGAAAGGCTCACCCCGTCGCTACGCTGGAAAGACTGGCGCAACACGCGATCCAAATCCTCCCACAGCTTGGCCTGCGCCGGGTCACCATGCAGCACATGGTATTGCAAAGACCAGCTTTCCTGACCAACGCCCCAGCCGACAATTTCCGCCTCCAGCCGGTCATCCTGCACGTCCACCCCGGCAGTAATCACCACCACGCCCACCGGCACGATGCGCCCCCAGTTCTCTTTGCGACTGAGTAGGCCGGTATGATCCACGCCCTCGGTGGCTTCTTTCCATGTTTCGCCTAAGCTCGTGTTGACCCACACTTTCAGCGTTTCCGGCAGGCGCTTGGCTTTGAAGAAATTCTCCACCATCTCGCCCCAACGCACCCACGGGCTGTAAAGCTCCGAGATATGAAAGCCCGCAACGCCCGCAAACTCCGCCTGCGCTCGCCATTCGCCACGCGCCAGCATCCACGGCTTGTCACTGTCTTGCAGCACCGCCGCGCAATGCTCGCATTCATAATGCGCCGCGTCCGGGTTTTCGCGGTCGAACTTTACCTGCGTCCAGCGTAGCGTCTGGAACGCGCCGCATTCCGGGCAAGGCACAAAGAACAGCCGCTGGTCGCTTTGCTGAAAGCGGGCTTCTATCTTGCTTTCGCCCTCAGTCGTCGGCGTGCTGGCCGATACCAGAAGCCGGTTCCAGAAGGTGGTGGTACGTTTTTGCGCCAGCGAGCCGGGATCACCCTCAGAACCGGCGGAGGTGGGATAGCGATCTTCCTCATCGAGTAGCACAATCCGTATCGGGCGGCTGGCCAGTGAAGACGGGCTGTTGGCGCCCGCCATAGTCAAATGCCCGCCATTGAATTTCTTATGCAGCAGCGTGTTGTCGCTGTTGCGGCTTTTCGGGTCTTTGAACAGTTCCGTCAGCGCGTCCGAATCGCGGATCATCGGTGCAAGCCGGTCTTTACTCCAAGCCTCTGCCATCTCCAGCGTGGGTTGGATGAACAGAATCGGCGATGGGTCTTGGTGAACGAAGTAACCAAGGATATTGTTCAATATCTCGGTTTTGCCGATCTGCGCGGAGGTCATAAACACCACCTCACGCACGCCGGGTTCATTCACCGCATCCATCATGCCGCGCTGGTACGGCGCTCGGTCAGTCCGCCACCTTCCGGGTTCGGCGCTTGCTTCCGGGCTTAGTTTTCGGTTTGCGTCCGCCCACTGGCTTACGGTTAGCTCCGGCGGCGGCATCCACACCTGCCGGACTTTTTGCATCAGCTTCTGGTAAGGGTTCATCATGGGCGAGTTCACTCAATGCTTCGTAAATCGCCCGTTTCAGGAACCGCTCAATCTCGGTCGGTTCCTTCAGGGCGGCGATCTGGAAGGCGCTTTTGCTGGGTATGGCAAGCAGCCGCATCCGGCAGGCGGACACTTGCTGCATCCAGTCATGTTCAATCGTTTCAATCGGAATCAGTTGGTTACGAAGTGCGGCCACTTCGAGTTCGGTTTTATCGGCCTGCGCCTTAATCAGCCGGGCGCGTTCGTGATGCGTGTCACGCGGCGCGTCGGCATTGCCATAGGCGCGATCCTGCAAATAGCGCACATAGTGCTGCACACAGCGCACCAGATCGTATTTGCCCTTTTCGGCCTTGGGGATGATGCCATCCCGCGCCAGCTGCTGCACCCGGCGTTCGGTCAGGTTCAGGAACCGCGCAATGACTGCTACCTTGTGAAGAATTTGCATGAGGGGTTCCTATCATGACGTGATAATCCACCCCGCAAACTCTCCAAACCGAAACCATTCCGCTGCATTCTCTCCGAGTATCGTGGGATCAAGCGGGCGCTGAACGCCGCCGAGTGACAATTCCTTGGCGATGATATGCTCAGGGCTGACACCCGCCGCCACTTTGCCCGCCAGCGTCAGCCGCCATAGCACTGTGGCCTGATAGCCGGTTGCTGATTCGCATTTATCGACAATCACAATCGCACCACCGGGTTTGAGTGCAGCGCGGAGCTTGGCGATAAACGCCGCCCGCGCACCCACCGGCATGAACATCATCACGAGGTAACACACAGCCACATCGAACGGTTCGTAATCAAACCGGCAGGCATCCATCTGCACCAGATGCTCCTTGCCCGGTCCCGAATACTGGCCGCACATTTCCGCGCTTGGCTCAATCGGCACCAGCCGCGCCTGCCGCTGGGTGAGTGCCGCCTCCAGTGCCTTGCCGATATTGCCGGTGGAAGCGCCAATGTCATAGACCAACCCGCCTTGCGGGATATAATGGCGGGCGATATGCGCCACCGCGCCAGTCACCAGATCATACCAAGGCAGCTGCTCGCGCACATGCTGGTTGAAACTCTGGGCAACGCCTGCGTGCTCGAACGTCCATTCTTTCGGGATGTCCATTACGGTGTGGGAAGTGTTGTCCATTGTTCGTTCTCAAATACTTTGACGGAAGGAATACCGAATTCCGCATACATTCCTTGTGTGCGCGGGTTACTCTCAATCGCCAGATATTGCTCGCCGTTCTTCCCATGTTTCGGCAACACCAGCTGCTCCAGCATGATGCGCTTGGCGATATGCGGCGGTTTGTAATAGCGGTTGAAATGCGCTTCCTGCGGCACCCATCCGGCCTTGAAATACAGGCTATCCAGCGTCGGCTGCTTGTGCTTCTCAGGCCGCGCCGTCATCAGGATGGTGTGATAGGGCGCAACCAGACTCACCAGCCAGTTACGGTAGGTTTCCTGCTGGATTTGCAGGGCGAATGGTTTGCGCTTCTCATGACTATTGGCCACCAGCGTATAATTCAGATCGAGCAGAATAATCATAACTTCACTCCCAGCCGCCGGGAGAAGGCCTGCTTTGCTTCAGCTACCAGCCCCATGCGGCTGCCATCAGGATAGGGAAGGTCAAACTCAAATTCGAGTGCTGCTTTCAGTCTTTTAAGATTAATTTCCCGTGGCTTACCGCAAATGGCCTGCACGTTGCTGTTGCTTTCATCCACCTGCACCGCGAGGAAGAATTGCTTGAACAATTCATAAAATTCCCGCTGTGAGTGGTACTTCTGCACTTTCGGCGAAGTGGCAATATCGCCCAGCGTAATGCCCGGCTCATAATCCAACTTGAACAGCACCGCACCGGATTGCCGTTCATTCAGCGAATGGTAACCACTCAGCTGCTTGATGTTGATATGGTTGATGGCAGACGCCACCGCGTAAAGCTGCGTGGACTCATCCGCCAGCGCCGCGCAGATACAGGCGATATGCTCACGATCCGCCTGAAACGGAACGCTGTTTAACACACTGGAAATGAAGATGGACGAGTAGCGCAGCTTCTGCGTGCCAATCGCGTGCAGAAACTCCCGCGTGAGCGCGAGGCTGGCTTCGTTGTCGATTTCATCACTTTCCGCCACCCGGTACGGTTCAAACGGCGTGACCGTAATGCCCATGCTGCGAAGGATGCGTGTTTCATGCAAATGCCCCGCACCGAAATCCAGCACGCAGCGCCCATGCTGTTTGATCCAGCGTTCGCGGTTAGCGGCCTCGTGAATATCAAAGGCCTTGGCGGTAGAATCCCCCGCCACCGCGAAGATGAAGCCGCGCCCAAGGCTGTTTCGCACCTGACGCAGGCGCCGGAAAGAATTATGGCGCAGCAGATCCTCGTATCGACGATGAATATCAAAATCCATCGACAGGTAATTCAGCATCGCTTCCGCCAGCTTTCCTTCCTCGTCGGTGACAAACACCACCGGCACCTGTTCCAGCCCCAGTTCAGCACAGTGCTGCAAGCGGCCTATGCCGTTCACCACGCGGTAATCCCGCGTGGCAACGATAGGCATGGTGATACCGCGCCGCCGGAGCGTTTTGGCAATGTTCAGCGAATAGGCTTTCCACCGGCTTTTGTTGGCTTTCAAAAACGGCGCAATCGGATGCGGTTTGGCATTCAGGCACGGATAAAACTCCAGGCTATCAACCGCCTTATCAGGCAGGCCTTCAGCCAGCTTTCGCACATCCGACGCCTGCATCCGGGCAGTCATATCCGCCACCGTGTCGCTCTGGCCTAAATCATTGGTGGCGCGGTTAAACACCACGTTGACGCCTTTGCGCTCCGCCAAATCCATTGGGCGCGTGACTTCCACCGGCAACTGCGAGGCTCCCATGCGGCAGGCGACATGATGACGCTGGTGACCGGAGATGATTTCCCCGTCCGGCGTCGCATAGAGCGGCAGCAGGAAGCCCAGCTTGCGTAAGCTGAGTTCAATCAAATCCAGCCGCTCCGGCTCTGCCACACGCGGGTTATAGGTGGAAGGCGCAATATCGTTGACGTTTACCAGTTTCATAATCCGAGCCGCTTTTTCAGTTCTGCGATGATTTCTTTTTTCTCGAAGCCCACGTCCTGCTTCATGGCCTCTAACCATTCGAGATATTGCTCTCGCGGGATAGGGAATGTGTAACCACCAATCCGGGCGGAGGTGTCCGCTTCCTCGATGTCGTCCGCGCCATCCTCGCCGAACCCATCGGCCAGCTCATCCAGCGAGGCCTGAATCTCCTTCAGTTCCTCCGCGTTGAAGCCCAGCATGTCGGTGTCATAGGAAGCGTCATCCAGTTCGGTGATCTCCAACTGGAGCAGCGCCTTGTCCCACTCCGATTCCTCGCCCACGCGGTTATCGGTAATGCGGTACGCCTTGATCTGCTCCGGCGTTAATTCCGTAGCCACATGCACCGGCACTTTCTTTAAGCCCAGCCGTTTCGCTGCCTCAAAGCGCACATGCCCGACCACGATCACCATTTCCTTGTCGGTGACAATCGGTTGGCGGAAACCAAACTCCTTGATGGAGGCAGCGACCTTTTCAATCGCGTGCGCGTTAATCCTTGGATTCCGCGCATAGGGAATCACCTGATCCAGCGGCATCAGTTCAATCTTCATCTCACTATCTCCTTGGTTTTTGCGAAGTGATTTCGCAGGGCATTTCGTTTTTTGTTTTTGGGTTATCCTTATTTCTCAATTGGATATGCCGAAAAAAACGAAACGAAATCGACATTTTGAAGCTGGCGCTGGGGAAATTCCGCGCTCGCGGCGTACCCGTGCAGGCCGGGCTGGAAGGACCCGCAGCGCCCGCTTCCGTTCAACACATTGAAAAACATATCAAAACAGCGTTGATTGCAGCTGCACGCCTGTTATCCAATAGAAGGTTTAACCCCATGATAAAGAGGCAAACACTATGGAAAAACACACCAACCCCATCGAATTTGACGCCAACCCCAACGAAAAAGCCATCGACCCCAGCGAATATGCCAAGCGCATCGCCCAACTGAATGACCGCTTCCGCCAAACCTATTGGGGCGGAAAGGTGATGACCACCCAAGGCGTGGATCAACTCGATGAACTGACCAGCATCAAGCTATTCTCAGCCGTGATGCACTATGATGAATTCACCGAGGGAGATGATCCATACGGTGAACACGACTTCGGTAAGGTGGTAATCGACGGCCAGACCTTCTTCTGGAAGATCGACTATTACGACACCCGCATGGAATATGGCTCGGAAGACCCAGCCAACCCCCATGTCACCACCCGCGTGCTGACCATCATGCTCGCCAGCGAGTATTAACCCCGAATCTTGGACAGGTAGAACGCCAGATTCTGCATAAACTCCTTCGGCAGGCGATCCGCCACCGTGCGCTCCATCACCTGCACATTCTCCTTCTGCTTAAACAGCTGCATGATGCCGGGACCAAACAGCATCTTCAGCGGCAACCGCTTCCCCGATTTCCGCATATACACTTCCGTTTCGCTCGAACCCTTCTTGCGCGGCACGATGAAGGCGCTGCGATAGGTTTTCGTCTTGCCCCATGCTTTGGCCTTCACCAGCCCACGCTTGCCACCGGGCTGCTGGGTAGGCTTTTTCGATCCCACCACAAACTCAATGAGCCGCAAGGGGCGTTCGCTTGCCTCCAGCGCCGCCCATAAGCGCCGCACAGTAGATTTACGGGTTTCGATACGCCGTTTTACCGCCGCCTGCCTGCCGCCGATCTGTGGGGCTATATGGCGGGCGCTGGCAGACTTGGTACTTTCCGCCACCCGGTTAAGCGTCCGCACCGTCGCCTGCGGCACGGCCTGCTTCTCCAAACTGCTCAACCCACGGCGAAGCGCCTTCAGATCGCTCTCGACTGAAATATCTACCGGCATGATGATTTCCTGATGCTATGCTGCCAATATCAGCGGTTCAAACTTGAAGCTCTTTCCATCCAGTCGGGGCGGGTTTTCAAAAACGCGTCCCATGTCGTTCAAAGCATCTATAAAACCTACAATTTGGTTCGCTCCGAGTCCTTTGCCGACCACCACTTAAACCAGTTCCACACCACGGTTAAATTGTTTTAGCTTTCCTATACAACATCATCGCTATAACCGCAGGCTCATCCAAGCCTTGCCTGACCAAACTTGAACATATTGCAGTCATACCTTGGCAGCGCATATTTTTCTTCAAGGTCACGAGTGTCTATATCCCTTGGTTCAACACTAAGCGCATAAAGCACTTTATTCCTTCTCAGAATTTCCTGAGTATCTGCCGTAAAAGACTGGCTCCCTCCATAAGGGTAACAGAAACTCTTTTCATACGCGTCACCACATAAGGCTTTCAGGAATTCATACGAATCTTCAATTTCCTGTTTCTGTTTTTTCGGCGAAAGGTTACTAAGAAGCGTATGCGTGCTGGCATGGCTCCCGACAGACATCCCGTTTTCTGCCATCTCCTTAATCTGGTCAGGCTTAAGATAGAATTCCTCAAAAACCCTTCTCTCTTCTCCAAAATTCTGGGCAATAAGGTCTTCGAGAACCTTATCCTTATACTCCGGCTTCATATAAAAATTAATTATCTGTTTGGCTCTGGTTGTGGGTTCATCATTGCTCTGCTGCAAGTATGTTGAGCCGGAAAATCTTTCCATATTTCCATCTATCAGCATTTCATGCGTCAGCTTGTTCTCAATTTTCTGCAACAACGCATCACCGCCAAGCCTGCCAAGCAGCAGATGCACACGATGTACATCAAGCAATTTCTGCGTCTTGTAAGGGCCGGAAGAAAGAAAAAAAGTCCCCCAAAGGCCACGTTTCTTAAGGATGGGGAATACATAATCATAATGGTCTGCAAGCCCGTCATCGAATGAAAGCAGAACGCCTTCTAATGGCTTCTTTGCCTTAAGCGCATTATAAAAACCATCACGGGTGACGAACCCGAATTCCTTTGTGAAATAATCCAGTTGCTTTTCAAAATCATCCCTGTGCAGATACCTGAAATAAGGCAAATCCTGCCGTGACTCCCTTACATAATGATACATTATTGCTTTCATAAGATATTCGCGCCGAATTACATTATCCAAATATTCCGGTGTATTGCCAACCTTATATTTTTTACATAAGGATGCACCACTTTTATCGGGAACCCGGAGCCGGCAGCCACGCGCCTGTGCACCAATAGCTACCAGCTTGAACCGGGAGATCCCATCTATTGTTTCGGAACATCGATAACCAGCACTTCCGCATCGGTATTAGCGATGATGGTCATGATGTTATCATCAGTGATTTCTGCGCCGTCACCACGCTTCATTGCCGCGCCGTTCACCGTAATTTCACCTTCCGAAGCAAGGATGTAACCCTGATGCTTCAGCGCTTGCGTGATCACGGTTCCGGCTTTCACCCTGCCGCCATAAATGGCAGCATCCTGATGGATGAACAAAGCATCTTCACCTTTATGCTCCTCCTGACCGGAAACCAGCACCGGAAGCGCATCTTTCACAATTTCCTTAGGGAACTGCCTTGCATCCCATCTTGGCTCAACATTCTGCCTGTTAGGCTCAATCCATATCTGGTAAAGCGTGGTCGCTTCCTGCTCGCCGTTATATTCCGAGTGGAAGATACCGGTTCCGGCGCTCATCACCTGAACGTCACCTGCTTTGGTTTTACCTTCATTGCCTTCGCTGTCCTTATGGCTGATAGCCCCGGAACGAACATAGGTGATGATTTCCATATTATCATGAGGATGGGTTCCGAAACCTTTGCCTCCCGCGATAATGTCATCATTGATAACACGGAGCACGCCGAACTCAGTACGCGCAGGGTTGTAATAACGCGCGAAGCTGAAATGGTGCCTTGCGTTTAACCAGCCATGGTCTGCATGGCCGAGTTTTTCATATGGATATACTTTAATCATAACGCCTCCTGTCTATTGGCTATTGTTATTTATAATTACATTATAACTCTTGCCAAAAAAATGATAATATAGCATAATACAAAATGATTAGTTCCATTCAGTTATTAATATGGAAACCGTCGGAAAAATAGAGATATTCCTCGAAGTCGCCAGCCAGCAAAGCTTTGCCGGGGCGGCAAAGACATTGGGAATGACCGGCCCCGCCGTCAGCAAGCAGGTTATGGCTCTGGAAGAGGAACTTGGCGTCAAACTCCTAAACCGCACCACACGCATGGTCGCCCTCACCGAGGAAGGCGCGTTATATGCCGAACGCGCCCGCCACGCAATCGAGGAACTTAAGGAAGCCGCCACCCAAATTCACGATATGAAAGCAAAACCGGCAGGAACGCTAAAAGTAAACGTTCCGATGTCATTCGGCCATATGCATTTGCTTCCACTGCTCTCCGGTTTTGCCAAGAAATACCCCGACATCACTCTCGATATATCGCTAGAAGACCGCATGGTGGACGTGGTCAGTGAAGGGTTTGACGTAGTAATCAGGATAGGCGCGTTGCAGGATTCCTCCCTTATCGTGCGCACGCTTGCTGCCTGCCCCATAATCCCGGTGGCTTCGCCGGAATATCTGGCAAAGCATGGTACACCCCAAAAACCTTCCGAGCTTAAAAACCATCGCATAATACTATACACCCGCAACAGCGCAGGAACCGAATGGCGCTACCGCGGCCCGGATGGCAAAACCGGCTCCACCCAGTTTGACGGCATCTTCAAAACCAATACGGCAGAGATGATGACGCAAGCTGCGCTGGACGGCATTGGCATTGCATTATTACCGATTTTTTCAGCCGCCACCGAAATAAAGGCAGGCACCCTTATCCACATCCTGCCGGATTATGAAACCAACCCACCACGCCAAATTGTGGCGCTGATGCCGCCAAACCGCTACCGCTCAACAAAAGTGAAGCTATTCACCGAATGGCTGCGAAATGGCTGCAAAGCACTACCCTGGAAAACCGAATGATTTGGCACTCTGAACCGTATTTATATTTATAATTTATACGAAAAGCGTTTTAATTATAGTCAAACAATGCCCAAGAAAACGCAAAAACCAAAACCGGCAAAACGGAAAAAACCAAATTTCCTGTTGGTACTGCTTGCCATAATATCAGTTGCTTTGGCCGGGCTGGTGTTTTTATGGAAAGACCTGCCCTACCAGCGTTTCCTTGCCGCGCAGATAAAAAACACCCTCGCCGGATATGGGCTTAGCGTAACCTCGCTGGATGTTAAAAACCTGAATAATTCAGGCGCGACATTAAAAAACATCGCTATCGGTGAAAACCCGGCACTTACCATCGAAACCGTAAACCTGCAATATGACATACAGCGTTTATGGAACGAAAAACAGCTTAACAAGATTGAAATCGACAAGCTGAGCGCCACAATCTACAAATCCGAAACCGGGTGGACAATCTCCGGCATTGAGCCGCTTCTTACCCCTTCCACCGATGAAGAAAAAGAGACCGACCTCACCCCATTCTTCGATGCGCCATATTTAAAACAGACAATTCCCGAATTCATCTCACTCACCAATGGCTCAATCACCGCGAACGATGAAAACAACATTTCAGCCGGCTTCCCTTTTGACCTGAGTTATTCCGCCGCAACCTCGCCGGAAGTTAACTTCACCAGCAAAAGCTTCAACGGAACAGCAGGCGATTATTCGCTGAACGGGGAAGATTTTTCAATCACCGCCGCGCTTGATAATGAAAAACACGAATGGCAAGGAAAAGCCGCAATCAACAAACTAAGCTTCACCGGCATTGAATATGACATCCCACCGCTAAAGCTGGATTCTGACTTCACCGCCACCGCCGAACGCTTTAATGCCAAGCTGGCACTGAATGACAGCAAAAATCAATGGCGTGCGAATGCTGAGCTTGCCCTGCCCTTAAATGACCCTATGGCCGGAACCGCAAAGATCTCTTCCGCCCAGTTTCCTTGGGGCGGCGGTAGAATCTCCCTCAGCGCAGTTACCGTTCCGCTTAAAATGGATAAGCCGGTCACAGTAAGAGTGAACTTACAAAATATTGATTTCGGCACGCTTATAAGTGATGTGAGTGACGGCAAAGTCACCGGAACCGGGAAAATCAGCGGAACCATCCCCATCACCCGCCACCCCAACGGCAAGATTGACCTGCAAACCGGCAATGCGAGCGCAACGCAAACGGGAACTATCCACATCTCCCCCGAACTGCTGGCCGGTGACAACATGCAAATGCAGATTGCCCGCGCCGCGCTGGAGAATTTTCACTATACTAGTTTAAAAATTGCAGTATCCTCAAACAAAGGAAAATCGCTTATCAACTTAAGTCTGGAGGGCAACAACCCTGAAGCTTTTGAAGGCAGGCCGATTAAGCTTAATGTTAATATCGGCGGGGACGTCATGCCGCTGATACAACAGACGATACTGCCATTCAGTGACGTTAGACAACTACTTGATCTGGAGGAAACAAAGTGAAAAACCGACTTTATACAATAATGGCAATTCTGCTTATCGCCGCCTGTACGCCGCAAGTTCAGCTTCAGGCACCGGATAAACCAATTGAGATTAACCTTAACGTCAACATCGAACACCGCATCAAGGTGGAGATCGAGCAGGACGTCAAGAAAGCAATCTCTAAAAACCCTGACATATTCTAATCGGAGGAAGATATTATCATGAAAATTACATCCCTAATGAAGAAAGCATTCCTGACATTTGCGGTTATCGCAATCGCGGTTCCCGCAATGGCCCTTTCCCTTAACGAAGCCCGCTCAAAAGGCCAGGTCGGCGAAAAGCTCGATGGCTACGTTCAGGCGCTAAGCTCCGGCTCAGATGTGAACAAACTTGTCGCCGAAGTCAACGCGCGCCGCAAAGCCGAATATGAACGCATCTCAAAAGAGAACGGGCAACCAGCTAGCGTTGTCGGAAAACTCGCCGCCGGGCAGATAATCAACGGCCTGCCGAAAGGCAGCAAATACCAAAGCTCCGACGGAAGCTGGAAAACCAAATAGCTTTAAAAACTTATGAAAAGGCCGGGTTATCCGGCCTTTTTATTATTCGCCAATGCGCCGATTGCCTGCATATCCGCCCCGCTTGGGTTCTGGAATACGCGCAGGCCAAATTCCGGCAGGATGGAAAACAGGTGGTCAAAAATATCAGACTGCACACCTTCATAAACCACCCATTTAGTGTCATTCACAAAGCAATAAACTTCCAGCGGCACACCATCGGAAGTCGGGCTTAACTGGCGCACGATCATAGTCATACCTTGATGGACCATCTTATGGTTGCGCAGATAGCTATCAATATAAGTGCGGAAACTGCCAATATTGGTTATGCGGCGCGTATTCACCACTTCCGCGGCTTTTTTGCCCAGCGCCTTGTTCCACTCAGCGATTTCCTTTTCCTTCCTGTCCAGATATTCTTCCAGCAATGCAAACCTTCTCAAGCGCTTGCGCTCTTTATCATCAAGGAATGTAATACTGTTCTGGTCAATAAATATCGCGCGTTTGATCCTTCTCCCGCCAGATTCACTCATTCCGCGCCAGTTGATGAAAGAATCTGTAATAAGCTTGCGGATAGGGATAGTAGTTATCGTCTTGTCCCAGTTCTGCACCTTCACAGTATGGAGCGCAATATCAATCACATCACCATCCGCGTTGAGTTGCGGCATTTGGATCCAGTCGCCCACACGCACCATATCGCTAGATGATATCTGCACACTGGCCACCAGCGAAAGCAGCGTATCCTGAAAGATCAGCATCAGCACCGCCGCCATCGCCCCAAGCCCGGAAAGCAGGATGAGCGGCGAACGGTCAACCAGCGCGGCAATAATTAAAATAACCGCAACCGCAAAAATCAGCAGCTTGGCAACCTGTATATACCCTTTTATAGGCTTATGCTTCGCTTCCGGCCTTCTGGAATATATCGTGTTAATAATATCCATCAGCGCCGATGCCGCCAGCGCGAGGGTGAGGACAATAAACGCCGTGCAGATATTCTGTACAATAATCACCGCAGTTTCATGCAGGTTAGGAACCAGCTCCACACCACCCATAATGATAAGCGCAGGAACAACATTCGCCAGCCTTGGGATAATTTTGTGATTGTTCAGCTCCTTGTCCTTGCCATAAGGCGTTTCAACAATAGCCCTGTTCAGCCCACGGATCAGCAAGCGTTTAATGATAAAATTAACGATCCACGCGGTAAGCAGCACGGCAGTCAGCACGATTGCCGTCATAGCCGTAGGGGATTCCTCAAAGCGGGAGAGATAGATTTCCAAGTCAGACATGATGCAAAACCCTATAACAATAATAAAAAATATGCCACCCAAAAAACATAGCGGTTCTTTATAATTTTTTGTTATAATCCCGCGCGATGCACGACCTCTTAACGCACAGGAACCTTATAAGAATTTTTTCCCTCGGGTTAATCCTTACCTGCAACTCGTTTCCTGCGTTCGCTGAGGAAGAAAGCTCAGCGCCATCTGAACAAATAAAAGCAGAACCGGTTGCATATGACGTGAAGTTTGAAGGCACCACAGACGAGAAATTACTGGAGCTGCTTAATGAAATTGCCGAATCCCACAAAAACCCCGATACCGCGCCAAAATCAGTTGGTGCATTACGCAATAAGGCAGAAAGCGAATTGCCGGAATATCTCGATGCCCTACACTCATTCGGCTATTACGATGCGTTGATAAGCATGCAGCTACAAACCGATGGCGATAAAAACACTCTGGTTTACAGCCTTGTTCCCGGTGTTGCATACACAGTCATTTCAAAACATTATGATTTCAAATCACCCGCGCCTGCCGATATTAAAATCCCCGACATCAACACATTAAAACCCTCACCCAATGAAGATGTCAACGCCGAAGAAATCCTTGCCGGCGCAACCAAACTGCAAAAGGAAATAATAAAAGATAACTGCCTGCTCTCCGTCGAAGTCCAGCCGACATTATACCTTGAGCCACAGGACCGCGCGGCATATCTTTACTACGAAATTACCACCGGCCCGCAGGCAAACCTTGGCTCAATCACAATAAGCGGCAACGAAAAGGTAAGCGAAGAATTCATCCGCCAATCCCTGCCATTGAAGCAAGGCCAATGCTTCCAGAGCGCGAATATCGACAAGGCAAAAAACTCACTGCTCAACACCAACCTTTTTGCCACCGCCGACATTGAATATGGCGACACGCCGGATGCATCAGGGCAGGTTCCTGTCACGGTCACACTAAAAGAACGCTACCAGCGCACATTCAAGGCCGGTATCAGCTACATGACAGACCAGGGGCCCGGCGCGACATTAGGCTGGGAGCACCGCAACTTCTTCGGCAACGGCGAGAAGCTGGACACAAAACTTGTCCTTGCCACATTGGAGTTTTCAGCCACGGCAAATTATAACGAGCCGTTCTTCTACCGTGATGACCAGTCACTTTTCCTCAGCGCAAGAATCGCGCAGGAATACCCGGAGGCATACACCTCCACCAACATAGAAGCCAGCGGCGGTGTTGAGCGCAAACTCAGCAAGGAACTGAAAGTCGGCCTCGGCCTCGGCTACCGCATTTCGCAGGTAGAGGAAGAAAGCACCGGAAACAAAGAAGTTTACGGCCTGTTCTCCATCCCCGCCTATGCCCAATGGGATAGCCGCAACGATATTTTGAACCCAACTTCCGGCGTGTTCGCGCGTGGTGACACCGCCCCCTATTTCGATACTTTCGGCAGCGATGCCTATTTCCTCCGTAGCAAAATCAGCGGCAGCACATATTTTGCATTACCCGGCCCGCTTTCGCCAATTCTTGCCGTGCGCGGGGCGCTTGGTTCAATCACCGCCGCCGATACTGAATCCGTCCCGGCGGATTTACGCTTTTACGCAGGCGGCGGCAATTCCGTTCGCGGCTACGGCTATCAGGAACTTGGCCCTCAGAGGAATGGCGACCCTTACGGTGGCCGCTCGCTGATTGAAACCGCGGTCGAGCTTCGTTTCAAGGCCACCGAAACCATGGGCGGGGTCATCTTCCTTGATGGCGGTAATTCATTCGACGCCCCTTACCCGGATTTCAAGGAAGATATTCAATGGGGCGCAGGCCTTGGCTTCCGCTATTACACCGATTTTGGCCCCGTCCGCCTTGATGTCGCAGTTCCTGTGAACAAGCGCGAGGAAGACGACCCGTATCAACTTTATGTTAGCTTGGGGCAGGCATTCTGATGAAAATCCTAAAAATCATTGCGATAACCCTCCTTGTTACAACGCTGCTGATAATCGGCTCGGTTGCCGGTATCTATGGCTATCTGCAAACCGCTTCCGGCCAGAAAAAGCTTGAATCAATCATCAATAAACAACTCGCCGACCCGGATTCCACTGTTGTAATCAGCGGCCTTTCGGGCAGTGTGCCGTTCTCTCTCCGCCTCGCCTCCGCCACAATTTCCGATAGGCAGGGAGAATGGCTCAAGCTTGAAAATGCAGCTCTTGACTGGGGGCTGGATATTTCCCCGCTCAATATCAAAATCCGCAACCTTGAAGTTGCAAAAATCAACCTAATCCGCCAGCCGATTCCATCAGATGAAGCGGAACCGGAAACTCCCCTCAAATTTGAAATCCCGGAGATTCCCGCGTTTGAACTCAGCAAGTTATCCCTCCCCCATATCCGCCTGACGGAACAACTAACCGGTGAGGAACACATCCTTGCCATAACCGGCAATGCCAGCAACAAACACCTTACCTTAAGCATAAACTCACTTCAGGGGCCGGAACTTAAATCCGCCATAAGCATCAACAGCCGCAATGTTGATATCACTCTGGATGAAGCCCCGAACGGCGTTATCGGCAGGATGATCGGCCTGCTACCGGAAGAAAACCTCAATGTTGAAATCAAGGCAGACGGCACTTTCCCGCAATATAACGGCACCGCGCTTATCGCAACTTCAGAAAAGGAAATGCTCAAAACCAAATTCCAGACCAGCGGCAACAGCGCTGAGCTTGCCATTAAGCTTGACGCGGAAATCAACCCTCCCCAGCGATATGAGAATTTCGGGCGGCAGATTCAAATCGCTGCGGATACCGAAATCAAAGGTGACAGCTCAGTCATAATCAACCATGCAAAAATTGTTTCCGACAATATCAACCTCGATATCAAAGGCGTGTACAGCGCTGAAAAAATCAATTTCGATTATTCAACACAGATTCGTGACCTCACCCCATACGCAGGCATGGAAGGGCATTTTGCCCTTTCCGGTAATGCTTCGGGAGATATCGAAAACCTGAACATCCTCGGCAAAGCCGAAGGCGCGGTTCAGAACCTTGAAGCGCTCAACCTTGATTATAACATAAAAAAACAGGCGGACGTAATTAACATCAGCCAGCTTTCCCTTAACGGCAACGGCCTTAACGCAAAGCTTTCCGGCAATGTCGACCTTGCAAGCGAGTCGCTGAAAATCTCCTTCAATGCCGACACTGACAACCTAGCGCGTTTCGTGCCGGATGCTGGCGGCGCATGGGTAATTAACGGCAACGCCGAAGGAAAATTCAGCAATATTAACTTCACCGCAGACGCCGAAGGCAACCAGCTTGCCAAGCTTCCGCCGCAAGTCCTTGCCCTCGCCGGTAACAACTTAAAGATCCATGCCAGCGGCTCGGCGAGTGACGAGGGCGTGGTCAATCTCGACAAACTTACCGTGAACGGCCAGTTCATCGAACTTACCGGCAAAGGCAGCGTTGATTCCGCCGCCTCGACAATCGATGCCGAAATCAGCGCCAGCATTTCAGACGCCTCAAAAATCGACAACGCTATAAAAGGCTCCCTCAAGGCCGATGCCAATATCAAAGGCACATTCACCGCGCCGGAAGGCAAAGCCGATATCACCCTCACCCATCAGGGGCAAACGCTTAACCTCGGCAGCTTCTTCGCCCTCAATGACGATATGCTCACCCTTAAGGATATCATCGCCAAAACCACCGGACTCAGCCTCACCGGCAATTTGCAATATAACTTAAAAACCTCCCTCGCCGATGGCAAAATCGACCTTGATGCGGACAGCCTGTCCGGGCTTAACACCTTCCTTGCCGACAAGATAAGCGGCAGCGGAAAACTGAACGCCGTCGCAAGTTCCTCATCCGGCAGGCAGGTGGTTGACGCAGCCGGAAGATTCGCCGGAATTGAATATACAGACATAAAAATCTCGGCGCTTGATTTCACCTTAAAATCCTCCGACCTGTATAACCTCGACGGCCTGAACGCCAACATCGCCGCGAAAAACCTGCAAAGCGGCGAGAACGTGGTGGACTCCCTTAACTTCGCCGCTTCCGGCAAAAGCGAGCTGGTCAACTGGAACCTTGACGCAGTGGCATCTGCCCCTGAACCTGCGAAAATACTGGCCGAAGGAACCGCATCAGCCAAAATGCCGGTTTGGTCGCTGGGCTTCAAAACCCTTTCCGGCAACCACGGCAGCAACCAGTTCGCGCTGCTGAAACCAGCCAATATCCGCAGCAAGGACAACACCATCAACATTGACGATTTAAGCCTTAATGTTAACGGCGCGAATGTTTCCCTCGCCGGGGATTATTCCCCCGCGAAGCTTGACATCAAACTCAACGCCGCATCCGTACCGCTCAATGACTTCACCGAAGGCCAGTTGAACGGCACGCTAAGCGCCGCCGCCACACTCACCGGAAGCGCCGCCCGCCCTGTTTTGCAGGCACAGGCGGAAATTCCCGACCTCACAACGGAAGATACTTCAAACCTCCCGCTCAACGTAAAAGCCGTGGCGCAATATGAGAACGGCATGGCAAAAGCCATCTCGAATATTTCCCAGCAGGACGGCACGATTGACGCCAATATATCAGTACCACTCAAATTTTCGCTGGAACCATTTGTTTTTGATCTACCGTCAAATGGAATAATGAACGGCAGCGCGAAACTTAACATGGTGCTGGATTCCCTGACCCCGCTATTCCTCCCCCCTGACCAGACGTTGAAAGGCCATGTAACAGGCGATGTTAACATAGCCGGAACGCTGGACACCCCGCAAATAACCGGCCATGTGAACCTTGCCAATGCGTATTATAACAACGTGACAACCGGCACCTTGCTTGAAAACATGCAGGGGCAGATAGATGTCACCGGTGACCGCGCAAGCATTACCAACTTCACCGCGAAGGCAGGAAAAGGCAGTATCAGCGCGAACGCCGTCGCCATGCTCGCCGCGCCGAACCCCATCAACGCCTCACTCAAACTTAACGATGCCGAGCTTCTGCAAAGCAAAATGGCAACCGGAATAATCAACGGCGATATTGCACTGAATGGCGATGCCACAGCCTCCACCGTTAGCGGCAACCTTGTGCTTGGCCCTCTGGACGTGAACATCCCCGGCGCTGGCGGCGTGACCGTTGAAACCGTTGAGCTGCGCAACCCGGAAGTCCTCCCACGCCAGAGATGGCAGAAAAAACCGGCGCATAGGAAAACGGACGAAGCGCCTTCCACCATTGCGCTCGACATCAAAATCGATGCCCCGTCACAGGTATTCGTACGTGGCCGCGGGCTGGAAACCGAGATGCGCGGCGCGCTTGAAATCAAAGGTACAACCGGCACCCCATCAGTGGAAGGCGAACTAAGGACAGTACGCGGCGTGTTCAAACTGCTCGACCGCGACCTTGAGATCACCGAAGGCGTGCTTGCTTTCCGCGGCTCCATCCCGCCTTCGCCGTTCCTGCGCATCAACGCCGAAACCACAACCAATGAAATCACCGCCGGTATCCAGATTGGCGGTTCTGCGTCGGAACCGACCCTTACTCTGGTTTCAAACCCAACCCTGCCGCAGGACGAAATCCTTGCGCATTTGCTGTTTGGCCGCGAACTTCGCGAAATCACCCCGATGCAGGGCGCGCAGCTTGTACGCGCGATGAACACTTTGCGCGGTGGCGGCGACGGCGGGTTTGACCCTCTCGGTACAATGCGCGAAGCAATGGGTGTTGACAGGCTGAACGTTGACGCAAACGATAGCGGCGAAGTAACCGTTGGTGCAGGTAAATACATCACCGATAAAATCTATGTCGGCGTTGAGGGCGGCTCAGGCGAAGGCGCGGGCAAGGTTAAGGCGGAAATCGAAGCGATGGACAATGTCACAATCGAAACCCAGTCAGGCGCGAATTCCAGCGGCGCGAGCATTAACTGGAAATACGATTACTGACCAAAACATTACTGCGCTTTCTGCATGCTGATAAGGAACGGGCGCACTTGACTGAAACATTCCTTCATCTGTTTCAGGAGGTTCCCGAAATCCTCCCCCTTGCCGCCACTGGCAAGGTTACGCGCGGAAGCTTCCACCTGTTTTGCCAGCTCCGAAAGCCGGATAATGCCAAACTGGTAACTTGAGCTTTTCAGCGTATGCGCTGGAACAACCGCGTCTTTCGGCTTGTTCTCCCTATATGCATCCTCAATATTTTTAAGGTAAGCCTCACTGTCTTCAAGATAATACCCGATCACCATCGGCAATTTCCCTCCCATAATTTCCTTTGCCTGGTTAAACAGCCCCATAT
>CAZJFC010000017.1:24389-31028 GCA_964545245.1 uncultured Rickettsiales bacterium
CAAAATTGTCATTATTTTTTGCCTCCGGCATTAAGTTTTCATTTTCCGTCCCCGCTTCTGCCGCATTATAACCATTTTTCTCCAGCCGCGCGCGCAGCCATTTCAGCAATATGGACTCAAGGTCGGTTTTTCGTAACGGCTTGCTGATATAATCATCCATTCCGCTTTCGATGCAGCGCTCCCTGTCGCCTTTAAGAGCGTTGGCGGTAAGCGCGATAATCGGCACTGGCTTTACCTTTCCTTTCGCTTTTAACGCCACAATATGCTGCGCCGCCTCGAACCCGTCCATTACCGGCATCTGGCAATCCATGAATATCAGGTCAAAACTATCCATCTTCACCGCCTCAATCGCCTGCTCGCCATTTTCCGCAATGCTCACCCTGCACCCGAAACTTTCCAGCAATTCAGTGGTTATACTGCAATTCACGCGGTTGTCCTCGACCAGCAATATATGCGTTCCCTTGAGCGGTTTCCCGTGTGAAAGCAGTTTTTCCACATTCATTGAATGCGCGGATTCCGCCGTTATCATCCCGCTTCCTCTTTCATACTCCCCGCTTAATATGTGCCTTATCATATCGCGCAACTGCTGCCCCGGCGCCGGTTTAACGATGCACCCATCGGCGCCCGCTTCGGCAAGTTTCCGGGTTATTTCCTCCTCGCCGGACGGAACCATGACAATAACCGGGATACCCTCAAGCGCATTGTCGGATTTCAGCATTTTCAGGAATTCCAGCCCATTGGTTCCCGGCATCAGGTAATCGGTCACGATAATCTGCACAGGCTCTTTGCTGTTAATCTGGTGATGCAGCCTTGCGAATGCCTCTTCCGCACCTTCCGCGATGATGCACCCCATGCCTGCGGCTGCAAGCACCTCGGAATAAAGCTCGCGGTTTGGCTCAAGGTCATCGACCAGCAACACCCTTATATTTGCGCTTTCAGCGGTTTGCGCAGACATTGTTTGCTGAGGCTCCGCCCCTTCAAGCGGGATCTGCCATGAGAAAACGCTACCCTTGCCGAATACGCTGCTGACGGAAATTTTCCCTCCCATAAGTTCCACGATATTCCTGCTGATGGCAAGCCCAAGCCCGGTTCCCTGCCTTGCCCTTGTGCTGCCGCTCTCAACCTGCATGAATTTCTCGAACAGGCCGGAAAGCTTGTTCTCAGCTATGCCGATTCCCGTATCCTCAACCCTGAAATCAAGCCAGTTGCGGCCATCCCGGCGCACCTCCACATGTACCAGGACATACCCCGAATCCGTGAATTTTATGGCATTGCCGATAAGGTTGAACAAAACCTGCCTTATGCGCCCCGGATCGGCCATAATAAAATGCGGCGTGCCGGGCGCGTATCTCATCATCAGCTCAATATTTTTCTCCCGCGCGCGGACGGAAAGCAGCGCTATGCAATCCTCAATCGTCGCAAGCAGGTTGAAACGAGCAGGCTCAAGCTTCATCTGCCCCGCCTCCAGACGGGAAAAATCAAGTATATCATTGATTATCCCCAGCAGGTGCTCGCCGGAGCTTTGCAGCGTTTGCACATAACTCCTTTGCCGTGTATCGAGGCTTGTTCCAAGTAGCAGCTCCGTCATGCCGAAAATCCCGTTCATCGGGGTACGTATCTCATGGCTCATATTCGCGAGGAAATTCCCCTTAAGCTGGTTAAGCTCGTTAATCTGTTTCTGCGCCTGGCTGACATAGGAAAGCGCGGGGCGCAGGACAATCAGCGCAATGGCGAAAAAAAGCAGCAATGAGGCCAGCGCGAAACCGAAAATAGTGTTGTATATATTACTGATTGTCCCTTTTATTTTCCTTTCATAAACCGCGTTCTCGGCATCAAACCCCTGCTGCATCACCCCCGTTCCTATCGAATTAATTCTCGCAATGTCATTCCCGGTTTGGGCGATTAAATCTTTTGAGAGGGTGATTATCTCCCTCAGGTTCCGGTCAAGGTTATAAGGTTCCCCATAATAAATCCCATGCAGTTCATCCGGCAGTTTCCGCGGTTGGAGGCGGTTATTTTCCGCGCCGCCCAATATGCTGTGTATCTTTTCAATTTCCGTTATTCCTTCACTTATCTTCCTGATGATCCCGGTTTTTTCACTTTCCGCCGCCAGCGTAAGGAGGTTTCCGTTAAGGATGACCCTTTGCAACATGATCTGGCGTTGATGCGCGAGGTTGCGGGTGGTTATATCCACCTGCCTGACGGAGAGCAGGTAAAACATAACGCCCAGCCCGACGGCGAAAAGCAGCGCGATAAGCAGCAGCCCAAGGCGGTAATGGAAGCTTATCCTCCGCCTTTTTGCGTCAATCGTCGCCTGTGTTACATTATTCACCGCTTACCATTTGAATGTGCTGGCGGGGGAGTTACGCACAGCAACCGTAACCTGGTTTCCCGCCTCATTATAAATCATCTTGTCGAAGGAGATCATCCTTGCGCGGGCAATGCCGCGCCCGTGGCTGGCAGTCGCGCGGGCGGGGTCTATCTGCCAGTATTTCCTCCAGTCGAACCCCTTGCCCGAATCCGTGATTTGCAGGATACAGACTTCCGGCTTGCGCTGGAACGAAACTTCCGCGGTTTTATCCCTGTATGCAGGAATTTCCGCCTTGCGCTCAATTTCCTTGCGCCACTGGTTTTTGGCTATCAGCTTGGCTTTTTCCTCATAGTTGATCCCAAGGTTGCCGTGCTCAATGGCATTGACCAGAAGCTCAAGCAGCCCCGTCACCACCCGTTCCGGCTCAGGGAAGCACCCGGCAAGGAAACTTGCGGTATCCTCCGCCTCGGTCAGCGTCCGCACATTCACGGTGCAGGCATTTACCGCCTTAAGCGCCGCGTTCTGGCGGTGTATCTGCGCGATAAGCGTTTTTTTCTGCCTGCCTTCGCGGAGCGCGGAATTTATGACGCTGCTCAATATGGAATCCCCGGCGGGTTTTATCAGGTAATAGAACACCCCGGATTCGATTCCCTGCTTTATCTGCTCCGGGTCGCCGGAACCGGTCAGCATAATCACCGGGATATTTGCCAGCGCATGGTCGGATTTCATTTTATCCACCACTTCAAGGCCGGAAAGACCGGGCATTTCGCGGTCGAGTATCACGCTATCGATATTTTCCCCGTCGCTTCTCATGAGCGAGAGCGCTTCCTCGCCGGATGCAGCGGTGACAACCCTGTAACCCTGTTTTTTCAGGGTTTGCTCAAGCATCATGAGCATGATGCGGTCATCATCGACCACGAGGATCCTTGCCGGTTGCGCCGGGATGGAAGAAGCGGAAATTATATATGCGGGTTCAGCCATGTTTATTGCTCCGATAGTGAGTTATAGATTGCGGTTCTGATTGGTTTCAGCAGATAGGCGAGGATGGTTTTTTCGCCGATTACGATATCCGCATCCACCGTCATCCCCGGTATGATCTTATGGAAGCCGGAAGCCGCGCCGATATAATTATGCTCAAGCGCGACGCGGGCCTTGTAATACTCCTTGCGGTTATCATCAGTGAATGTCATCGCCGAGATCGACTGCAACACGCCCTCAATCGTCCCGAAGCGGACATAATCATAAGAATCCACCTTAACCTGCACGGGCTGGTTAACTGCCACGCGGCCAATCTGCTCGGTTGGTATCCTCACTTCCACCACAAGCTGTTCCTCCACCGGGACAATTTCCATGATCGTCTGCCCCGCCGGGATCACCGAGCCGATAGTATTCAGCTTCAGCCCTTTCACATAGCCCATGACCGGGGAGCGCACCTCAAGCCTTGTCACCCTTGCCTGCCGTTTTTTCAGGTTCTCCGATGCCTGCGCGAGTTCGGATTCAACGCGGTTCAGTTCGCTATAGGCAGTGTCCTTATGTTGCGCGGTCAGCGCCTCAAGCCTTTTTTCATATTCGCTGAGTTCGCCTTTTGCCTCGGCGATCTGCTTGCCGATATTCGCAACATCTCCGGCGCGGGTATTATATTCCTGCTGCTTTGCCAGATATGCCGTACGCGCCGCCATGCCTTTTTCCTGCAACCCGGCATAAATATTCCGCGATTCCGCCGCCACCCCAAGATTGGCGCGGGCGGTGCCAAGCGCCTGCTGGAGCCGTGAGATTACCTCACGTTTCTGCTGCACCTGCTCTTTCAGCACCGTCCTTTCGCTGATGCGGGCAAACCTCATGCTGTTGAACATTTTTGTCTGCGCTTCAATTTCTTCCCTGCCGGCATTGGTTTTCGAGAAATCAACTTCGCGCCCCTCGATCAACGCGCGGAGTTTTTCCGCCTGCACTTCGAGCGACTGCACAAGCGCCCCCTGTTCGCGCAAATCCTCCTCGGTTCCCGCACCGTCAATGCGGGCGAGTATCTGCTCTTTCTGGACGAAATCCCCTTCCCTCACCATAATTTCGCGCACAAGCCCGCCCTCAAGGTGCTGGACAAGCTGGCTATATCCGCTCGGCACCACCTGCCCTTCCGCCCGCGCAAGTTCCTTGACCGGGGTGATAGCCGCCCATGCGATAAACGTGAATGTTGCAAGGCTGAACGCCAGCATCGAGAGTTTCAGCGTTTTCGGCAGGGTGGTTTCCTCCAGCCCCAGCGACATTCCAAGGTCTTCCGTATTTTCCCTGAATGGCGCGGCGGCGCGTTGGCGCATCAGCCGCCAGAATCCTGATTTCTTTCCTGTTGTATCATGGTTGCGCATAATCTTCCGCCTCCCCGTTCTGGTTTATCTGTTTCCTGATCTCGGCCTTGGTACGGCCAACGACGATTTTTCCATCCGGCTTCATCCAGATTACCTGGTCGGCTTCCCGGACCCAGTCTTCGCGGTGGGAAACGAAAATCACCGTTTTCTTGCCGCGGCATTCCTGGAGGTAACGGCGGAAACGCTCGCCGGTCGGGCTGTTCAATATCTGCGAAGGCAGCTCGTCGCACAGGATTATCGGACGGTCGGCGAGATAAACCCGCGCAAGGCATATCCTTGCCGCCAGCCCGCTGGAAATCGCCACTCCCCCTTCACCGATTACGGTATCCAGCCCGGAAGGCAGCGCCTCGACCTTTTCCCACGCATCGGCCCAGAGCAAGGCCTGCCTCAGCTTGTAATCCGGCGCGAGCGGGTTGACCGCGCGGAGGTTTTCGGCCACGGTTCCGGGCAACAGTTCCGGTTGCTGCGGCAGGTACGCGATCTGCCTCCTCAGGCTGCGCGGGTCAAACTGGCGGTAGTCAATGTCATCAAGGCGGATGCTGCCGAGCGCGACCGGGTAAAGCCCAAGGATAACCCGCAATATGCTGGATTTCCCGCAGCCATTCCCGCCATAAACCGCGACGATCTGCCCTTCTTTTATGTCGGCGTTGAGGCCGAGGAAAACCGGGTCGCTTTTGCGGCTATAGCGCAGCCCGACATTATGCATGGTTATATTCCCCTTAAGCTGCCGTTCGGCAATAGCGTGTTTTGCGGCATGGGCTTCCGGCGGCAGGCTCATCAGGTGGGAAACCTGTTTTGCCGAAGCGCGTACCTGCTCAAGGTTGGGCAGCAAGGAGCAGATTACCTGAAGCGGATAGAGCAGCCGCCATGTGAGTATCATGGTTGCCACCATCGCGCCGCCGCTCATATCCCCTGCCCAGATGCGGGAAAGGCACCACTGGATGGTTGCCACCCCGGCAACCACGGTAAGGAACGAAGCGGCAAACTGCGCGAAAGACGCGATCAGGTTGAACTGCGCCTGCGATTTTGTGGCCTGCCAGCTTACCGCGCGGTAACGCTGGAGGATTTTCTCGCTCATCCCGGCGGCGAAAATCGGTTTCAGGTTTGAGGTTATCTCCATCAGCAATTGCTGGCTCTGCGCGGCGCTATGGGCGGATTCACGGCCAATCTTCTGCCAGACCGGGCGCAGCGCGACCAGCATCAGCACATAGGCCGCGATCACCGCGACCGAAACCCATGCCACCGGCCCCGCTATCATGGCGATAACCAGAATCAGCACGAACAGGAACGGCAATTCAAGCACGGTAAGGAACATCGGCCCGGTTATGAAATCGCGCACCGCCTCGAAAGACCTCACCCGCGCAAGCTGCGCGGAAACCGAGGCCTGCTCAATCACCGAAGCGGGCAGGAACAGCAGCCTTTCAAACATCGCGGCTGTGACCATCATCCCGCTGCGCGCGCCCATCCACCCGCTAAGGCGGAGCCGCAGCCAGCGCGTGATTTTCTCGACCAGCAACGCGCCGATAACGCCAACGGCAAGCAGCGGCAGTGTTTCCACCGCCCGCGCCGCCACCACACGGTCATAAACCACCATTGAGAAAATCGGCATGGCCAGTGTAAACAAATGCATGACCATGCTGAGCAGCGCCGCATGCCAGAGAATCGGGCGGAACCTCGCGGCGATTCCTTTCAGCCAGTTGCGGCGTTCGGATTTTGCCTCCTCATCGTTCAGGCTGTCGGTCTGTATCCTTTCCACGCGGTAAAGCGTACCCTTCCGGTTAGGGAGTTTACCGCGCTGTTTTTCGCGCCCGTCATGCCATGAAAGCCCATAGGCATTGATCTCCTGAAGCACCACCCCGGTGAGCCATCCTTCGCCACGGTCAAAAATGAACAATGCGGGAAGTTCCTCCGGCTTGACCTCGGCAAGGTTGCAGCGCTTGGCTACCAGGTCAGAAGCGAGCGCTGCAA
>CAZJFC010000018.1:0-30841 GCA_964545245.1 uncultured Rickettsiales bacterium
GACGATCGCAGCAATTTTTAGCCGCGAGGCATTGGACATATATTGCCGCCTCCCGGCCATAATGGACGGGAAGACAGCATCATTTTCGGCTGATGCCAGCCGCTCTTTACGGATTTTTCAAGACCCGATGGGACTCTCATCCCATGAACCTTAGTTTAGGGATTTTTTTGCAAATCACAATAAATTATATGGGAAATGAATGATGGACGGCAATCAGCCAACCTGCATGTTGCGGGTGGCGGCTGGCAGGGTGACGGTCAAGCCGTCCAGTTCCTCGGTCATCATGATCTGGCAGCCAAGGCGGGAGGTGTGCGTCAAACCAAAGGCGAGGTCGAGCATATCTTCTTCATCCTCGGACGCATCCGGGAGCCGGTCAAAAAAAGCCTGGTCAACGATCACATGGCAGGTGGAGCAGGCAAGCGAGCCTTCGCACGCGCCTTCAAGGTCGATCTTGTTCTGGTGCGCGACCTCAAGCAATGAGATGCCGAGCGGGGCATCCACCGTTACGGTGGAACCATCTTTCTGTATGAAGTTAACTTTAGGCATGCGCCTTAAATAACCCGAATAATTTATATTTCAAGTGGTTTTGGCTAACTTTTCCTGATGGCTGCCACGGCCAGCTTGTCCGCCCGTTCATTCATATCATGGCCGTTATGCCCGCGCACCCAGTGCCAGTGAACCTTATGGCGTGTTGCGGCAGCTTCCAGCTTTTGCCATAAATCGGGGTTTTTGACATCTTTCCAGTTCTTTTTTTTCCAATTATGGATCCATTTCGTGATGCCTTCTTTCACATATGAGCTATCGGTATATAAATCCACTTCGCAAGGCTCCCTCAGGCTTTCCAGCGCGGAAATTGCGGCGGTCAGTTCCATGCGGTTATTGGTGGTGTCCGGCGAACTGCCTGAGATTTCCTTCTCTTTTGCGCCATAAACCAGTATCGCGCCCCATCCGCCGGGGCCGGGGTTGCCGGAGCATGCGCCATCAGTATAAATGCGGATTTTCTTCATAAATTATTCTGTAATGGTATTCGGCTTGCGCAAAAAAGTAACGGTAACTGTGGTTCCTTTCCCTTCTTCCGATTCAAGCGAGATTTTCCCGCCGTGCAACTCAATGAAATTTTTGGCAACGGAAAGGCCAAGGCCGGTTCCTCCCTTGGTTCTGGATTTCTGGAACTTCTTGAATACGTTGTCAATTTCGTTTTTGGGGATTCCTGTGCCGGTATCTTCAACCGAGATGATAACGCTGTTACCTTCCGGTTGCGCGGAAAGGGTAATGTAGCCGCCGCCGGGCGTGAATTTGATGGAATTGGTAATGAGGTTAAAGATAACCTGCCTGATACGGGTTTCGTCGCCATGAATTTTCCCGATATCATCCGGGCAGTTGAACTGGAGGCTGAGGCTGCTTTCCCTGATGCGTTCCTGTGTCATGGTGATAACATGGGTGAGCATGGAGTGGACATCAAAATCGCTCCTCTCAAGCTGCATATATCCTGCTTCAATCGAGGAAATATCAAGGATGTCATTAATCAGGGATTCCAACTGGCGCGAGGCAATGTATATATCCTGAAGATAATCTTTTTGCTGTTTGTTTAATTTCCCGAACACCCCATCCTTGAGAATTTCAGTAAAGCCGATTATGGAGGTCAGCGGCGAGCGCAGCTCATAGGAAACGTTAGTTAAGAACTCGGTTTTCAGCCTGTCTACGTCCTCCAGCGCGTCGGCGCGTTCGCGCAGGGAGCGCTCCACCAAAGTGGCGGCAGTGACGTCATTATAGGTGATTAATATCTCGCCGTCGGGCAGGGGAACGGTTTTCACCTCATAAACCTTGCCGTTGGTAAGCTCAAGGATATAGCTTGAAGGTTCGCGGTTAAGCGTGCGGACGACAATATCTTCCGGGAGTTGTTCCCAGTTATAAAGGTGGCGGGTTTTGTTGAGTATATCGGCAAAAAAAGGTTCGGAGCTTAGATATTTCTGGTCCAGCCCCCAGATGCGTGCGTAAACGGAATTACTAAGCGTCAGCTTGCCTGATTCGCCGAATACCGCAACGCCATCATGCAGGTTTTGCAATGTTTCCGTCTGCACCGCAAGTAGCGTATTATAGCTGCGCTCAAGGGCGAGGCGGTCGGTCATATCCTCATAAATGAACTGGAGGCCGCCGGCGGCGTAAGGAATGATGATAACACGCAGCGCCCGTTCATTCGGCAGGAAATAGAAATCTTCCTTGGTTTCAATAAGGCTGTTGAACAGGTCGAGGTTGTCGCGCTTGAACTGGCGGAAATCAGCCTGTTCGGGGAGGCGGCGCTTTTCGCGCAATATTTCGAGAATCTCACCATAGGTGGGGTGCGTACCCAGCCATGATTCCTCAAGTTTCCACAAATTCACGAAAGCGTTGTTGAAGAAGCTGAGTTTCTGGTCAGTGCCGAAAATTGCAATGGCGGAAGCGGAGTTTTCAAGGAGCTGCGCCTGAACATCCTTATAGCGGTTAAGCTCCTCCTCGATGCGGGCAAGATCCATTTTCTTGATGGCGAAACCTACCATGCCGCCCGCAACCGGGGTTTCATAAACTTCGTATTCCAGCCTTTCGCCGCCGGAAACGATTTTCAGGCGCTCAATTTGTTTTGTGCCGGTTTCCTTGGCTTTCTCGGCGAGTTTGCGGACGGATTTATCAAGCTCATGGACTTCTTTGATGCCGGGCGGGATTTCCGCGAGTTTAAGATATTTTTCGTTACAATAGGTAATTTTAAGGTTTTCATCGCGCTGCCAGACGGGCAGGTTAAGCGCGGTGAAGATGGAGTCATAATTCCTGACTTCACCTTCAAGCCGTTTGGTTTTTCCTAAAGCAAGCATAAGATTTTTTATACAATAAAAACCGCCCAGCGGAAAAACTATTTCAAAATACCAATGATTTTGCCTTGGTTTTTGTCCGGTGTGGTGGTTGAAGGCGGCAGCAAGGAATTATTGCAATTGATGCAAAGGGAGTTCAACTGGCAGGAATATAACGCTGCAAGAAGCCGCAATACGCTGGAAGGGCAGAGCCGTAGTCATTAAGGAAAATCTACTCCTTCACCGGGGTTGATGCTTCCGGTTTCCTGATATCTTTCGGGTCAACCGGAGTGATGTCTTTATATTGCTGCACCGCCTTTTCGGTTTCAGTCGGTTTATAGGCTTGGGTCATTGCATCCCGCCACGCTTTGTATGCTTCTTTTATGCCGGGCGCTGCGATGATTTCTTTTTCCGCGGTTGAGAATAATCGCTGTGATATCTCCCTGGCTTCTCCTTTAGAAATATCCCATGCATCAAGCGCGTCAGCGCATTTCTCGAACTGGACATCAAGAGTTTGCTGGGTTTCAGCGGGCAGGACAGCAATTGCGTCCTGCAATTTTTTTGTGGCCTCCTGAAACGCTTTGTATGCTTTTGAATCCTGCGGTTCCTTGAGCGTAATCGTAATCGGGGCCTTCTGTATAACCGGCACCAAATCGCTGGAATCATGATCCGGGGAAGCTAAAACAAGTTTGCCGATACTAACTGTATTTTCCGCCATAAATTACCTTTTATGTTGAGCGTAATAATATTAATAAATATTAGCGCTTTTAGCGTAATCAGGGCAGAATTGCAATATTTATTTATCGGTCAGCAGGTTAATACCTATAAGCATCCGGCTTAAATGGGCCTTCCTGTTTCACACCGATATAATCCGCCTGTTCCTTGTTCAGCTTCGTTAGCTTCACACCCAGCTTTTCAAGGTGGAGGCGGGCGACTTTTTCGTCGAGGTGTTTCGGCAGGACATAAACCTTGTTCTCATATTTACCGTGGTTCTGCCAAAGCTCAATTTGCGCGATTGTCTGGTTGGTGAAGCTGCTGCTCATCACGAATGAAGGGTGTCCGGTGGCGCAGCCAAGGTTGGCGAGGCGGCCTTTCGCCATGATGATGAGGCGTTTGCCGTCGGGGAAAGTGACTTCATCCACCTGCGGTTTGATTTCGCTCCATTTGTAATTGGCGAGGTCGGCCACGCGGATTTCCGCGTCGAAATGCCCCATATTACCAAGGATGGCGCGGTCTTTCATTGTGCGCATATGGTCAAGCGTGATGATGTCGATATTGCCTGTGGTCGTCACGAAAATATCGCCAAGCGGCGCTGCCTCTTCCATCGTGGTAACTTCATAACCCTGCATCGCGGCCTGCAATGCGCAGATAGGGTCGATCTCGGTCACGATAACGCGCGCGCCCTGTCCGCGCAGAGCGTCGGCGCAGCCTTTGCCCACATCGCCGAATCCGGCAACAACCGCGATCTTACCCGCAATCATAACATCGGTGGCGCGTTTCAGGCCGTCTATATAGCTTTCCTTGCATCCATAGAGGTTGTCGAATTTCGATTTGGTGACGGAGTTGTTCACGTCGATCGCCGGGACTTTCAGTGTGCCTTTCTTCGCCATTTCATGCAGGCGGTGGACGCCGGTAGTGGTCTCTTCCGAAATGCCGCGAACATCTTTCAACAGTTCAGGATATTTATTGTGCATGATGAGAGTGAGGTCGCCGCCATCGTCGAGAATCAGGTTAGGCGTCCAGTTATTCGGGCCTTTGATGGTCTGCTCAATGCACCATTCATACTCCTCCTCGGTTTCGCCTTTCCACGCAAAAACCGGGATGCCGAGCGATGCGGTTCCCGCCGCCGCCTGATCCTGCGTTGAATAAATATTGCAAGACGACCAGCGCACTTCCGCGCCAAGGTCAACCAGCGTTTCAATCAAAACCGAGGTCTGGATGGTCATGTGCAGGCAACCCGCGATACGCGCGCCTTTAAGCGGCGCTTTGCCCTTATATTCCTCACGCAACGCCATCAGCCCCGGCATTTCGGTTTCAGCGAGTGAAATTTCTTTCCTGCCCCATTCGGCGAGGCTGATGTCCTTGACTTTGTAGTCGGTGAATTGCTGTTTAGCTGCTGTTGCTGGCATAGCGTTCCTTTTAAGTTTAGGGCTGCTTTTTATCTGGTTTTGGTAAGGTTGACAAATAATTATTCAACATTTTGGTTTTGATAAACATTTTGACAAAATCAGCAAAATGCTTAATTTATGCTAATTAATATGGGCGAAAATATTAGAATTTGGGGATTTGACAAATTGAGGCGGCCACACTTATCGGCTGGCCATGAAGCTCGTCCACCTGTAAAACCGTGGGGATGGGTAAGGCGAGCTGCTAATCAAGTTATTGAACCTGACCCATTTCACAGGATAGATAAACTTGAAAAGCTGATAAATGAGAATTTATCCAGATTCGGGTTTGCCAATTTTGGGTATTTAATCCAGACCATAAAAGATGCTTTTAATACGCCATATTTTAAAAATCATGATATTGACTCTATAGAAAATACCATCGGTAAGTTGTTAAGGCTAATGCTGAAAGACCCTGAGGGGAAGCTAATCCTGGCTACCAGTTCTGCCCGCGCGATATTTATAAGCAATCATAGCCGAGCATTTCATATATTAGCTAAAGAAGGATTGGTCAGTGAAAGTGACTATAATTTGCATCAAATGACTCATTCTGACTACAGTAATTTCAATTTCTTGCAGCAGGTTTTACGTGATACAGGAAAAGACTTTATGATTTCTTTCCTGAGTTCGGTTTCCCCCAATAATGTTCCGCTGCTTGCTTTAATATCGGAGCAGGATCTGGAAAATGCCGGAGTTGATATGACGGAAAGTGGCCTGGAGGACAGATTTAATTTTAGCAAACGGGCTGGCACCGACCCAAAAAACAGTCCTTGTATAGTTGAAGTTACGACCACCACAGGGGATATGGATGGGGAAATTTTAGCAAAGCATGTATTTGCTATATGTAATACGGCAGGTGTAGCTGCTGCTGTTAAGAAATTATACACAGGGTATATTGATGGACATAATAGTTCGGGCGAGGGCTATTTCAGAAGCTATCCAAGGAATATCGCAACTTGTTCCGTGCAGGATTTATTAACTGGTATGTTGGAAACAGAGGAAGGGCGCGATATATTGGCTGATGAAAACGCCCGTGCCATATTCATTTACAGCAGCCGTGAAAATTTAGGTTATTTATTGGAAGCCGGTTTAGCCACTGAAAGTGATTTTAAGTTAGCCGGCACCTTACATAATTATTTGCCATCCAGACCTATGTCGCCGCAGGGAATGAGCCTTTAAGCGGGATTATTACTATCAAAAGCCTTAAAGCTTAAGCAGCCTTTTTCCCTTTCCCTAAACTCTTCATATCAATCACGAACCTGTATTTCACATCAGATTTCAGCATCCGGATATAGGCTTTGTTGATGTCCTGAATCTTTATGATCTCAATATCCGAAACAATATTGTGCTTCCCGCAGAAATTCAGCATTTCCTGCGTTTCCTTTATCCCGCCGATAACCGAGCCGGAAACGCTCTTGCGGCCAAGGATTAGCGGCGCGCCATAAACCGGCGGCAGCGGCTCAAGGCAGCCGACAATCGTCATATTCCCATCACGTTTTAATAGCGCGATATAAGGGTTTAAATCATGCGGGGAGGGGATGGTGTTGAGGATATAATCAAACTTCCCTGCGGCTTTTTCCATCTGCGCCGGGTCTTTTGAGATTATCACCTCATGCGCGCCGAGTTTTTTCGCGGCGGTTTTTTTGTCGGGCGAAGTGGTGATGACGGTAACTTTCGTGCCAAATGCACGCGCGAATTTAATGCCCATATGCCCAAGTCCGCCAAGGCCGATAACCGCGACATTCTGGCCTTTTTTCACTTTCCAGTGCTTAAGTGGCGAATAGGTGGTGATGCCAGCGCAAAGCAGCGGCGCAGCGCCCGCAAGGTCAAGGTTCTTCGGCACTTTGAGCACAAAGCTTTCCTGCGTCACGATATGGTCGGAATAGCCGCCGAAAGTCGGGGCTTTGGTTCTTTTCTCCAGCCCGTTATATGTCGGCACAAAACCATCCTCACAATATTGCTCCAGCCCCTCATCGCATGAAGAGCATTTCTGGCATGAGTCAACAAGGCAGCCGACTGCGGCGATATCACCAACTTTGAATTTTTTCACATTCTTGCCAATTTTGGTTACGCGGCCAATTATCTCATGTCCCGGAACCATCGGGTAAATCGAGCCGCCCCATTCATCCCGCGCCTGATGGATGTCCGAGTGGCAAACCCCGCAATAAAAGATCTCGATCTGCACATCATTCGCCCCAACATTACGGCGCTCAAAGGAGAACGGCTTTAAATCAGATTTTGCATTTTGCGCGGCGTAAGCATGGGCGAGGGACATAGCGGCTCCGTGTTATTATTCAGATAATGATGAATATCATAATAATTGTAATTTTGGAACTTCCATCTATAACCTAACCACTATAACCTAACCCCTGAAACCTAAACTTATGATCCCACGTTATTCACGTCCTGAAATGGTTGCCATCTGGGAGCCGGACAACAAATTCAAGATCTGGTTCGAGATCGAGGCGCACGCGACCGATGCGCTTGCCGAGCTTGGCGTTGTGCCGAAAAAGGCGGCGGCGAATATCTGGAAAAAGGGCAAGTTCAACGCCGCGAAGATCGACGAGATCGAGAAGGTGACAAAGCACGATGTTATCGCCTTCCTCACCAACGTGGCGGAATATGTGGGTGAGGATGCGCGTTTCCTGCATCAGGGGATGACCAGCTCCGACGTGCTTGATACCTGCCTTTCCGTGCAGCTTAACCAGTCCGCAGAAATCCTCGTGAAAGACATGCAGGCGCTTTTGAAGGCGCTCAAAAAACGTGCGCTTGAATCGAAAGATATGCTGTGCATGGGGCGCAGCCACGGAATCCACGCCGAGCCGGTGACGATGGGCCTGAAATTCGCCCGCTTCTATGCCGAAATGGAACGCAACCTTGAACGCCTGAAACAGGCAAAAAAGGAAATCGCGACCTGCGCCATTTCCGGTGCGGTGGGGACATTCGCCAATATCGATCCGAAAGTTGAGGCTTATGTCGCCAAAAAAATGGGGCTGATTGTTGAGCCAGTTTCAACGCAGGTAATCCCGCGTGACCGCCATGCTTATTTCTTCAGCGTGCTGGGCGTGATTGCATCTTCAATCGAAAATATCGCGGTGGAGATCCGCCACCTGCAACGCACCGAGGTTCTGGAAGCGGAGGAGTTCTTCAGCAAAGGCCAGAAAGGCTCGTCCGCGATGCCGCATAAGCGCAACCCTGTTTTGAGCGAAAACCTCACCGGCCTTGCGCGATATGTCCGCAGCGGCGTTATCCCTGCGATGGAGAACGTGGCGCTATGGCATGAACGCGATATCTCCCATTCCTCCGTTGAACGCATGATCGCGCCGGATGTATGCGTGGTGCTGGACTTCGCGCTTGCCCGCTTAACCGGCCTTGTTGAAAACCTCGTGCTTTACCCCGAAAACATGCTCAAGAACCTCAACAAGCTTGGCGGAATCGTCTTCTCGCAACGCGTGCTTCTTGCCCTTACGCAAAAAGGCGTAAGCCGCGAGGATGCTTATTCCATCGTCCAGCGCAACGCGATGAAAGTGTGGAAAAACTCCAACGAAGGCAAAAAAGCCGATTTACTTGCCGAGCTTTTGGGCGATAAGGAAGTTACTGCGAAGTTTTCAGAGAAAGAGCTGAAAGCACTGTTTGACTTCAAATATCACACGAAGAACGTGGATAAAATCTTCAGGCGCGTGTTTGGCAAGTAGTGAGCGGAGACATCCTGCCTACAAAGCCGGTTGGTTCTGTCCTGTTTTCCAGCGCATCGGCTATTATTGCCAGATAACCGCTTTTTCTTGCGTGATTCAGAGTAAGCTCCCTGATCCTTCCCGGTTCTTCGGCAATTCTTTCCAGATATGTGATGTGTGAGCTATCAATCCTGCTGTATGGGGAGAGTGATTGCGGCGCGAGTTTATCTTTCAGCCGGCTTCTCTGATGGCACGGCATTAGGACGTGGTGGCCTGCTGCAGCTGCTGCACCTATGTTTTTCGGGGAATTATCAACAAGCAGTGTTTCGACAGCTATGCGTTTATCCCCGTCCATGACGAAATTGCCCTTTTCATCGGATTCTATGCCATGGCTTTGGGCAAGAGCTGATATATATTCGTTTTTATTATTATCATTGATCCCAAGCCTTGGGGTCATAACCTGTATGAGGCTGATTTCCTCATCGCTCAGGCCAATAACCTGTAATGCATTGTTTATAAGGGGGATGTTCCTGCCAAATGTGGCGATTGATACATAATGATAAGTGGAGAGGAACTGCCGCAACATATCACACAGGCGCGCAGCATCGGTTATCAGGTCTGGCGCGCTGATGCGGGAAATTTGCCCGCGCGTTTCTTTTCTGACAAGGGTTCCGTCAAAATCCAGAACCACGTGCAGGATTTTTTCTTCCCCGGTGATTATTGCGTTGTTCATAAATGAGTTAATTAATATTAGTGATTGCTGTGATAAAGATTTTGGCGGCGGAAGTCAATAAAAAAAACGGGCATTGGATATATGAATTATAAGGAAAATGAAGGCGGGAGCTGGTAAATCCAGATTAATGGTTGATTTATAGCTTCGATAATTTATCACAGCCCCATGCAAAAAGCTAATGTGATGTGTATGAAATGGGGCACGAAGTTTGGCCCTGAATATGTGAACCGGCTTTACCATATGGTGAAGCGCAACCTGACCATTCCCCATCGTTTCGCCTGTTTTACCGATAATGCGGAGGGGCTGGACGAAGGCATTGAGGTTTTTCCCCTGCCGGAGATCCATGTTCCCGCAAAACACGCGATTTCCCCGTGGCGCAAGCTGACGATCCTTGGCGAAAAACTGGGTGATTTGCAGGGAACGACCCTGTTCCTTGACCTTGATGTGGTGATTGTCGGCAATATCGACGCGTTTTTTGTCCTTGAAGGGGAGTTCTGCATTATTGAAAACTGGACTTCACTTGGCAGCGGCGTTGGCAATTCCTCGGTTTACCGCTTTGAGGTGGGTGCGCATAAGGATGTCCTTGAATATTACAACGCGCATATGGATGAGGTGCTTTCATCTTATGACAACGAGCAGATTTTCCTTTCAAAGAAAATCACCGAAAAACTGGGCAGTATAACTTTCTGGCCGGAAGAATGGTGCCGCAGCTTCAAGCGCCATTGCATGGTGCGTGGTGCCCGCCGTTTTTTCACCGTACCGCAAATCCCGAAAGGCACGAAAATAGTTGTGTTCCACGGCAACCCGATGCCAGAGAAAGCGCAGGAAGGCGGGTTTTACGGCGAGGTATACAAGCCATATAAATATGTTAAGAAGACGCCATGGATAAACCAGTACTGGCAATAGATACAACCAGCGAGTTCGGCACTTATTCTCTGGGGTGCCGGCAGGGCCTTGCGCGCAAAATCGCCCAGAAGACCACTTTCAAGCCCGTGATAAACCTGCTGCGCCAGCTTGGCGGTCTGCGTAGCTGCAAAATCGCCGATATTGAGGTTTACGGCGGCAGGATGCGCGTTTATCCGGGGCTTAACCGTTCCGATAAGGTCATGCTTGGTATGCCCCATGTGTTTGACGCAAAAGAGCGTGAAATCCTTGCGGAACACCTGAAAAAATCCCCTTCGCCGAGCTTCATTGATATCGGCGCGAATATCGGCGCGTATAGCCTGTTCGTGAACGGGCTGGGGCTGGACACGAAGATAATCGCAATAGAGGCCGACCCGGAAATCTTCGCGCGGCTTGGCTTCAACCTGCCGGATACGGTCATGAAGCTGAATATTGCAGTGGCGGATAAGGAGGGCGTGCTGCCTTTTTATATCAATGAGAGCAACCGCGGTGAAAACAGCCTTGTTGAAGGCAGCGGCCGCAGGATTGAGGTCAAGGCAAAAACCCTGAAACAGGTTCTTGATGGGAACGGGGTGGTAAAGCCGTCCGCGATAAAGATTGATGTCGAGGGGATGGAACCGGTTATCCTTGGCGAGTATTTCAGGTCCGTTCCGGCGGAAAACCTGCCGGGGCTGATTCTGGTGGAGCATATCCACAATGCCGGAACCGAAGAATTGATAGCGCAGCAGGGCTATAACAAGATTGCCGGAACAAAACTTAACGCGGTTTATGTTCGCCATAACGGATAGCGCCAGAACAAATCCTTGTAATCGCCGGGGTTTGGGTTTAATTATCAGGCATTAATTTAAGGGATGAGATTAGATGCTAAACGGTAAGTCAATATTAATCACGGGCGGAACCGGCTCATTCGGCTATCAATATACCAAGACAATCCTTGAGCGTTATAAACCGGCGCGGGTGGCGATTTATTCGCGTGACGAGCAGAAACAATGGACTATGCAGCAGCACTTCACCGACCCTTGCATGAGGTTTTTCATCGGCGATGTGCGTGATGGGGCAAGGCTCAGGCGTGCGATGCGCGGGGTGGATTTTGTCATCCATGCGGCGGCGCTTAAAATCGTCCCGGTGGCGGAATATAACCCTACGGAATGTATAAAAACTAATATACACGGCGCGGAAAATGTTATCCGTGCGGCGATTGAAAATGAGGTGACGAAAGTGATCGCCCTTTCAACCGATAAGGCGGCCAACCCGATTAATCTTTATGGCGCTACCAAACTTGCTTCCGACAAGCTTTTCGTGGCGGCGAACAACATGGCGGGCGGGCACAGGACAAAATTCTCGGTTGTGCGTTACGGCAATGTTATCGGTTCGCGCGGCTCGGTTCTCCCGTTTTTTCAGGAGCTTGTTTCGCAGGGCGCGGATGCTTTGCCGATAACCGACGAAAAAATGACCCGTTTCTGGATTACGCTCCAGCAGGGGGTTGATTTTGTCCTCAAGAATTTTGAGCGCATGTATGGCGGCGAGATTTTTATCCCGAAAATTCCTTCCATCAGGATCACCGACCTTGCAAAGGCCGTCGCGCCGAACCTTCCGACAAAAATTGTCGGCATCCGCCCCGGCGAGAAACTGCACGAGATCATGTGTCCGGCGGATGATTCCCACCTTACATTGGAATTCAGCGACCATTTTGTTATCCGCCCGACGATCAAATTCTTCAGCAGGGAAATCGATTACACGACAAGCAGGCTGGGCGAAAAAGGAACTCCGGTGGCGCAGGGTTTTGAATATAATTCCGGCACCAACCCGGTTTTCCTGAGTGTGGATGAATTAAAGGCGATGAACGAACGCGCGCTGGCAGAAATGGCGCTGACGGAAAGGCAGAAAGCGGCATAAGCCAACCCGGAAAAGGAGCATACGCCAATGAGCGATTTGAATAAAAAATTCATCCCCTATGGCCGCCAGAACATTTCCGCTGATGATATAAGAACGGTTAGCGAAACCCTCGCCTCCGACTTCCTTACCCAAGGGCCGAAAGTCAAAGAATTCGAGGATAAAATTTCAGCGTATTGCGGCGCTTCAAACGCGGTTGCCTTTGCGAACGCCACTGGCGCTTTACACATTGCCTGTATTGCACTTGGCGTAGGTGAGGGCGATGTTGTGTGGACTTCGCCTAACAGTTTCGTAGCCTCGGCGAATTGCGCTTTATATTGCGGCGCGGAGGTGGATTTTGTCGATATCGACCCGGCGACTTACAATATGTCCGCCACCGAGCTTGAGAAGAAACTCAAAAAAAGCAAAAAGAAGCCAAAAGCGGTGATTCCCGTGCATTTTGCCGGGCAGTCATGCGATATGGCGGCGATAAAAAAACTTGGCTTGGAATACGGTTTTAAGATTATCGAAGACGCTTCCCACGCAATCGGCGCGAGTTATAAGGGCAAAAAAATCGGCTCATGCGAATATTCCGATATCTGCATTTTCAGCTTCCACCCGGTGAAGATAATCACCACCGGCGAGGGCGGGATCGCCACCACCAATGACGCAAAACTCGCGCAAAAACTGCGCGACCTCCGCACCCACGGCATCACGCGCGAAACCGGCAGCGATGAACCGTGGTATTATGAACAGCGCGACCTCGGCTTCAATTACCGCCTGACGGACATCCAGTCGGCGCTTGGCATTAGCCAGCTAACGCGGCTTGACGAGTTTGTCAAAACACGCCACAAAATCGCAAAAAAATATGACCAGTCGCTTTTCGGCCTGCCGCTCACAACCCCGTTCCAACATGCCGATAGTTATTCGTCATATCACCTTTACCCGATCGTCCTGAACGATTCCGCAAAACGCAAGGAGGCATTCATAAAACTCCGCGCGGCGGGAATTGGCGTGAATGTGCATTACATCCCTATCCACACCCAGCCTTATTACAAAAAACTTGGCTTCAAACCGGGCGATTTCCCGAACGCGGAAAAATATTACGCAGGTGCGATAAGCCTGCCGATGTATCAGGATCTAAGCGGGGATGACCAGAGCTACATCATCAAAACCCTGTCGGAGATTTTGTGAGAACCGTAGTCATCATTCAGGCGCGGATGGGTTCGACACGGCTTCCCGGCAAGGTGCTGAAAACTCTCGGTGATAAAACCGTGTTGCATCATGTGATTAACCGTGTCCACGCCGGTGATCCTGACGAAATTGTGGTAGCAACCTCCGACCTTGCTCAGGATGACGCAATCGAGCAGGAAGCTCTCGCTTCCGGCGCAAAGGTTTTCCGCGGCAGCGAGGCCGATGTGCTTTCCCGCTATTATTCCGCGGCGAAGGAAAACACGGCGGAGCTGGTTGTGCGCGTAACTTCCGACTGCCCGTTATATGACGGCACATTGCTGCGTGACATGCTTAATTATTACAGCAGCGAGGATTATCTTTCCAACACCATCGAGCGCCGTTTTCCACGTGGGCTGGATACGGAGATTTTCACTTTCGCCGTGCTGGAACGCATGTTCAACGAGGCGAAGCAGCCGCCTGAGCGCGAGCACGTAACGCCATATATCTACAACAACCCGGACAAGTTCAAAATCCGCCATTACAAGCAGCAGCCCAACCTTGCCGATATGCGCTGGACGCTTGATACGGATGAGGACTGGCAGATGATAAAAGCGGTTTATGACGCGCTATACGTCCCCGGTAAAATTTTCAGCACGGTGGATGTAGTTGAGTTCCTGCGCGAGAACCCGGAAATTGCTGCGCTGAACGCGCATATCGAACAGAAAAAGGTGTAACCGGCCATGAAAATCATCTTCCGCGTGGATTCATCACAAAAAATCGGCACCGGGCATGTTATGCGCTGCCTGACGCTTGCCGATGCGTTAAAAAACCACGGCGCGCAAATTGAGTTCATCACGCGCAACATTGAAGGAAACCTTGCCGGGTTCATTAATGAGCGCGGATATAAAACCCATCTGCTGGAGCAGGACGGCACGAAAAACGAAAACTATTGCTTCCACGCAAACTGGCTGGAGGCAAGCTGGCAAAGCGATGCAAAACAAACCGCCGAACTGGCAAAAGGCGCGGATTGGCTGGTGATTGACCATTACGCGATTGATGGAAGATGGGAAAAAGGACTCCGCCCGCATGTAAAAAAAATCATGGTGAATGACGACCTTGCCGATAGGAAACATGATTGCGATGTGCTGCTCGACCAGAATTTTTATACCGATTTTGCAACCCGTTATAACGGGCTTGTACCGCCGCAAACCAGGCTTTTGCTCTCCCCGCGCTATGCTGTCCTGCGCGACGAGTTCATCGAGCAACGCGCGAAGCTGGAACGCGAATTCGGCGCGGTGAAGAAAATCCTGCTTTCCTTCGGCGGCGCGGATGCGGATAACGATACCGGTCAGGCACTGGCGGCAATTCTGGATTATCCTGCCGAAATTATCGTAGTCGCTGGCGGCGCAAATATGAATTACGGCAAATTGCAGGAAATGGTTTCAGGGCGCGGTAACCTCACCCTCCATAAATCAGTTTCCAACATGGCGGAGTTGATGTCATGGGCGGATATCGCCATCGGCGCAGGCGGCAGTACAAGCTGGGAACGCGCGGTTCTTGGCCTGCCGACGCTATGCTGGCCGATAGCGGAAAACCAGAAACGAATAATCGAGGATTTGGCGACGACCGGCGCGATAAAACTTTCCTCGCCGGAAAATTTGCGTAAGGATATTGCCGGGTTTACGCCATTGACATTAAGGGAAATGTCACAAAAATCACTGGTTATGGTTGACGGCAAAGGCAAGGAAAGAGTGGTGGAGGAAATATTCAAATGAAAGTATCGGTGCTGTGTTCCTCATCCGCCCACCCGGTTTTCAGGTACCTCCGGAAATGGGGGAAATACTCCGAGCTTGTGACCTCAAAGGACGAGCTTTCCGGCGGTGATATATTATTCCTTGTTTCCTGCACTGAGATCATCGGCAGGGAAACCCGCGATAAATACAAGAAAACCCTTATCCTCCACGCCAGCGATTTGCCTTATGGCCGTGGCTGGTCGCCGCATATCTGGCAAATCCTTGAAGGGCGTAACGAACTGGTTTTAAGCCTGCTTGAAGCGGAAGATGAGGTGGATACCGGCGCGATATGGGAGAAGAAAAAAATCCGGCTTGAAGGGCATGAATTATATGACGAGATTAACCACAAACTGTTCACCGCGGAAATTGAACTGATGGATCATGCCATTGCGAATTTCGGCAAAACCGCCCCCCAGCCGCAAACCGGGCCGACGAGTTATTACCCAAGGCGCAAGCCGGAGGACAGCAGGCTGGATATCGAAAAACCGCTGCAAGACCAGTTCAACCTGCTGCGCGTGGCGGACCCGGAAAGATTTCCATGTTTTTTTGAGCATAAAGGCGTTAAATATATTCTCAAAATTGAGAAAGATAAGAAATGAAACCATTCAAAATCGGCAACCGTGAAATAGGCCCTGACCAGCCGCCATTCATCATTGCGGAAATGTCGGGCAACCACAACCACAAGCTTGCGCGCGCGCGGGCAATTGTGGAAGCCGCCGCCGAAGCGGGCGCGGATGCCATAAAGCTGCAAACCTATACGGCGGATACGCTGACCCTTAACTCCGACAAGGACGATTTCAAAATCACCGACCCGCAAAGCCCCTGGTATGGCTATAACCTTTATAAACTATACGAAAAAGCGCATACCCCGTGGGCTTGGCATGAGGAGCTTTTCGCGCTGGCGAAGGAAAAAAACATCATCTGTTTCAGTTCGCCTTTCGATGTCACCGCGGTTGACTTCCTTGAGAAGCTGGGCGCGCCAGCCTATAAAATCGCATCATTCGAGTGCGTGCATATCCCGCTCATAAAATACGCTTCCTCCACCGGCAAGCCGCTGATAATCTCCACCGGGCTGGCTACGGAAGAAGAAATCGGCGAGGCGGTTGCCGCCGCGAGATCCACCGGAAACGAGCAGGTTATGCTGCTCAAATGCACCTCGAATTATCCGGCGGAACCGAAGGACGCCAACCTTGCCACCATTGCCGATATGCAGAAAAGATTCGGTGTTCATGTAGGTTTGTCCGACCATACTTTAGGCACAAAAGTTTCTGCCGACAGCGTTAAATATTACGGCGCGGTGGCGATTGAAAAACACGTCACGCTCAATGAAAACGAGGACGGGGTTGATGAGGCATTTTCACTGAAACCGGCAGAACTTAAGGCATTGGTGGAAGATTGCCGCGCCGCGTGGAAAAGCCGGACAAATGAGCAAAACCCGAATGAAACCCACGGAAACATCCTCTATGGCGGCATGCCGTCGGAGCAGAATTCCCGGATTTTCCGTGTTTCGCTATATTTCAAAAACCCGGTGAAAAAAGGCGAGGTGATAACCGAAAACCATGTGCGCGTGGCAAGGCCGGGCTATGGCATCAAGCCGAAATATTTTGGGCAGGTGCTCGGCAGCGTGGCGCAACATGACGCGGAATTCGGCGACAGGGTGACTGAACAGGTAATCGGCAGGAGTTTTGGGCAATGACTGAAACTGCGGCAAAAAAAACGGGAATAATGGCGGCGCTTGAAGTGCAGGGGCGCGTTATCATGGCCCTGTTCCTGCGCGAGATGAAAACCCGTTTCGGCGAGAAGCGCCTTGGTTTCATATGGGCGTTCCTTGAGCCGACAATCCATGTTGTTACGTTAATCGTCCTCTGGAAGGTGATTGGCCGGATGGGGCCTGCCGGGGTTGACCCGATGCTGTTCCTGATAACCGGGATTGTCCCTTTCGTGATGTTCCGCCACACGACAACCCGCGTGGTGCAGGCGGTGCAGAGCAACCGGATGCTGCTGGTCTTCCCGCAGATACAGATGATGGATTTTATCTATACGCGCCTTGTGCTGGAATTTATGACCTATTCAATTGTCTTTATTGCGTTTTTGCTGGGCGCGCAATATTTCGGGCTTGATTTCAAGATCAACGACCTGCTTGGGGTGATAATCAATTTCATCCTGATATTGCTGTTTTCAGGCGGTTTCGGGATGTTGATGCTGCCGCTGGTGGCGGTACTCCCGGTGCTTTCGGCGTTTTCAAAACTGATAATCCGCGTGATGTATTTTACTTCCGGCGTATTTTTCTCAATTGACAGGCTGCCGCAACCGATTGTTGAGGTTCTGGGCTGGAACCCGCTCCTGCAGCTTATCCATATGTTGCGCACGAGTTTTTTCCCGCAGATGATGCCGCACCCGGAATATAGCAATTTGCCGTATGTGCTGTTTGTTATAGCGTCGATGTGGTTGCTTGGTATGATACTCAGCAAAAAATTATACAAATACATTCTCGAAGATGATTAGACTGATTAACATCCACAAAGGTTTCATGACGTTGAAACACGGCTGGAAACAGGTGCTTAACGGCATCACGATAGATATCCGGGACGACCAGAACCTTGGCATATTAGGCAAGAACGGCGCAGGAAAATCGACCCTGATGCGGATTATGAGCGGGCTTGACCTGCCCGACAAGGGCACGCTGGATTCCGGCGGCAGGAGCATTTCATGGCCTCTGGGCAGTTCCGCCGGGGTGCATGGCGGGCTGACGGGCAAGGAGAACCTGCGCTTCATCTGCCGGATTTACAACAAGGACATCAAGACCGTGACCGAATTTGTTGACGGTTATGCCGAGCTGGGAAAATATCTGGACATGCCCGTGAACACTTATTCGTCGGGTATGAAAAGCCGCCTTGGTTTCGGTATCAGCATGGCGATGGATTTCGATACTTACCTGATCGACGAAGGCTTCTCGGCAGGTGACAAGCGCTTCATGAAAAAAACGGAAGAATTGTTCGCTGAAAAAACAAAAAAAGCCAATATGATAGTTGTTTCACACAGTGTTTCGACAATTAAGAAGTTTTGTAACTCGGCAGTGATATTAAAGGATGGACAATTGCAGTATTTTGGCGATATTAATGATGCAATAAATGAATACGATAACCTATGGTAATCAGGCTGACAGCATTAGTGTTTTCCCTGGCGCTCGCCGCCGGATGCTCTTCCGTCGAGATCAAGGCGGAATACCCCAACCAGAAACGCAGCGCATTGAGCGAAAGCAGCCCGTCCAAAATTGAAACCGCTTCCGGTAAAAAAGACGGTGACAAAAAAGATGCCTATGTCGATGAGCATAAAGGGCAGAAAACTTCCGACTACCTGTGGCCGATGCACAACGCGGCTGACCTGCTGGAGAATACCAAACCGGGCGAGCTGGTGGATATCAAGCGCGAAGACGGCAAGCCGATGGTTTTCGCGGTCTTAAGCGAATATGCCTCGGCGGGCAAGAAGCGCTGCAAGAAATATTTCGTCAACCTTGACCTGCACCTTGCGTGCTATAACCCGCACTGGTATCCGGTACGGTCTTTTGGGGAATAAGGTAGATGGCGCGCCAACCCCGGAACAAGGAAAACCCGCAGGAAAAAACCCAGGTTGCCGTTGAAAAGGTGAGCCGCCATGTGGGGCGTATAAAAAAGAAAATAAACAAGAACAACACCACGCGCGGGCTGTTTCTTTTCGTGATCCTGCCTGTGATCCTTTCCATAGTTTATTACTACATTTTCGCCGCCGATATCTATGTGACGGAAAGCAAATATTCGGTGAATATTGAAGGGTCAAGCAGCGTCGGCGGCGGTGCGATGGGCATGTTAATGCCGGCGATCGGCAACGCCAGCAACCTGCATGAGGCGATGACGGTGCGCGAATATATCACTTCCGCCCCGATTGTAGACAAGCTTGAAAAATCCATCGGCCTGCGCCGGATATTGGATTCCCCGAAGGCGGATTTCCTTTCCCGCGTTTCTTCCGGCCTCAGCAAGGAGGATTTCCTGCTTGAATACCGCAAAAAAGTCGAGGTGATACTTGATGAGCAATCCGGCATCAGCACGCTGATAGTCCGTGCCTTCACGCCGCAGGAATCGGAAAAACTGGCCAATGCGGTGCTCGACATGGCGGAGGATTTCGTTAATAAAATGTCCGAGCGCATGCGTGATGACGCGGTAAAATATTCCAAGCAGGAGCTTGAAAAAGCCGAGCAGGAAGTGGTGGAGGTCAATAAGCAGCTTGCCGTCTTCCGCAACGTGAATAAAAGCTTTGACCCTTCGGTGACGGCGGGGAGCATCCTTGATATCACCAGCAGGCTTGAGGCGGAGCTGGCGACGACCAACTCCGAGCTTGCCAATCTGCGCAACTTCATGAAAGACGGCAGCCCGCGCATAGCCTCGCTGGAAGCAAAGGCGGCGGCGCTCCGTGACCAGATTCAGGCGCAGAACCGCAGGCTGGCCAGTGAGGAAGGCTCAAAGCTCGCCGACATCACGCAGGATTATGAAACCCTTGCGCTGAAAAAGGAATTCGCGCAGAAAAAATATGAGGTGGCGTTTTCCGCCTATGAATCCGCGCAGGCGGAGGCACGCAAGAAAAGCAAATACCTGCTCCGCATAGTCGAGCCGGGCGCGGCGGAAACCGCGATCGAACCTAACCGCCCGCGGCAGATAATAACGGTTTTCCTCGTCTGCCTCATTACATATACTCTGGGCATGCTTATGATTGCGGCAATTAAGGACCATATAAGACCATGAAAAATATTATTTTCGCATTAGCTGTTACTGCATCGCTTTCCGTCCCCGTGGCGGTTTTGGCGGCTGATTCCCCCGCTCCGCCCGCAGCGGCGGAAAACCCTTCGATTGCGCCACGGCAGGCCAACCCGGTGATTACGCAGGCGCTGGTGAGCGACGTGAAGATCATCCGCCCGTTTGGTTCCAATTTATTCTCCACGCAGGTTACTTCCGGCACGAAAGAGCCGAACAACCCTAATTACCAGATCGTCCCCGGCGACCAGGTTGACATTGAGGTATGGGGCGCGGCGAATTACCGCCACACTTCGGTGGTGGACGCGCAAGGCAATATTTTCCTGCCCGATGTCGGCCCGGTGAAGGTTCAGGGCGTGACGCAGGCGCAGCTCAACGAAGTGGTAAAACAGAAGGTGGGCGCGGTTTATAAGGACAATGTGCAGATTTATACCAACCTCATGGGGCGGCAGCCGGTTTCGGTTTTCGTTACCGGCGCGGTTCCTGCCCCCGGCAGGTATGTCGGCACTTCGACCGACAGCATTATTGATTACATTTACAAGGCGGGCGGCATTGACGACGAGCGCGGAAGCTACCGCGAGATCAAGCTGGTGCGTGACAACCTGCCGCTTCAGGATATTGATATCTACCAGTTTTTGATTAACGGCGTGCTGCCGAAAATGCAGATACGCGAAGGCGACACCCTGCTGGTGACGGAGCGCGGCAAGGTGGTCACGGTGGATGGGCTGGTGAAGCACCCGTTCCGCTTTGAGTTCAAGACCGATGAAATTCTCGGCTCGGATGTCGCGACGTTTTCCTCACCGCTGGTAAACGCCACCCATGCGCTGGTGGAAGGAACGCGCGAAAGCAAGCCGTTCAAACAATATTTGACCATCGCCGGGTTAAAAACAACCCGGCTTGAGGACGGCGATAAGGTGATATTCTCCGCAGGCACGCATTATGAAGAAATCGCTGTCAGCATAAGTGGCCGCCACCTTGGGCCAAAGGAAATGGTCGTTCCCCTCAACGCGAAGCTGGTCGAGGTGCTGAACAATGTGCCGATTGACAGGGAACTCGCCAATACCGACGCGGTTTACCTGCGCCGCAAATCAGTTGCCGAAAAGCAGAAACAGGCGATTGAGGAATCCATCCGCCGCCTTGAAGAAACCCTGATCCTGGCACGTGCGAGCGGCGTCGCCCCGGCTGAGGCGCAGCCGATAAGCTCCGCGGAGGTGACGCTGGTGCAGGCATTCGTCGAGAAGGCAAAATTCATCAAGCCGGAGGGGCGCGTGGTTGTGGTGAGCAGGTCACGCGGTATCAGCAACATCACGCTGGAGGAAGGCGACGAGATTGTCATCCCGCAGAAAACCGATCTTGTCATGGTCAACGGCGAGGTGCTGATGCCGAAGGCGATCGTCTGGGAAAAAGGGCTTGACGCCGATGATTACATCAAGAAAGCCGGCGGCTTTACCGACCGCGCGAACGAGTCGAAGCTGGTTATCATCCGCCCGAACGGCGAAACCGATATCGGCCACAATGTGGAGATATATCCGGGTGACGAGATTATGGTTCTGCCCGAAGTCAAGATCAACAACCTTGACCTTGCCGCGAAAGTCGTCGACGTGATCTACAAGGTTGCGGTGGCGGCGGTTATCCCATTCAGGCTCTAACGGGGGGCATTTGCGCAAGCTGGCAATATATTCACGTGGCATAAGGCGGATCCCGCATCTGGCGGCGTTCCTTCCCGAATATTCCGTGGTTTACAGGCAGGAAGCCGACGTAATCGCCGGGTGGGGCCTGAAAAAATATGGCCGCGCCGCGCTGAAAAAATCCCGCCGGAAAAAAGTCCCGTTCATTGCGCTTGAAGATGGTTTTTTGCGTTCATACGGGCTTGGCGTCCACAGGAACCCGCCGCTTTCGCTGGTGGTGGATTATGACGGGATTTATTATGACGCGAACAAACCCTCAACGCTAGAAAAGCTGGTTTCCGCCCCGCCGGATGAGGAAAAACTGGCGCGCGCCCGCAACCTGATGGATTTCATCCGCAGGCACAAGCTTTCAAAATATAACTGCTTCATCGGGAACTGGCAGAAGCCGGTGGTGCATAAATGCGTCCTGCTGATCGACCAATGCTATGGCGACGCCTCGATAAAATACGGCATGGCGGACGAGTCCAGCTTCGCGAGGATGGTTGAAGCAGCGCGGGCGGAAAACCCCGGCGCGCATTTTCTGGTCAAGGTGCACCCGGATGTTATCAGTGGCAAACGCAAGGGCTATATTGACCTTTCCTCCCTTAAGGAGGCGACCATAATCAGCGAGAACATCAACCCGCATGTGCTGTTCGAGAATGTCGAGAAGGTCTACACCGTCACCAGCCTTGCGGGTTTTGAGGCGTTGCTGCACAGGCTGCCGGTACGCTGTTTCGGCATGCCGTTTTATGCCGGATGGGGTTTGACGGAAGATGAGATAACCCTCGAAAGGCGCAGCGCCCGCCCAAGCCTTGAGCAGGTTTTCGCCGCCGCGTATTTTGATTATGCGCGTTATGTGAACCCGTTCACCGGGCAGAAATGCGAGGCCGAAGAAGTGGCCGGGATAATCGCCACGATGAAGGAATATGAGGCGCGGAATATGCAGGATTGTAACTGCGTCGGGTTTTCAAAATGGAAGCGTTATTTCGTGAAGCCTTACCTTGAGTCGGCTTTTAACCAAGTGAAGTTTTTCGCAAAAGAAGATGCCGCAATCGCCGCCGCGAAAAAGAACGGCGGGGCGGTGGTTGTCTGGGCGGCGAGGGAATCCGCCAATCTTGCCGCAAAAGCGGGGGACATTCCCATTTACCGCGTGGAGGATGGTTTCATCCGCTCGGTTGGACTGGGTTCGGATTTCATCCCCGCCAATTCGCTGATTGTTGACAGGGTGGGGATACATTTCAACCACGCAATTCCCAGTGATCTGGAAAACATCCTGAACACGAAAGATTTTCCCGATGAGGTGCTGCAACGCGCGAAAACCCTGCGTGAAACCGTGCTGAAAAACTCAATCACCAAATATAACACCGAGAAGAACGAGGCAAAACTTTCCCTGCCGAAAGGCAAAAAAATCATCCTTGCCGTGGGGCAGGTGGAGGGCGATGCGAGCATCCGCCTTGGCTCGCCGGTAATCAAGACCAATGAGGAATTACTGGCGGAAATCCGCCGCAATGAACCGGAGGCTTTCGTGGTTTACAAGCCGCACCCGGATGTTGTTTCAGGCAACCGCGCCGGGAAAACCACCAGCGACAATGCCGATATGGTGGTGACGGATATCGGCATCCATGCACTGATACGCAAAGTGGATGAGGTGCATACGATAACCTCGCTGGTGGGTTTTGAGTCACTGCTCCACGGCAAAAAAGTTGTGGTTTATGGCCTGCCGTTCTATGCCGGGTGGGGTTTGACGGTCGACAGGATAACCCATCCGCGCCGCACCCGCCGTCGCACGCTGGACGAGCTGGTTGCCGCGGCGCTGATTGAATACCCCAGCTATTACGATTTTGAGGCGGATATGCCCTGCGCCCCGGAAATGATTGTGGCGAAGCTGGCCGGGAAAAAACCGGCGCAAGTGAAAAACCGCCTTGCTACGAGAGTATTTAACGGTATTCTCGGCATATTAAAATCAGCGGTGTCCCATCTGGCACTGTCACCCCCGCGGAGGCGGGGGGCTTAAGATAAGATTCCCGTCTGCACGGGAATGACAAGTGGTGGATATTGCTAAAACCGAGATGAGATGAGAAGAAATTTCCTGTTCCTGCAAGGCCCGATCGGCCCTTTTTTCAAGCTTCTGGGCGACAGGCTGGCTACGGCGGGGCATAACGTATCCAAGGTGAATTTCAACAGCGGCGACAGGTTTTTCTGGGACGGCGAAAACACAATTGATTTTACCGGAAAAATCTCGCAATGGGGAAGCTACATCACCCATGTCAGCAAACTTCGCAAGGTCACTGATTTAGTGATTTACGGCGATTGCCGCCCGGTTCATAAGATCGCGGTTGAGGCGCTGAAGGAAAGCGGGATTAAAATCCATGTTTTCGAGGAAGGTTATTTCCGCCCGAACTGGATCACCTATGAGGAAAACGGGGTGAACGCCCATTCGCAATCCATCCCGCAGGACCCGGAATTTTACCGCAAATGGGAGGAAGTCCCGCTGCCGGATGCGGTGCGTTTCGGTTCCTCGTTCAACGCGCTGGCGATTTATTCGGTGCAGTATTACCTTGCCAGTTTGCGCGGTATGTATGGCGAATTTCGCCATTATGAGCATCATTTCAACGTCAGCCCGCATGTCACCATTGCGCGGTGGATACCGAAAACGATTTTCTCGCTGTGGAACAAGCATAATGCCAAAAAAATCCAGGAGGAAATAGTCAGGCTGAAATATTTCCTTGTGCCTTTGCAGCTTTGCCGCGACTACCAGATCAAGGAACATTCGCAGTTCAGGGATATGGTGGATTTCGCGGAGCATATCATCCGCAGCTTTGCCGCTAATGCCGATGGCGGCGACTCGCTTGTGTTCAAGCTCCACCCGCTGGATAACAACCAGCTTGGCCTGCAACGCGCGATTGACAGGGTGGTGAAGCGCAACAAAATAGGTGGCCGCGTCTGGTGCATTGACGGCGGGCATCTGCCGACGCTGATGGATAACGCGAAAGGGGTTATTGTCGCCAACAGCACCACCGGGATTTCATCGATCCACCACCACCGCCCGACCAAGGCGCTGAGCCGCGCGGTTTATAATTTTGAAGGCATGACGGACCAGCAGGGGCTGGATTCTTTCTGGGGCAACCCGCAGGCTCCCGACATGGAGCTGTATGCCAAATTCCGCAATTACGTCATCGCCAAAACCCAAGTGAACGGCGGGTTTTATAACTCGAAAGGAATCAGCCGGGCGCTCGACGGAATCACCAGAAAATTGCTCAGTGAAGGGTATTTCGATGTCAATGAGATGAGCGAAGCTGGCATATAGAACTTCGGAATTTCAGAATTTCGGAGCTTCTTATCTCCTCACTTCTTTTCTGTTCTTCCACTTCTCCCCCTGTCATCCCCGCTTCCCATCACGTCATCCCCGGCTTGACGGGGATCCGGGGAGGTTGCCCCCACCCCAACCCTCCCCCGCAAGCGGGAGAGGGAGTAGAAAACCCTGTCATCCGTCACCTAAAAAGTGCGCAGCAGTGCCGCACGGGGGAAGAATTGAGAAGCCGTTCAGGAGAACGGCCCAGCCTTGAGCGCGAGCGAATGCGAGCAGCCCATCGGAGGCGCAGTAGCGCCGCACGGGGGGCAAAAAAAATTAACCCCTCAGCTAAACTTCTGGCGCAGTTTTGACCTTAACTTATCGCGGATTTCGCGGTAGCCGAAAAGCTGCATGTAACGGTTGCCGCGCACCATGCCGGGACTGGGGATATCCGGCCAATACTCAACGTTAAGGTTATGTTTCTCCAGCGCTTTTTTAACTTCCGGCGTGTAGTCGTTAGTGAGTGAAATAACCAGATCGAATTTCTTGTCCTTCAGCGATTCAAAGCTTTTCGGCTGGTGGCCGGAAATATCCAGCCCGATTTCGTTCATCACTTCGATTGCCAGATAATCCGGCGGCCCTTCGTATAACCCGGCGGATTCGTATTGATGCTGCGGGTAATTCGCGCTTGCTATCGCCTCCGCCATCGGCGACCTTACTGCGTTGAGCGTGCATAGGAATAAAACTTTCATATCAATCTTTCATCTCAATGGGGGAAAGCCTGCGGGGCGTTGGGGTTTTTGGTGTGCAGCGTCGCGATGATGGTGAACAGGTTGCGCGCCGTTTCAAAGTCGAGGTTTATCTTGTTTTCGAGCAGGTCGATGAGCAGTTCCGCGCCTTCGTTGTGGACGCTGCGCCGCCCGATGTCGATTGCCTCGATTTTCTCAAGCTGGCCGATATTCATGGCCTGCTGGTGGGATTCGAGTATCATGAAATAATCGCGGATAAGGGTGCGGAAACTACGCAGCGGAAGGTTGAAATGGTAGATGTGTTTCGCGTTGTTCTCCACGCTGAAAACAAGGCGGTGGTTATCGGTTGTCCCGATCTCAAGCGCATAAGCGCCGGAGTTGTTCTCCACCACCGAAAAATAGTTGTAATTCAAAATGTCGCGGATAGCGGAGTTTAGGTCAAGGTTAAGCCGGAACTGGGCGACCGATTCGCCGAGTTTGATGAGTTTTATCTGCTCGTTGCTTGCCATGTTTTAGCTTTTGTTCCTCACCGCGACCGATAGCGCGTGCGCGCCCAGACCTTCAACTTTCGCCAGCATTTCGGTGTGGGTTGAAAGTTCATCGAATGATTCCTTGGTGCAGCCGATAACGCTCTGGCGCTTGAGGAAATCCGTCACCGAAAGCCCGGATGAGAACTTCGCGCTGGCGACTGTGGGCAGCACATGGCTCGGCCCCGCGATATAATCGCCGATTGCTTCCGGGGTGTAGCGGCCAAGGAAAATCGCGCCCGCATTGGTGATTTTATCGAGCAGCGAATCCGGGTCTTCCACCGCCAGCTCAAGGTGTTCAGGCGCAATGAGGTTGGAGATTTCGGCGGCTTCGTTGAGGTTTTTCACCACGATCACCAGCCCGTTATTAGTGATTGATTTCTCGGCGATTTCCTTACGTTCGAGCCTGTTCAGGTTTTCGTAAACCGCGTTGATGACATCCTGCGCGTAGCTCTGGCTGGTGGTGACTAAAATCGAGCGTGCGGTTTCGTCATGCTCGGCCTGCGACAAGAGGTCGATCGCCACCCAGTCCGGGTCCTTCCCGTCATCGGCTATCACCAGAATTTCGGATGGCCCGGCGATCATGTCGATGCCGACATAGCCGAAAACCTGCCGTTTTGCCTCGGCCACATATGCGTTTCCGGGGCCGACGATTTTATCGACTTTCGGGATGGTTGTCGTGCCATAAGCCAGCGCTGCCACCGCCTGTGCGCCGCCGGTTTTGTAAATTTCGGTGATGCCGCAGATTTTCGCTGCCGCCAGAACCACCGGGTTCACGAAACCGTCCGGGGCGGGGCAGACCATGATGATGTTGGAAACCCCGGCAACCCGCGCGGGAACGGCGTTCATTAGCACGGTGCTTGGGTAGCTGGCCTTGCCGCCGGGGACGTATATGCCCACCGATTCGATCGGCACGTGGCGCGCGCCGAGGCGAACGCCAGCGGTATCGATGTAGTCGAGGTCTTGCGGTTTGAGGCGTTCGTAATAGCCGTGGATGCGGACGCTGGCCAATTCCAAGGCTTTTGCCAGTTTCGGGTCAAGGTTTTCATAGGCGGAATTTATCTCCTCCTGCGTGACTTTCAACTGGCCGATGGTGAAATTATGGCGGTCGAAACGGTTGGTATATTCCAGCAACGCGTCGTTGCCGTTAACCCGGACATTACGGATGATATCGGTGACTGACTGGCGGATATTTCCCTGATCTTCCTCATTGATTTCAAGGAGTTGCAGGGCCTTGCCGAAATTCCCGTCGGCGATTGTTATGGTTCTCATATGGGGCAATATAGCAGCTAGTAATTTTGAAGTCAAAACGGGTTATTTTTCAGGAGGATATGCATTTTTTTTGCACAAGAATCCGGGTTTTGGGCAAAGTGTGTGGTATAATGGTTGAACGGGGCAGGAATTCAATCAACCCTGCCGTGAACAAAAAAGGAGAATAAATTGCTGGATTTTAAGGGGCTTATGCCGATTTTCCTTGCTTTTCGCAGGGCAGAAATGGTAACAAGGCGCGCCCTGAAGATGGGAACTCAAGAAATTGAGAAACCGGGAAATCGGGAAAACAGGAAATTTTACAGGAATATATGACGAATATCAGGAATATCGCAATCATCGCGCACGTTGACCACGGAAAGACGACGTTAATTGACCAGCTGCTCCGCCAGAGCGGCACTTTCCGTGATAACCAGCAGGTCGCGGAACGCGTGATGGACAGCAACGACATCGAGAAGGAACGCGGAATCACCATCCTTGCGAAATGCACTTCGGTGACATGGGACGGCTCAAAAATCAACATTATCGACACTCCCGGCCACGCCGATTTCGGCGGCGAGGTGGAACGCATCCTCAGCATGGTGGACGGTGTGGTACTGTTGGTGGACGCGGCGGAAGGCCCGCTCCCGCAGACAAAATTCGTGCTTGGCAAGGCGCTCGGCCTCGGTATGCGCCCGATCGTGGTGGTGAATAAAATCGACCGTGGCGACGCGCAGCCGGAAGTGGTGCTGAACGATGTATTCGATTTGTTCGACGCTATCGGCGCGACTGACGAGCAACTCGATTTCCCTGTGCTTTATGCCTCCGGCCGCAACGGCTGGTGCATCAAGAACCTTGGCGATGAGCCGGAAAACCTGCATATGCTGTTCGACCTTGTGCTTGACCATGTTCCCGCGCCGAAGGTTGATGAAAATGCGCCGTTCGCAATGCTCGCGACAATCCTCGAATCCGACCCTTACGTTGGCCGCATCCTCACCGGGAAGGTTTATTCCGGCAAAGGCAAGGTGAATGCGAACGTGAAAACGCTCAACATCAAAGGCGAGCAGGGCGAAAACGCGCGGCTGACAAAGCTTATGACCTTTGACGGCATCAAGCGCGTGCCGGTGGATGAGGTCGTGGCAGGTGATATCGTCTGCGTTGCGGGGCTGCTTGAAGGCTCGGTTTCCGACACTATCTGCGCGCCGGAAGTGAATACGCCAATTCCTTCCATGCCGATTGATCCGCCGACAATGGCGATAACCATCACGGTAAATGATTCGCCGTTCGCGGGGCAGGAAGGAACCAAAGTCACCAGCCGCATGATACGTGACAGGCTTTATGCTGAGGCGGAAACCAATGTGGCGATCACCGTTACCGAAACCGACGGCAAGGACGCCTTCCAGGTTGGCGGACGCGGCGAATTGCAGCTTGGGGTGTTGATCGAAAACATGCGCCGCGAGGGTTTTGAGCTTTCGGTTTCCCGTCCGCGCGTTCTCTACAGGAAGGACGAAGCGACCGGGCAGACGCTGGAGCCGATTGAGGAAGTTGTGGTGGATGTTGATGACCAGTACACAGGTGTGGTGGTTGAAAAGCTCAGCCTCCGCAAAGGCGAGATGGTCGATATGCGGCCATCCGGCGGCGGCAAGACGCGCATTATTTTCCATGTGCCGTCACGTGGCTTGATCGGTTATCAGGGACGTTTTCTTACTGATACTCGCGGAACCGGTATCATGAACCGCCTGTTCCATGCCTATGTGCCGTTCAAGGGCGAAATCGAGACTCACCGCAATGGCGCGCTGATTTCAATCGGGCAGGGCGAGGCAGTGGCTTACGCAATTTTCAATTTGCAGGACAGGGGCATCATGTTCGTGAACCCGCAGCAAAAGGTTTATGACGGGATGATAGTCGGCGAGCATAACCGCGACAACGACCTTGAGATAAACATTTTGAAGGCAAAACAGCTTTCCAATATGAGGGCTTCGGGCAAGGATGAGGCGATCCGCCTCGTGCCGCCGAAAATCATGACGCTGGAGGAAATGATCTCCTACATCCATGATGACGAACTGGTGGAAGTTACGCCGAAATCGCTGAGGCTGCGTAAGAAGGAGCTGGACTCGAACGAGCGGAAAAAAGCCCAGCGCGCCTCGGCAAAAGCGGCGAGCTAAGCCCGACTTGCGCGGGTGGATTGCGGGTTATTCGATGAACTGGATTTTGAACGTGCACAGCTGACTTCCCGTGAAAGCAAGCAATCTATTTTGAGGAACCTCTACAAGTACAGGTTCATTTGGATAGAAAACAGCAATATTTGTTGTAGATAAAATATTGTGTAGACTGAAAGTTGTGATACCTTGCTTAGCAGATATGGTACAACCACCTGTACTGTTGCTACCGGGAAAAGAAATCAAAAGGCGGTTTATGTCATGGGGTATCCTTACCTCCTTGCAATACCTCGGATAGTTAGGATCCGTTGTACAAACTTCTGCCGCTCCATCGGAATCAAACAGGATTTTTATACACTCGGTATGGGAGTAAATTGTACCACCGCTACAACTCGCGGAACCATGCGGTATCGCATGCCGTCCTGCAACCACCCCCCTGAAACTGCTCCAGTTTTCGCCGGCGACTTCCGTTCCGGGGCCGACTTCGGGCGGGGCGGCAAGAGCGCCTGTCTCATCTTTTATCATCGGCGTGGTGCGCCATAACACAAGGTCGTCGAAATATAATGATGGAGTAGTGCCGTCATTAATAGCCGTGTCGCGGAACCTTATATCATTATCGCAATTCTCGCCATCCTTTGCAGAGATGTTGCAGGCTGCTGTTGCTTCGCCCCTTCTTCTGTGGGTTCCTTTGCCGTCTTTACCAGAGCTATACACAACATAGGTCGCGCTCGCAGCGGGGGTTACTATGGGGTTGTCATTCGCATCCACCATATCGATTATCCCCGCAGGCAGGGTTGCCCCGGTTGCAGCTTTGGTAACTGCGTAAGTAAAGCGGTTGCTCCATGAATCGAACATTATATGTTCGGGAAGGTTTAATGTGCGGACAGGAACCGCTCCCACTCTTATATAATTTGGGTCTGTTCCTATTTGAGTTACACCAGCGACAGGAGCAGCTTCGCAATCAGTTGCCACACCGAAGTTTGCGGTATCAGGCAGGGCGGTTTTGCTGGCGGGGCAGGGAAGCCCTTTGTTCAGTATCACATGGACATTGAGAGCTTTCTGGATAACCGCCAGCTTGTCACGGGTAGTTTCAATTTTCTTCACATCGACATGGGCGGAGGCAATAGGGATGGTTGAGGCGAGGATGATGCCGATTATCACCAGCACAATTGAGAGTTCGATCAGGCTGAAACCGCGTTTCTGGTTACGTGGTTGCGTGGTTACATGGTTGTTAAGTAAGGGTTGCACCTCACCCCACCCTCTCCTCATAGGAGAGGGCT
>CAZJFC010000019.1:0-12916 GCA_964545245.1 uncultured Rickettsiales bacterium
GGAGGGAACTATTTTCTTCACCCCTCCCTGAGGGAGGGGATGGGGGAGGGTTAGGGGAAACTGCCTTTATCGCAAACCCTCCTCCAACCTCCTCCCTCAGGGAGGAGGCTTTATAGGAGCGCTCAAGGCTGGCTCAGTTTACTAACCTTGTTAAAGTAAAACGTCATTGCGCACTTGTTGCGCGGTCCGGTTAGCGAAGCTTGCTCCAGCGTTGCCACACGAACCAGGCCCCGTGACGGGCACGGGATAACGATTTGCCGAACCACAAAACCATGTTTAACAAATTTTCATAAAATTTATGATTAATTGGGGCATAGGCCGCGGAAAATATAGTGCTTGACAATTTTGTGCGGTGCAATATAATCCTTGGGCAAGAAGCATTCTTTAACAAATTAACAATATAAAAAACGGAGATTAATTATGGCTTTTGATACTAGCGCTTTTCAGGAATATTTCAAACTGTTCAACCCGAACAGCAACCCGAATGTTGACCTCGCTAAATATAGCGAAATCCAGCAAAAAACCATTGAGACGATCACCCAGGCCAACAAGGCATGGTTTGACGGATTGCAGAAAATCGTGAAGGCGCAATCTGAATTCGCGCAGGAGCAGGCTCAGGCAGCGGCTAATGTTGCAAGCAAGATCCTTTCCGGCAAATCACCTGAAGAAAATATCGACACGCAAACCAAATATGCCCAGAACGTGTTTGACGCGAATGTCCAGAACATCCAGAGCGTTGCGAAATCAGCTTCCGACACTTCAGTGAAGGTTTTTGACATCATCAACAAGCAAGCCGTTCAAAACCTCAGCGACTTTGCGGCAAGCAACAACGCGAACCCGAAAAGAAAAACCAGCTAGTATTGGCCAGCTAGTATTGGCCAGCTAGGATACGGCAGAAGAATTAGGCTATTTGTGTTGGCTTAAAAACCAAGGCTCCCGAAAGGGGGCCTTGTTGTTTTTGGGTATCCGCCTGTTAATTTAATCTGCTTGCCCGATCCATTTTCTCCTTGCCATATTGGCCGCTTAGTGGCAATTTCTAAAAAAACTAGGTCATCCCCGCGAAGGCGGGGATCTTATTAAGGTTCATGCTATTGCAGGAATGACAAGGGAAGAAAATGCCAAAAAAATACAAACGCGTCCTGTTGAAAATCTCCGGTGAAGCCCTGATGGGTGACCAGCAATTCGGCCATTCGCCTGAAATGCTCGACCGTATCTGTTCTGAAATTGCCGATGTCTACAAAAAAGGCACCGAAATCTGCCTCGTTGTCGGCGGCGGGAACATTTTCCGCGGGATTGCGGGCGCGGCAGCGGGGATGGAGCGTTCCAGCGCGGATTATATGGGGATGCTGGCGACCGTCATCAATGCGCTCGCGCTACAGAACATCCTCGATAAAAAAGGCATTGACACGCGCGTGATGTCAGCCATCCCGATGCAGACCGTTTCCGAGCCGTATATCCGCCGCCGCGCCATTCGCCATATGGAGAAAAAGCGCGTGGTGATCTTCGCCGCCGGGACGGGCAACCCGTTCTTCACCACTGACACTGCTGCCGCGCTCCGCGCCGCTGAAATGAACTGTGACGCAATCCTTAAAGGCACCAGCGTTGACGGGGTTTATACCGCCGACCCGAAGAAAAACCCTAAGGCAAAACGCTACAGGGAAATCAGTTTCACCAAGGTTCTTGCCAATGACCTCAAGGTCATGGATGCTTCCGCAATCTCGCTCTGCCGCGATAATAAGATCCCGATCGTGGTTTTCTCGATCCGCAGCAAGGGGGAGTTTGCAAAGGTTGTCCGCGGCGAAGGGAAATTCACAATCATCAAATAAGGAAATTTTATGTCAGTTGATCTCGACGATTTAAAAAAACGTATGCAGAAAGCGGTGGAGTCATTGAAGGGTGAATTCACCGGCCTTCGCACGGGCCGCGCGAGCGCATCATTGCTTGATACCATCCGCGTGGAAGTTTACGGCAGTGAAATGCCGATTAACCAGCTTGCCAGCGTTTCCGCGCCGGAAGCCCGCATGCTTTCCGTGAACGTCTGGGACAAGAACAATGTTGCCGCGGTTGATAAGGCAATCCGCACTTCGCCGCTTGGCCTTAACCCGATAACCGAAGGGCAGGTGCTCCGCATCCCGCTCCCCGCCATCACCGAAGAGCGCCGCAAGGAGCTTACCAAAGTTGCAAGCAAGGCGGCTGAGGATTCAAAAATCGCCATCCGCAACATCCGCCGCGACGGGATGGACCAGATCAAAAAAGCCGAGAAAGACAAGGCGGTTTCAGAGGATGAGGCAAAACGCCAGTCCGACCAGGTTCAAAAGCTCACTGATGAATTTATTACAACCATTGAAAAAGAGCTGGAAGCCAAAAACAAAGACATCATGACTGTCTGAGAACACGCTAACCATGAGTGAACTCCCCATACATATTGCGATTATTATGGATGGCAATGGCCGCTGGGCGAAGTCGCGCGGGCTGCCGCGCACCGCCGGGCATAAGCAGGGGGCCGAAACCAGCCGTATGGTGATAGAGGAAGCGGCAAAGAAAGGAGTGAAATACCTTACGCTTTACGCTTTCTCGGCGGAGAACTGGAACCGCCCGAAAGAGGAGGTTTCTTTCCTGATGGAGTTGCTTAAAATTCAGCTCAGGAAAGAGATTAAATCGCTGCATAAGAACGGTATCCGCCTGCGCATTATCGGCGACCGTGAAACACTGGCGCAGGATGTCCGTGAAACAGTCGAAGCCGCTGAAAAACTTACGGAAAATAACCCCGGCCTTACCCTCATTATCGCCTTAAGTTACGGCTCCCGGCAGGAGATTTTGCGGGCGGTGGAAAACTCCGGCGGCGATGCGGGAAAATTTGAAAATGCGCTTTACACGGCAGGCATACCTGACCCGGATTTGCTCATCCGTACCGGGGGGGAAAAGCGCATCAGCAATTTTCTGCTTTGGCAAATTGCTTATACCGAGCTATATTTCAGCGAAAAGTTCTGGCCGGAATTCTCCGCGCAGGATTTCGCGTTGGCGATCGAGGAATTCTCAACCCGCGAAAGAAGGTTCGGCAACGCGCAGGAATAGGGATAAATTATGGTGGAAAGGAAAATGAAGGATTTGAAAAAAAGGCTTATCTCCAGCCTCGTTGTGCTGGTGGTGGCGATGGCGGCGATCCTTTTCGGGAGCTGGGCGTTCTTCGCATTCATCCTTGTCCTTTCATTTTTGATCTCGCTCGAATTCGACTATATGCGCGGGGATAATTTCCGCTCCTTCCTGCTCTGCGCGGTTCCGCTGCTTTTCGCGCATGAAATTGAACTCGCCCTTGCGCTTACCCTTGCGGGCGCGGCTTTGCCCCTCATCGCAAGAAGGTGGTGGATGGTGGTTTCGGTGCTTTATGTAACCATTCCTGCTGTGTGCATCATCTGGCTGCGTGGGCAGGATTACGGGCTTTCCGCCGTTTTATGGATTATTTTTGTGGTTATCGGCACCGATGTCGGCGCGTATTTCGCGGGGAATTTTTTCGGCAAAAAGAAACTCGCGCCGAGAATCAGCCCCAACAAGACATGGGAAGGGCTGTATGGCGGGATTGTGGTGGCCTCGATCATGGGGTTCATCTTCTCCGGTTTCAGCTTTGCGTTTCTGGTATTCGGCGCGGCATTTGCGGTGCTGGAGCAGGCCAGCGACCTGATGCAATCGGCCATCAAGCGCCATTTTAACCTGAAGGATTCCGGTAACATCATCCCTGGCCACGGCGGCGTCATGGACAGGATGGACGGGCTGGTGCTGACGGTTCCTGCGGTGGTGATATTAACCCAGCTTGGCGTGCTGGTATGGTAGAAAAAACCGTCACCATCCTCGGCGCGACAGGCTCAATCGGCAAAAGCACGCTTTCGATAATCCGCCAGCACCCTGATAAATTCCGTGTGGTTGCGCTTACCGGCAACAAAAATACGGAACTGCTCATTGAGCAGGCTAAGGAATTCCGCCCGGAAATAATCGCGGTGGTTGACGAGTCCGAGGCGAAGGCACTGCGTGATGAGCTTAAGGGAATAAAAATCCTTTCGGGCAGGGAAGGGCTGTGCGGGGCGGCTTCACTCAAGGCCGACATCACCATTGCCGGGATTGTCGGTTTTGCGGGGCTGGAACCGACCATGGCGGCGGTTTCGCGCGGCGGGCGTATCGGCCTTGCCAACAAGGAGGCGATGGTTTGCGCGGGTAGCTTGATGCTGGATGCGGCGAAGGGATCCGGCGCGGAAATCATCCCGGTGGACTCCGAGCATAACGCGATCTATCAGGTATTTGACTTCAAAAACCCCGGCTCCGTCGAGCGGATAATCCTCACTGCTTCGGGCGGGCCATTCAGGGGGTTTTCACTGGAAGAACTCCGGAAAGTCACGCCGGAACAGGCGGTTAACCACCCTAACTGGAAGATGGGCGCGAAGATTTCGGTCGATTCCGCCACCATGATGAATAAGGGGCTGGAAGTTATTGAAGCATATTATCTTTTTCCGGTTAAGCCGGAGCAGATCGAGGTTATCGTCCATCCGGAATCAATCATCCATTCGATGGTTGATTATTGCGACGGCTCGGTGCTGGCGCAGGCTTCAAACCCGGATATGCGCGTGCCGATCTCCTATGTGCTCGGCTACCCGGAGCGGCTGAAAAATAACACAAAAAGGCTGAACCTTGCCGAGTTCGGCAGGCTGCATTTTGAAGCGCCGGACAACACGAAATTCCCATGCCTGCAACTTGCGCGTGATGCGATGCTGGCCGGGGCGGGGCATCAGGTCGCGCTGAATGCGGCAAATGAGATAGCGGTTGATAAGTTCCTGAATAAACAGATAAAATTCACCGATATTGCTTCGGTGGTAGCAAAATCCCTTGAGCGGCATAAGGGCAAAAAAATCACAAAACTTGAGGATGTTTTCGCCGTCGATGAAGAAACGCGGCAGCTTGCAAACGGGCTGTGCCGCGCGGCGTGATTTTTTTGAGCCGTTAGCTGTTGGTCATTAGGCAAGTTGTGAGTAGTTTGTCGTAAGTGACGACCCTCCTTTCGTTCCCAATGATAGGGGGGGGGAGATTGAGATTCCCTCTGCTATGGGAGAGGAGTTCTGGAATATCAGAAGTTCCGAAATTCCAAAATAGCTGTCATCGCGCATTCATTGCGCGATCCGGTTAGCGAAGCCTGCACTGTTAGTGCCATATGAACCGGATCCCGTGACAAGCACGGGGTGACAGTTGGAGGGTGAGAGGTAATGTTTTGGGAATTGACCATGTAACCACGTAACCATGTAACCAGCTACCGACTTAACTTACGCCTTACAGCTAATCACGAAGTTTATTGATGTTGAATTTATTATCTGCTACTGAACGGAGATATGGAAATTTTTGATACGATCACTTCTCTTTTTCACTACGCAATTTCGTTTGTTGTAATTCTCTCAATAATCGTTTTTATCCACGAATTCGGCCATTTTTATGTGGCGCGGCTGTTCGGGGTGAAGGTGGATGAATTCTCCATCGGCTTCGGCAGGGAAATTTACGGATGGAACGATAAAAAAGGTACGCGCTGGAAAATCAGCGTTTTGCCGCTTGGCGGGTTCGTCAAGATGCACGGCGACGCATCCGAAGCGAGTACGCCCGACCGCGAGCAGTTTGAAAAAATGGGCGAGGAGGAGAAAAAAATCTCGTTCCACCATAAGCCGTTATGGCAGAAATTCCTGATCGTGGCGGCTGGCCCGGCGGCGAATTTCATCCTTTCGGTGCTCATCTTCACCACGGTTTTCATGACCTATGGCAAGATGGAACTCGATGCGCCGCCCGTCGTCCATGAGGTGATCGAGGGAATGCCCGCCGGGAAAATCGGCATGAGGCCGGGCGACATTGTGGTTGAGCTTGACGGCAAACAGGTGAAGCGTTTTACCGATATACAGGAAATTGTGCAGATGAGCCCGCTTCAGGAAATGGCAATTGTCATCAAGCGCGGCGAGGAGGTAATCAGGGAAAAAATCATCCCTGAATTCAAGGAAATAGAAGACGCGAACGGAAACAAGGTCAGGATCGGGGCGCTCGGCATCAAGCGCGCGCCGCTTGAGGTGCAGGAAAAGGAGTATAAGAAACTCGGCTTCGGCACCGCAGTCACCACCGCAGTTGAGGAGGTTTACAGGCAATGCAGGATGATGCTGAAAGGGCTTGGCCAGATCATCACCGGCATCCGCAGCACGAAAGAACTGGGCGGCCCGGTGAAGATCATGGAATATTCCGGCCAGTCCACTACTAAAATTTCCGACGCTTTTGCCTGCGTTTTCGGCAGCGAGATCAAGAACAAGGAAACCGGCGAGGTCATTCCGTGCGGAACGCTTGCCCGCGACGGGATCGTTATCTCGCTTTATTTCATGGCGATGATCTCGACCATGCTGGGGCTGGTGAACCTGTTCCCCATCCCGATGCTCGACGGCGGGCATTTGATGTTTTACCTCGTTGAGGCAATTGCGCGCCGCCCAGTCGGTGAAAAGTTCCAGGAATGGGCATTCAGGGCAGGTTTTGCTTTCCTGATTGGCCTGACTTTGTATGTTACGTTTAACGACATCGTGAGTGTGATTGAAAGATATGTCCAGAGTTAGCATCCTAATTTTTGCCATATGGCTGGCCGGGGCGCTTTCCGCCAGTGCCGGGACCATCCGCACCATCCGTGTGGAGGGCAACCAGCGGGTTGATACCAGCAGCATCAAATCATACCTCACCTTTCAGGAAGGGGATGAACTCGATGTTTCCGACGTCAACACCTCGGTGAAAGCGCTGTTCGCAACCAACCTTTTCTCCGATGTGAGCATCGGGCAATCGGTTGACGGCGTGGTGGTGAAAGTGGTGGAAAACCCCATCATCAGCCAGGTAGCGTTTGAAGGGAACAAGGCCATGGATGATTCGCAACTGCAAAAGGAAATCTCGCTTGGCCCGCGCTCGATCTATACCAAATCCGCGGTGCAGAGTGATGTCCAGCGCATCAGCAACCTTTACGCTAAAAGCGGGAAATACAACGCCCGCGTTGAGCCGAAAGTGATCCTCAAAGACCAGAACCGCGTTGACCTCGTTTTTGAAATCGACGAGGGAACCTCGACCCAGATCACGAAGATCGTATTCATCGGCAACCGCGAATTCTCCGATTCCGCGCTGCGCGGGGTTGTCCAGTCGGAGGAAACGCGCTGGTATAAATTCCTCACCAGCAGCGACAGGTATGATGCGGACCGCATCGAATATGACAAGGAACTGCTCCGACGCTATTACACCTCAAATGGTTTCGCCGATTTCAAGGTGCGCTCCGCGATGGCGGAACTCAACCCCAGCCGGGACGGGTTTATCCTTACCTTCTCGGTTGACGAAGGCCCGAAATATGAATTCGGCAGGATACAGGTCATTACCCAGCTTGCCGACCTCACCGCCGAAGAGCTTGAGGCCGAGCGCGACGACCTGATCGCGACGAAGGAAGGCAGCGAATATGACTCCAGCAAGGTGGAGAAAACGGTTGATTCCCTCACCGAAAAAGCCGGTGAAAAAGGTTTCGCGTTTGTTGACATTGACCCGCAGGTGAGCCGCGACCGCGAGAATAACAAAATCGACATAACCTACCTCATCAAGGAAGGGCCGAAAGTTTATATCGACCGCATCAATATCGGCGGCAATTCGCGCACGCTGGATGAGGTGATCCGCCGCGAATTCCGCGTTTCCGAAGGTGACCCGTTCAATTCCTCAATGGTAAAACGCTCAAAACAGCGTATTGAAAGGCTGGGCTTTTTCAGTAAGGTCGATGTCGCGCAGAGCCGTGTCGGCGATTCCGACAAGGTTGACCTTGACGTTAACGTGAAAGAACGCTCCACCGGCGAGCTTAATTTCGGCGCGGGCTATTCCACCGTGGACGGCATCCTGGGCGAGGTTTCACTCGCCGAGCGCAACTTCCTTGGGCGCGGGCAGGCCGTCAGGGTCAGCGTTAATGCCTCAACCAGAAGGCAGCAGGGGCAGTTCAGCTTCACTGAACCTTATTTCCTCGGCAAGGACCTCGCCGCCGGTTTTGACGTTTATAAGATCAAGCGCGACCTGCAAACCGAAAGCTCCTATGACAGTGACACCACCGGGCTTAACCTGCGCATGGGCTATGATATTGCCGAGCATCTGCGCCACAACCTTTATTACAGGATCATCGATGAGGAAATCAGCGATGTGCATCCGCTTGCTTCGCGCTTTATCAGGGACCAGGAGGGCAGGACATTCACCTCGCTAGTCGGGCATAATTTCGTTTATGACACACGCAACAGCAATATTGACCCGACAAGTGGCATGATTATCCGCCTCACGCAGGATGTCGCGGGGCTTGGCGGCGATGTGAAATTCCTCCGCCATGAGGTTAACAGCGGCTATTACCTCGCGCTGGACGATGATAAAAAAATCCGCCTACAGTTCCTCGGCAGCGCCGGGAATATGTTCGGGATCGGCGAGGATATCCCGATCAACCAGCGTTTTTTCCTTGGCGGCAAGACATTCCGCGGGTTTGAACGGGCAGGGCTTGGCCCGCGCGACATCAGCACCCGCGAGAAGGACTCGCTTGGCGGCAATAATTATTACGTCCTCACCACCGAGCTTGGTTTCCCGCTCGGCCTGCCTGAAGAACTCGGCCTGACCGGCGCGCTGTTCGCGGAGGGCGGAAGCCTGTGGGGAGTGGATGACGAAGGCGCGGGAGTTTATGACAGCAAAGACCCAAGGCTGGTCGTCGGCGCGGGCATCGGCTGGGCTTCACCATTCGGCCCGATTCGTATTGACTTTGCAGTGCCAGTTGTTAAAGATGACCACGACGAGACCGAAAGTTTCCAGTTCAATTTCGGTACGAGATTCTAACTATTTGAGGTTCAAAAACATATGCTTAAGAAACTAATTCTCGTGGCGCTCATTGCCACATCCGCAGCCAGCTTTTCTGCTACCGGTGCCAATGCCGCAGAGATCAAAGTCGCTGTAATCAACATCCAGAAAATTCTCTCGGAAGCTTCCGCCGCCAAAGACCTTCAGGCACAGCTTGAGAAAAAAAGGGTTGAATACCAGGGGCAGATAAAAGCCAAGGAAGAAAAACTGAAAAAAGAGGAAGCTGAGCTTGTTAAGCAGAAAAACGTCCTGACAAAAGAGGCGTTCGAGCAGAAACAAAAAGACTTCGTCAATGAGATCAACGACGTGCGTAAAGATGTGCAGGACAAGCGCGTTAAACTCGACAGCGCTTACAAGCAGGCGCTTGGCACAATCAACAACAGCATGCAGGACATCATCAATGACCTCGCCGCGGAGAAAGGCTTCAACCTCGCTTTCCCGGCATCCGGCCTGATCTACGCGCCGAAAGAGTTTGACATCACCGATGAGGTGCTGAAAAAACTCAACGAAAAACTGCCGAAAGTATCGCTTAAGTTTTAGGATAGCTGGTAGTCGGTGGTCTGTAGTCTGTAGCCAAGAAGAATACCCTCCTTTTTTTGTCACGCCCGCCATAGCGCGGGGGGCTGGTGAGGGCTATCAGTTCCGGATCCCGGTCAAGCCGGGGATGACAGAGTGGGGGAACAGGGATGACGTGGCTTTATTTTGGGATTTATAATCTAACCAGCCATAATGTGTCATTGCGAACGAACAGCGTGAGCGCGGCAATCCAGACTGGATTGCTTCGTCAGGCGGCGTTGCCTTCCTCGCAATGACGTGGCTTAAACACTAGCTACTGACCAGCGGCTAGCAGCCAGCGGCTCACTTATGGCTTTCCTTTTTTATTTTTCCAAATATATTCAGGATATGAGTTTCAAGGAAGCACATTACAGCTATCAGGGGCCGTTCACAATTGCGGAACTGGCGGAGTTCATCGGTTGTGAAACCAAGGGGGAAACCTCGACGAAAATCACCGACCTTTCGCCGTTAAGCGCGGCCACGACCGGGCATATGACGTTTTTTGACAACCCGAAATATCTGGAACAGATGAAAAGGACTAACGCCAGCGCCTGCATCCTCCACCCCCGATATACCGACGTGGCGCCGCAGGGAATGACGCTGCTGGTAAGCCCGGAGCCTTACCGCGCTTATGCCCGCATCGCGCAGAAATTTTACGTGCCGCTCACGGATGAGGAGGCGATACACCCCAGCGCGGTCATACACCCATCCGCCAGAATCGGCGAAGGCTGCCGGATCGGTGCGAATGTGGTGATCGGGCGGAGCGTCGAGATCGGCGAGGGGACGAAAATTTATTCCGGGGTTTCAATCCAGAGCGCCCGCATCGGCAAAAACTGCATCATCCACGCCGGCGCGAGGATCGGGCAGGACGGTTTCGGCTTCGCCATGGGCATGGGCGAACATGTAAAGGTTCCGCAGCTCGGCGGGGTAATTATCGGTGATAATGTTGAAATCGGCGCGAATTCATGTGTTGACAGGGGCAGCGGCCCGGATACGGTGATTGGCGACAACACAAAAATCGATAATCTCGTCCAGATAGGACATAATGTTGAAATTGGCAAAAATTGCGTTATTGTGTCACAAGTTGGCATTGCAGGCAGCACTAAAGTCGGCGATTATACGGTTATCGGCGGACAGGCAGGAATTTCCGGTCATGTCAAGGTCGGTTCCGGGGTCAGGATCGCTGCAGGCACCGGCGTAATTAAGAATGTTGAATCGGGCAAAACCGTCGGCGGCGCCCCGGCAATGGATATCAGGGATTGGCACAAATCAACCCTTGCCATCCAGAAGTTAATAAGAGGAAAAGATGATAATTGATATAAACAGAATCCTGAAAATGATACCACACAGATACCCGTTCCTGCTGGTGGATAAGATCGTGGAAATAAATGAGAACAAGTCAATTGTCGGCATCAAGAACGTTACAATCAACGAAAGCTATTTCCAGGGCCATTTCCCGCAAAAGCCGATCATGCCCGGCGTGCTTATCATCGAGGCAATGGCGCAGGTTTCCGCCGTGCTTGTGGTGCAGTCCCTCGGCGCGCAGTTCGATGGAAAAATCGTCTATTTCATGGCGATCGACAACGCCAAATTCCGCAAGCCGGTCATTCCCGGCGACCAGATAGAGCTTAAATGCAAAATCCTTCAGGGGCGCAAAAATGTTTACAAACTTGCCTGCGAAGCCGTGGTTGACGGGTGCAAAGTCGCCGAAGCCACCGTCACTGCCATGATCGCGGATGAATAAATGAGCAATGTACACCCAACTGCCGTTATTGAAGACGGAGCGAAAATCCACCCCAGCGTGAGGGTCGGCCCGTTCTGCTTTATCGGCCCGAATGTCGAGCTTGCCGCGAATGTCGTGCTTGAATCCCACGTGGTGGTGAACGGCCACACGACAATCGGCGAGGGGACGAGGGTTTTCCCTTTTGCCAGCCTCGGCAACATACCGCAGGATTTAAAATACAAGGGCGAAAAATCACGGCTTGAGATCGGAAAGAATAATACGATCCGCGAAAACGTGACCATGAATATCGGCACCGAATCCGGCGGGATGCTCACCAGAGTGGGTGATAACTGCCTGTTCATGGCCGGTGCCCACGTCGCGCATGATTGCCATATCGGCAATAACGTCATTTTTGCCAATTGCGCCACCGCCGCGGGGCATGTCGAGATCGGCGATTTTGCGATCATCGGGGGGCTTTCCGCCATCCACCAGTTCGTGCGCATCGGCAAGCATGCTGTCGTCGGCGGGATGTCCGGCATTGAAAGCGACGTCATCCCTTACGGCAACGCTTATGGCGAGCGGGCATCTTTGCAGGGGCTTAACCTTGTCGGGCTGAAACGCCGCGGATATGAGAAGAACGACATCAACGCGCTGCGCAACGCATTCAAGCTGATTTTCGACCGTGAAGGGAATTTCTCCGACCGGGTGGAGAAAGCCACGGCTGAATTCAGCGCTTCGGAGCCGGTGGCGCAGGTGCTTGAGTTTATCCGTACGGATAGTTCGCGTTCGCTGTGCCAGCCGAAGAATATTGTTGAGTAACGCCGGGAAATTTATGGCCGAATATGCAATAATTGCCGGGAAGGGGGAGCTTCCGCTGGTTATCCTGAAGCAATTGCCGCAGGCGAAAGTGATTTGCTTTGAAGGCGAGCACCACCCCGAAATCCACCCCGATTTGCTGACAAAATTCGGCAAGGTTTCCGAAATCCTCGAATTCCTCAAAAGCAATGAGGTGAAAAAAATTATCTTCGCCGGGGCAATGAGAAGACCCAACCTGAAAGAGATCGGGATGGACTCGGAAGGGGCAAAGCTGTTGGCAAAGATTATGACAGGAAGCCTGTTCGGAAAATCCGTGGGTGATGACAAGCTGCTTTCCGTCATCACTAAATATCTGGAGGAAAAAGGTTTTGAGATTGTCGCGCCGAATGAAATCACCGGGCAGCTCACCACGCCGAAAAAGAACCTCAGCGCCGCCACCCCGGATGAAGCGCAGAAGGCCGATATCGAGCTTGGGCTGAATGTTTTGCGGAAAACCGGCGAGCTTGACATCGGGCAGGCGGTAGTGGTGGAAGACGGCGTTGTGCTGGCGGTTGAAGCGGTGGAAGGAACTGCCGCCATGATCGAACGTGCGGGCAGGCTGAAAAAATCCTATGGCGGGGTGCTGGTCAAGGCAAAGAAAACCGGGCAGGAAGAACGGGTTGACCTTCCCGCGATCGGGGTTGAGACAATCCGCCAGTTGCAGGGGGCAGGTATTGCAGGTGTGGCACTCGAAGCAGGCGGAACCATGATAATTTCGCAGGATGAGGTGATAAAACTCGCGAATGCGGGAAATATTTTTGTAATTGGCGTATAATTCCGGTAACAGCGTAAGGGCGGTAAGGCTTATGACAAAAAAGATTTTCATTATCGCAGGCGAAGCGTCGGGGGACTGGATCGGCTCAAAGCTCATACGCGAACTGCTGG
>CAZJFC010000019.1:12926-30705 GCA_964545245.1 uncultured Rickettsiales bacterium
CCCGGATATTGAATTCGCGGGAATCGGCGGGAAAAAGATAGCGGCAGCCGCGCCGAAATTCCGCTCGATTTTCCTGATGAGTGATATTTCCCTCATGGGTTTTGCGGAAATACTGCCGCATCTGGCCATGCTCATAAGCCGCCTGAGGCAAACCGAAAAAGCCATACGCAAATTCAACCCGGATGTGGTGATAACCATTGATTCGCCGGGGTTCAACTTCCGCATCGCGGAAAGGATCCAGGATTTGCGCGGCAAAACGAAGCTTGTGCATTTTGTTGCGCCGACGGTGTGGGCGTATAAGCCGGAGCGGGCGGAGAAGGTGAACAGCATGTTCGACAAGCTCCTGTGCATCCTGCCGTTCGAGCCGCAATATTTTGAAAATGCGGAGTTCATTGGCCACCCGGTGATCGAGGACGGGCTGGACAAGGGCGACGCACAGGCATTCAGGGAAAGGCACGGGCATGATGATTTCATCACGATTATGCCGGGCAGCAGGGTGGCCGAGCTTAAGCGCAACCTGAAGGTAATCGGCGGGGCGGTTGAGCTTATCGGCAAAAAACCGGTGATTATCGCTGCCGACAATGTGCGGATGATGCTTGAGGAAAAGACCCGCGAATGGAAGATTAAACCGCTGATAATCGACAACTCGGAGAAGGTGGATTGCTTCGCGGCGAGCAGCGCAGGGATTATCAAATCCGGGACCGGCGGGCTGGAATTCGGTTTTGCCGGGAAGCCTTATGTCACGGTTTACAGGGCAAACCCGATTTCGGTATGGTTCATTCGCCGCGTGGCGAAGATACGTTTCAGCAACCTGATAAACATCCTTGCCGATAAGGAGATTGTGCCTGAGCTGATACAGGAGAGATTCACCGCGAAAAATATAGCCGATGCGCTCAAACGCGCTGAGGCTACAAACGGCGTCAATGTGGAGGAGATCAGGCAGGCGGTGGATAAGTTATACCCCACAACCGGCAGCCCGTCACTCACCGCGTCGAAAATTATTTACTCACTGTAAGGCTGGCAGGGGGCGCGATTTCTTCCATGAAACCGCCAAGGAACAAGTCGTCATTGCCGATAAACTCATCGCCGAAAGCCTGTCCTTTTTCCGGCGCGATATCAACCCCGGTCGCGTTCTTCACGGCTTTCCATATCAGCTCGGTGCAATAAAGCCGGTCGTCCGAGCGCAGGGAAAATTCGGGGTCGAACGGAACCTCGTCACGCGCATATCCCTGAATCGCCGTTACTATGTTATTGGTTTTTTCCTCGCTGAAACCCATGCGGAAAAAACCAAGCCCGGTGGCGTTGAAGCTGAATTCTTCGAGGCTCTGGGATTTTACGAAGGAGGTGTTTTCGTCCGGGTATGAGTGGACAACTGCAAGGTTCTCACCGGAAGGGACGATCATCCCCACGTGGGAATAGCGCCCGTCACGCCGCGCGACTGATGAGGAAACCTCGCCCCAGAAGCTGTTCTCCTTGCGGAAGATTATATCGCCCGGTTTTAAATGCGGGCGGAACTCGTCCAGCATTGAGGCAATTTCCGGCGCAAGGAAAACCTGCTGCGGAGCGCGCGAATGAAGATAATACGCACCTGCGCACAGGAAGGCCGCCAGAATCAGCGTAGCCGGTTTTATTTTTTGCGTTGTGGTTCTGTCGCGCATTCCTTAGCCGCGCCCATAAATGCCATTGTCACGTCCTGGTCAAGCGCGCCGCTGTTCAGGATGTTCTTGTCGCTGCCTTTGTTCTTTTTCTCTTCCTCAAGGGCATCAACCAGTTTTTTGTATTTTTCTTCACTCAGTTTGGTTTCAAGCTTTTCGGCGGTGCAGATGCAGCCTTTCCTGTCTTCCTCGTTCTGTTCCTCGGTCTTGCACATGGAGACCATGCGGTCTTTGGGGGATTTGCTGCATGATGAAAGAACCAGTGCAGAAAGCAAAATAGTGAGTGTGATGGTTTTGTTCATAAATAGCCCTTGGGGTTTAATTACCGGCTCAGGTTATATATTGGGGAGGGATAGCGCAAATTATCTTTTTGAACATTGCTGGGCGGCGTTAAAAAAGGCTATGCCTGTGTCTTTATCGGCAATTTTACCGAGGTTGATTTTGGCGTTATCCTTGTCCGATTCTTCCTCAAGCCTGTCCACCAGCTTTTCATAGGTTTCGGCCTCAAGCCCGTCATCCAGCTTTTCGGCGAGGCAGTTGCATAGTTTAAGCTCGCTCGCGGTCAGATCAGCCGGGAGGTAGCCTTCCGCCCGCTCGCGCTCAGCCTTTTTGGCGCAAAAAGCAAGCATACGGTCCTTCGGCGAATCCCCGCAGGAGGAAAGCAACAGGACGGCGATCAGTAGTGCAGGATTCCGCATATATGGCCCTTAATATGATAAAGTGAGGGTAGTCCGGTATTTATATATTGCAAATAGTTCATCATTGAACTATCTGGAAACATGCCATTTTCTGTGCTCTCGTGATGGAATGGTAGACATAGTAGACTTAAAATCTGCGGGCTTCACGGCCGTGCCGGTTCGAGTCCGGCCGAGAGCACCATTAAGATATTGAGTTAACTGAAGCATATATGGAGGTTGCTTTATGAGTTTAGTTCCTAGTCGTATTCACTATTACGCAATTGCATTGCTGGCGTTTACCACCATTGCCATGCAGATACTTCTCTCCCGCATATTCAGCGTTATGTTTTTCTATCACTTTGCCTTTGCAGGCGTTACGCTTGCCATGCTCGGCCTAACAGTAGGAGCATTAAAAGTCCATGCCAATCCTGAGCGTTTTTCCAATGCCAACTTAAACAGGGAATGTGCAATTCATTGTATTGCCGCAGCCGTAATACTTTTTATAAGTACGCTGCTACTGGTGGATATTCCTGGGCGGTTGGTTTCATTTTCCGCGCAACATGGGTTTAACGAGGTTCTGATTGCCGTCAGCGCAGTTACAATTTTACTTGGCCTTTATGGCATTATAAAAGCCTTCATTGCTAATGGTGTGATTATAACCTTGCTTTTGACCTATTTCCCTGCTTATACGAGCAAACTGTACGCGGTTGATCTTGTGTGGGCGGCACTCGGGGCTATACTGATGATAGCCGGGCTCCACTATCTCGATCCCATAAGTATTATTTTTCTATTAGCCAGCATGCTCGGTGTGCAGGCACAGAAGTTTTTGCGCGGCGAAGCATCGCATAAGTACCGCGCGATCATTCCCACAGCAACCATTTTCCTATGTCTGGCGTTTGCTGTTCAAGCGGTTTCTTATGTCGCGGGTTCTCCATTTTTCAAGGTGCGCATGGGTAAGTTTCAGGTGCTGGAAAATTTGCTATTTGAGCGTTGGAACACCTATTCCCACATAGCCATATATCCTGATCAGGAAAAAGGGCCTTTTGGCTGGGGGTTTGGCAGCAAACTGGATAATGCCAAGTATATTAATACCGAAGAATATAGGCTTAAAATTGATGCGGCTGCCGGTACGGTGCTCACAAAATTCGATGGGGATCTCAGCAAAATCAGCTATTTACAATACGACGTCATCAATCTTGGCTATCATATTCGCGATATTAAGGATGCCGTTGCCATTGGCGTAGGCGGCGGGCGCGATATACTCTCAGCTTTAAGTTTTGAAACGCCAAAAATCACCGGGATTGAGATTAACCCGGCCATCTTCGAAGCGCTTAACCAATCCTTTGCGGAATTTACAGGTAAGCTAGGTTCTTACCCTAATGTGCATTTAGTAAATGCGGAAGCGCGCAGCTACATCAATTCGCATGATACCAGCCATGACATGATCCAAATCTCACTTATCGATACTTGGGCCGCCACTGCCGCCGGGGGGCTTTCCCTCTCTGAAAACAAATTGTATACGCGCGAAGCATGGGTTGAATTCCTCGACCACTTGAACGAGAACGGGATACTTACGGTCTCGCGCTGGTTTATTGCCGGAAAACATCAGGGAGAATTGTACCGGCTGGTTTCTTTAGCTACCGATGCGGTTAAAGAAAATGATCCTACGAATGACCCTCGCACGCATGTTCTGGCAGCGAATGCCAATGACATTGTGACATTGATTATCAGCAAATCGCCCTTCACAAAGGGCGAAATTGAGCATTTTTACACCACTTGCCAGCAATACGGGTTTATTCCTCTTATTACTCCGACGCAAAGCTTGGACTCAATAACTGACACTATTCTCACGGGAAATGCCTCAAAAGACTTCTATGCCTCGTTGCCGTTAAAACTTCAATCGCCAACAGACGACACGCCATTCTTCTTTAACATGACGCGTTTTAGCAATGTGTTCGGACCGCACATTGAAGACGGATACAGCTCCAGCAATAATTTGGCTGCGCACATGTTGTTTTCTCTTGCTTTTTTTACCGTAATCGCAACAGGCTACACAATAATCTGGCCGTTATCCAAACTTTACATGAGACAACATGAATTATTTGTCGGCGCATCACCCTTCGTCGCCTATTTCATGAGCATTGGTTTAGGATTCATGTTTATTGAAATGGCCCTGATGCAAAGATTGATGATTTTCCTTGGGCATCCTGTTTACAGCTTGTCGGTAATATTATTTACGATGCTTTTGTTCAGCGGCATTGGCAGTTACACGGTAAAACATCACACCTTAAGCGCCAGAACCTATATCACTCGACCTTTATTGCTTTGCTGTTTACTGGTTGCAACCGGCTGGTCTATGTCTCCCGTCATAAACCTATTCTCGCAATACGATATTACCTATCGTGTTTTACTATCCGTCGTCATGCTCATTCCTATCAGCATCTTTATGGGGATGATGTTTCCGCTAGGTGTGGGTGCGGCAGAAAAGGACAAGGCTGTTTTGCTGCCTTGGTTTTGGGCGCTGAATGGTGTTGCATCTGTTCTCGCAAGCATTATTTCCATGGTGCTTTCAATGAGCTACGGAATTAGCGTTACCTTTATGACAGGGGTAATGTGCTACATCATTTGCTTTTTTATATGTTTACGCCTACGTAAGAAGTTTATAAATTAGCACGATGGCTCCGCTGAAAATATTTTGAAGCCGCATCCCGGTAGGGCGCTTGCTAAAAAGAGGCCAATTAAAGAAAAAATTAATAGGTTAAGCCCGCGCTGGAAAAAATCGGCGGCGGCTCTAGCGTGTACGGCCACCTTGATTAATTGGCTTGGTATCTTTTGCGGCTTCTTTTGCTTGCTCTGCAACTAGGTTAGGCAGCTCTCTATCATTAGGCTCTCTAATTCCACCCACGGCACTAACATTACCGGAAAAAGATACTCCAGACAGATTAACCCCTTCTGCTTTTACTTAAAGCATTTGCCATTCTTTCTTGATCAGAAACTGGTTCGCCCGATGCAACTTTACCTGAATGCCCTATCGTATCCAAAGTATCTTGTAATTTAGGGCTGGTTGCAGCACGACCTTCCATGACTGCTTGTAAATCACTTCGGGGCAGGAGGCTGTTTTTTTAATTAAGGGTATGCCACTTAAAACAGGTGCGCCGATAGAATCCTATCCTGTTGATACAGCTTCTATTGAAGGCGGTAAATCAGTTGAAATTAAAGGTGGGCTGTCTACGGTAACATTAATTGGGAAGGATAAAATCCATCTGAAAGCCGATGGTTATGAAACAAATGATGCATATAAACTAGTTGTCAAGGCAGGTAACAGGGAGTCTATACTAATAGAGCCAGCCATCTTGGATGCTAGCTTCCCGCGCCTGATTTGGGCAGGCGATATAAATAATGATGGCTATCCAGACCTTCTAATTGATATTACCACGCATTATAATGTCTCTAACCCCGCTTTGTTTCTGTCCAAAGCTGAGGATAGCGGAGTTACATACAGCAAGGTTGCAGAGCGCCGTTCAGTCGGATGTTAGTGAGGTTTCCTGCCTCTTTTTATTCCCTATTGACTTAGTGGGGTATTGTAATATATATTCATAATCAAGATGATTAAGAACCAACAAATCACTTTAATAATTATTCCTGCGATGAATTGCGGAAAGTGTTGCTGCGCGTAAAGCGAACACTGACGTTTTAGAAAATTCAAATTCATTAATTCAAACAGGAGTATTTTATGAGTGATATTGGTGATTCAGCAAGCCTTATATGGTTGCAGCGTGCAGGAGTTACCCTTGCCGCGCTTTATGTAACAAGCCCATTTGCATATACTATCGGTTATAAATTCTTCCGTTCGCCGGAAGGAAAACTGCGCGATGATATATACAGGTTCTCGAAGCTAGTTGAAAAAGAAGGCGAAAACAGTTTTTTTATAAAGCAGGTTTTTTCAGAATATCTGGGCAATTTTGTTTCAGCGGAAAATGAAGGGCAAAAGCAGGCCGCATTAGATGTGTACGAACAAAAGACTGAAGGGAAAATAAGAAAATATCTTGTAAGCGCAGGTGATGGGTTCTCCGGCATTATGCAGGAGTTTCCCGTCCCTTATGAAGTGATTGCCAGGGAAATATACAAAAACTACCGCAAGGCCTATCCTGCACCCGGCGCGAAGGAAAAATTCCTTGAAGCAATACGGTCAGAACCCGACCCGGAAAAGTGGCCGGAACTTCTCGCGCGGGTAAACGGCAAAGAAGCCGCCAGCCCGCAATCGCCGGTGGGAAGGTATCTCGACCGTTTTTCACATGAGTTTTACTGAACCAGCCAGCTATCCGGAGTATTGGCAGGCTCATTTCATTTGAACAATGGACAGCCATGGATTATACATGCTTGGCAGAGCTAAAAATGAAAGCCATATTCAACCATAAATCGATTGAGCTTCCCGATTACCCGATCCGCGTTGCCGGCATAGCGGAAACGGAAAAAATAGAGGCTATGAAAATCCGCGAAGTGAGGCTTGATCGTGACCCGCTTGAAATAATGCTCTCCGGCGGGGAAGTCATCTTCCTTGACCGCAAGGATCTGATCCATCTTGAAACATTCTCGCAAATAAACTTCCTGCGCATAATCCACCGCCCGGACGTATGGTCGATGCTGCTTGAGCCTTTCCTTGATGCCCATCACCCGCCGGAAGTTGAGGCGCGTACGTTGCTGAACCTCAAACGCGCCGGGTTCCCGGAGAACGAGGTGGAGAAAATCCGTAAAAAAGTCGGACGCGCGGTGGGAAAATATAACTCCGAAAAATGGGAATCGGCGCATCTGTCCCATTATGACCTGCTGCTGGCCTATGGGCTTAACAGGAAGTTGCTGAGCCTACCCATCTTCGGCAATAAAAAGGAGATTTATAATTTCAGCAATGAAATCTCGAATAAGTCCCCCGCCGCAAACGGAAAATTGCCGGAATATGATACCAGCCTTGAAACCAAGCTGAGCGAGCTTTGTTTTTATTTTGCCACCAAATATGAAAAAACGGATTTTGACAGCCTGCACCGTGGCTTATGGCGGAAGTTAAAACTGGCTTACAGCATGGGCGACCGTAACTACCATAACCTTGAGCATATCGCCAGGACGCTTGAACTGGCCGACTCCATGCTTCCTGAAAACACCCCGGATGACGACAGGAATGTGCTGCATATCGCCGTGCTTTTCCATGATATTGTTTATGACCCGAAGGAAAAAAATAACGAGCAGGCGAGCGCGGAGCAATTGGAGGAATTCTTTAAGGATATAATCCCTTCCCCCCTTATTAATGAAGCAAAGAAACTGGTGATGGTGACGGAAAACCGTGCTTCCGCACAAACCGAAACCGAGCGGCTGATGGCGGATATTGATATGGCCATCCTTGCCGCCGACAGGAAATCCTATAACGAATACCGCGCGAATATCCGCAAGGAATATTCCCATGTCAATGATGCCGTGTTCAATGAGGAGCGCATGAAATTCCTGACGGTGCTTGACGAAAGGATCAAAAAAGAGGGCAAGCTGTTTTTCAATATGCACCCGATGTATGAAGCGCAGGCAAAATCAAACATTTCATTCGAGCTGGATGCAATTGAAAAATCCATTTATGGAACTTGAGGGCTAAATAACCGCGCCTTCAACCTTATGCCAGCTTGGGCGCCTCCCGGCTGATTCCGCTTTCCTGTCATTATGGGAAAGATATTTGTTGAACAATTTATCGCGCAGATCGGAAAAATACCTTATGCCCAGTCCCGGCCAGGGGTTGAACGGGTTGGGGCGTGAATATGCCCAGATTTCAAGCCTTGTCGCTTTCTCCAGCGTGACTGCGCCGCGGCAGTGGAAACCGTTAGTGTTCGCGACAACCAGCGTGTTTTTCTTCACCGCGAAAGGGTGCGGTTCCGGGTAGCCGAGCGCGGTTCTTTCTTCATCGGTCAGGCGCATCGAGCCTTTTTCGGAGTAACCGTCGTTGAGGTTTTTACCGCTTATGCTTTTTTTGTATTCCCATTTCAGGCGCTTCCAACTTAGCGCGGCGGATTCCGGGACAATAGTGAACGGGCCTTTTTCCTGCGGTACATCTTCAAGGAAAAGCCACGCCTTCATTGTCGGGTGGAAAGTATCCGAATGGAGGTTCTTTTGCGGGTCGGGTTTTGCCATGCCGGAATAATTGTTGCGTATCTGCTGGATATAAAACAGCGGCGCTTCATTCTTTGCCGCGGTATATTTCAGGAGGTTGAGATATGGTTTATACCCAACTAATTCTTTCAGGGCAGGGAGGCGGGCAAGGGTTTCCTTATCAAGGAAGACGCGCCATGTTACCGTATCACCCTGAATGCATTGCCTTGCTGCGCCGTTATATGAATTCACCTCGGTAAGGATACTTCCAAGCATATCTTCCGGCAGGAAATTATTTTTCTGGATAAAACCATTGCGGGAAAAATCACTGCGGTCTTGCGCGCTGACCAGAAAGGTGAGGGGAAGCTGGCGCAGCTTGTATATGAACCGCGCAAGAAGGATGCGGGCGATGTGCAGGCCAAGGATGTTCAGCACGCGCGAACCGATAACCGGGTTAGCCTTGAAAGACTTCGCTTCCGAAAAAATGGAGAGGATATAAACCGGGAAAAGCAGGATTTTTTTCATGAGCGGAGATTAATATACCCGGCTTATAATATCAATCGGCTTAACGTACCCAACCGGGGGCATCAGGTGCGGGGCCATCTTCATCATCAAGCTTTCTTATAGTAATTTTTAAGGGGTGCTCTTCCATAAGGTGATGGTCATTTGGTGCCGGCACACCCTTCCTGCCGATAATCTCCTCAAGCAAATTTTCAACCATATGGCTGGTTCTCCATAAGCCATAAAATCTATGGAGTGAAACAGGAATGTGGTGCTCGTAATGTGTCGCGCACTTATTATCAACCCTTTTCTCGGATATATAAAAGTTAAAAGGGCCGATATAACAGCTTGTAACCGCGTAATCGCACATGCCGCGCGCTTTATACCCTGAACAGAAATATATCCCGACACCTCTCGCATCTGCTATCCCGTCTGCATGCGGAATATGTGTCCAGAAATGCGTTATCGCTATATGGTCATATTGCTGGCCTGTCTGGGCTAATATTTTTGGTTCATCGAGTTTAAATAAACGGCACTCATTTTCTTTTTTCTGAAAAGTTTTATCGAGCCAGTCAGTAAGTTTTAAGCAGAACATTACGTGATACCTTCAACCAGTAATTCAGGCAGCATACTCTGCGCTATGAATGCCACTGGCAAGAATAAAAAAATTCCGGTTGACTATAAAATTTTAATGTGACAATTTAACAACTAATCTCACGCCGATGGTTAACTTAAAAGGGGCATGGCACATGGCAAATCACTCTACTAACCCTAAGAAAAACCTAGATGTTTTAATTGTAGACGATGAAGAAGATATCTGCAGGTTAATCGCGGATATTCTAAAAGATGAAGGATATAGCACAAGATATGTTCGCGGCAGCCTTGAGGCGCTGAAAGAACTCGCGGAAAAACAACCCTCACTGTTATTGCTCGATATCTGGCTTGAAGGCAGCCAGCTCGATGGTCTGGGCGTGCTTGAAATCGTGCGCGAGAAATATCCTGACCTGCCGGTGATCATGATAAGCGGCCATGGCAATATCGAAACCGCGGTGAATTCCATTAAAATGGGAAGTTATGATTTTATCGAAAAACCGTTCAAGGAAGAGCGGCTTATAATTTCGGTGGAAAAAGCAATTGAGAATGCGAAGCTTCAGGCGGAAAATAAAAGCCTGCAATCGCGCATTCCCCCGCAGGATGAATTTATCGGGAAGTCTTCGGCGGTTAACGCATTGATGCAGACAGTTGAAAAATACGCGCCGACAAAAAGCCGCCTGTTCATTCAGGGGCCGATCGGTTCCGGCAAGAAACATCTTGCGCGCGTGTTCCACAAAAACTCCGAGCGTAAGGATGCGCCGTTCATCGTTTTCAGCCCGGCGGCGCTCGCCCCTGAGCAGATTGAAATTGAGCTTTTCGGCAAAGGGATCGACGCCAAGGAAAGCTTCGGGACGGATAAGCCAAAGCAAGGGCTGTTTGAGAAGGCAAAAGGCGGCACGATCGTGTTCGATGAAGTGACAAGCTTCACGCCTGAGTTCCAGACCAAGCTGCTTAAGGTTCTGGCCAATAATAAATATAAGCGTGTCGGCGGCGAAAAGGAATATGAGCTTGATGTGCGTATCATCTCGACCTCAAGCAAGGATGTCGCGCAGGAAATCAACGAAGGCAAATTCAAGGCGGACCTTTATAACCGCCTTAATGTGGTGAATGTTACCATGCCTTCGCTCAAAGAGCGCCGTGAGGATATCCCAGCATTGTGCGAATATTTCCTGAAGGTCTACTCGCAAATCGCAGGAAAGCCGCGCAAGCACCTTTCGGAAGAAGCACTTTCCGTGCTGCAATCCTATGAATGGCCGGGTAACATCCGCCAGCTACGCAATATTGTTGAGTGGCTGATGATTATGTCGCCAAAAACCGATAATGACCTGATTAACGTCACTTCGCTGGCGAATGATATTTTCTCATCCGTGCCGAGCGTGCCGGGTAATAATAACCAGATTGAGACCAATGTGGATATTATGTCCATGCCGCTGCGCGAGGCGAGGGAGCTGTTCGAGAAACAATACCTGCTAGCGCAGGTCAACCGTTTCGGCGGCAATATCTCGAAAACATCGGTGTTCATCGGTATGGAGCGTTCGGCGCTGCACCGCAAACTGAAATCGCTTAAGGTCCATGATGTCCGCAATGGCCGCAAAGGCGTTGTTGACGACATTGAGGAAGAATTGGTTGAAGACGAGGTGATTGACGAAAAAATCGCTAATGTCGGCTAGAAGATAATAAAAAGCCCGCAGGTTGCGGGCTTTTTTAATACCCGGATGAGCAGGTCATTTCTGGACGATTGCCTGAAACCCGCCATAAGCCATTTTGGAACAATCGAACGGCATAGCGCTGCCGCATGTTGCCTTAATGCGTTCATCCGCCATTACCTTGGCGTTTACCTTGTCACGGTGCGTGCGGGATTTATAAACTATGTAGGCGAGTATCACGGTTTCATTCTTGCCCGCCTGCGCCAGCTTGGGGAAGGCCACCATATCAGGGGCGTTCGGGTCATCCAGCACCGCCTCGATATATTCAAGCGCACCATGTTCGACCCAGATTTTCCCGGCCTTTGTGGCTATTTTCTTATACTCTGCCAGCTTGCCCTTAGGTACCGGCAGCACAAACCCGTCAATATATTTCATAGATGCCCTTTTGTTTGGTTTATTGAGCGGTCGAGGTTACGCGGGAAGGAATAAATAATCTATTATTTATTCCTTGATTTTATGATTGATATCTGTCATTTCACTTTACTGCTGAAGCAGTGTGACAGTTGCCTTAGCGTTCATAGCCCATTTCGCGGGCGCGATACGGGGGGCGAGCGGTTTAAGGCAGCAGTCTTGAAAACCGGTGAAGTTGGAGTGATTTTTTAGCCCAGAAATGGGCACAGTTATGGAAGCGTGGCCGAGTGGTTTAAGGCAGCAGTCTTGAAAACTGCCGAGGGGGCAACTCCTCCGTGAGTTCGAATCTCACAGCTTCCGCCATCACCCTCAGAATGCGCTGTGGGACACTTCTGGGACAGTTCGGGACAACAGGTGGCGAAAGCTACCGAAAATTTGTTGGTGGAGGGAAATCCTCATATCCCGCATACATCACATAACCAACATAATTAGCGTAAGGGACATAAGAACCACCGGAATAATTGGCAGCTGCTGGACCTCGATAGCCACCTTTCCCCGTATGCCGTATTAAACGGTTATCGCTCATGATTTCACCCAAGTATTCCCCCTGAAAGCCATAGATATGTTCATCCGCAATTCTGCCTACACATTTCCCATTATGTGTAAAAAGATGATCGTTATTTGAATACCCAAAATAGGTGCCACCCCATGTCCAAAAGTGCTTCATCCTAACCTCGCGCTTTTGCGATTTCGATGATCTGCTTTGATGACAAACCATGTCCAACTAAAGTGGGGCGGATTGGCAAGAATACAGAAAGCATTGCACGGTGTCCCGCAATAGACGGGGAGTGCGAATTCAGATAGCGACCTTTGAAAGTCTGAAAACGCCCCATCTTCTCTATCAAGAAGCTGGCAATCCCCATGTGTTCGGATTCATTATTTCCATCGAATCCAGCAAACTGGATATCTTCTCGATTGGTTGCAGCTTGCACTGCCTTTTTCTCTTTTGCAGGAAGCTTTTTATAGGCTCCCTCAATAAAACTCCACATGTCCAGAATATCGACGACTTCTGAGAGTGTTTTTCTGCTATCTTTGTGGTTATGAAAGATGCCTGTATATTTCCATTCCAGCGCCCAAAAGTGGCCGCCATATATTACTTCTTGAATAAATTCAGGCTCTATTTCTCCCTTTATTTTTAATGCTTGGTATAGCTCGCATAACATCAGCATGATGAGGCGTTCACCATCACTTATCTGCAGGTCGCCATTTTTGTTGCCAGAAAGCGAGTCTTCTACCAAACGCCGAATCGCTTCTGCTCGTGACGGTAAATCAGCCTGCTCTGATCTCCAGCCATCTATTCTATCGAGTGTACTTTGCCCAAGACGCATCTCGAATCTTTCTGATTTTATATTCATGTCATTCTCCGGATAAATATCGTATATTACGTACTAATATACGTATATGACATAAATAAGCCGTACAGTCAAGCGCCGCAGCAAAATATCTTTTGCTGTCCCACATTGACACCACACACCTCAACCCTCTGATTCCAAAAGCGCCGAATCCCATTTTCATCACTGTTTGAACAAGTAGAGCGTTGCACATTACCGCCATGTTTTGTAGTCTTTCGACATGAGAGGCGAACGCTATGGCAACCATCGAAACGAGGACAACGCCTGAGGGCAAAATTTCCTACCGTGTGAAAATTCGCATCCGCGGTTTCCCCTCGCAGTCGGCCACGTTCGAGCGTAAGACGGACGCCAAAAACTGGGCGGCGCAGACCGAATCCGCCATCCGCGAAGGCCGCTATTTCAAGAACACCGCTGCGAAGAAACACACCGTTGGCGACCTCATCGCCCGCTACCTCGAACAGCAGAAAACCCGTAACCAGACACGCGCGCTGGATGTCGGCTACTACCTCGCATGGTGGGACAAGGAAATCGGTATGTATTTGCTGTCCGACCTCACAAAGAACCTGATTCTCACCAAGCGTGAAAAACTCGCCCAGTCCGGCATCAATGTCGAACGCCGCGCGCCCGGCACGGTGAACCGCTATATGGGCGTCCTCAGCCATGCCCTCAGCGTCGCCGTGAATGAATGGGAATGGCTACCCGCGCACCCGATGAAGAACATCGCCAAACTGCCCGAACCGCGTGGCCGCGTGCGCTTTCTGGATGAAGATGAACGCGTCCGGTTGCTGGAAGCCTGCCGCGAATCGCCCAGCGCCTTTCTTTACCCACTGGTGGTGCTGGCGCTCTCAACTGGCGCGCGCCACGGCGAGTTGATTAATCTGCGCTGGGAGCAAGTGGATTTCACCCGCCAAGCCATCGTGCTGCATGACACGAAGAACAAGGAACGCCGTGTTTTGCCGCTCGCGCACCACGCACTGGAGGTAATGGAAGGCTGGCACCGCGCGCGCGACCCGAAAAATCCGCTGGTGTTCCCCTCCGAGCGCATCCCCACCCAGCCGGTGCAAAGCCGCCCGGCATGGATGGAAGCGCTGGGGAAAGCCAAGGTGAAGGATTTCCGCTTCCACGACCTGCGCCACAGTGCCGCGTCTTACCTTGCCATGAACGGTGCTTCTACCAACGAAATCGCCGAAGTGCTGGGCCACAAAACGCTGGCGATGGTGAAGCGCTACGCCCACCTCAGCGAAGTCCACACCGCCGGGGTGGTGGAGAAGATGAATAAGAAGATTTTTAAGGAGGTTGTATGAGTAATGATTGGCCGGGCAGTAAGCCCAAGAAAGATGATGTGGTGCTATCCACCGGGCAGCGCGTACCGAACCCTTACGCACTGATGCAGCTTTCCTTGATGAAAATGATGTATGACTCGCCGGAGGATCTGCTGGAGTTTTGCTATCCCCTCATGCAGGAGGCCTCAGAGATTGTCGATGAAGAGTCCAATAATTTTCTGGCCAAGCTCTATAAGGTGAAGGAAGTCACGCCGCGCAAGAACCAACTGGTGCGCGAGCGGTGCAGAACCATCGCCGTTATTTTGTGGGCGCAGAATCCAAGTTACCAAATCAAGCAGATTATCGATCATGAATGGATGGAAAATTTCAGCGAGGCCATGACTTACGGCAAACGCACTATCCGTGGGTGGATTAAAGACCTCGACCCACGGCCTGCTGAAGAGAAAAAGACTCCGTTCAAGAAGAAAGAACCCGCATAGCACTGTTACCGTCTTGGCGTACACTGCAACAGTAAACGCCTCCACTGCTACAGTGGCGGCGTAGGCGGCATCGCCAACGCACCACCATTCCATATCCTGCTCCGTATCCGGCGATGTTGCCGGGGTTTGTGCAATCACACACGGAGCAAGACCTATGGAACCCAACTACCACACCCAGCCGAAAACCCGGCTCATCCCCGTTACCAAATGGAACGAATACCACCAGTGGCCGCCCGTCGGCGGGCTACGCCATCTCATCTTTTATGCCGCCGATAACGGCTTTGATAAAGTCATCCGCCGCTGCGGTCGCCGCGTGCTGATTGATGAAGCGGCGTTCTTCCAGTGGATGGAGGAACAAAATGCAGGCAAATAAGCTAGATTTCGCTGGCCTGAACCGGCAGGCGCTGGCGCAGCTGCCCGGCATCCTCTGCGAATTGCTACCCGGTGGCATAGTGCGCGGGCAGGAATACACCGTTCGCAACCCCACCCGTGCCGACCGCCGTGCGGGCAGTTTCCGCATTAATCTGCAATCCGAGCGGTGGGCGGATTTCGCCACCGGCGATGCGGGTGGCGATGTCGTCAGCCTCGTCGCCTATCTGCGCCAATGCAGTCAGGGAGATGCCGCGCGCTGGGTGCAAGAGCGGATCGGGGGTAGCGATGGGACACGTTGACCGTTACCTGATTCCCGCTGCCGATTGTAAGGAAGACTGCCACCACCCGAAGCTGGGACAGCCCTCGCAGGTCTGGCCGTACCATAACGCGAATTGCGACCTGCTCGGCTTCATCTGCCGGTTCGATACGCCGGAGGGTAAGCAAATACTGCCACGCACGCTGTGGGCCACCGAATCCGCACCGGACGGCGAATGGCTCTGGCGAGGCTTTCCCGAACCACGCCCGCTCTATGGACTGGACAGGGTGGCAATGTATCACGGCACGCCGGTAATCGTCTGCGAAGGCGAGAAAGCAGCGGATGCCGCCGAGCAGCTTGTCCTTGGATATGTTGGCGTCACTTCACCGGGTGGCAGCAACGGCGCACACAAGGCCGACTGGTCACCTTTGGCCGGACGCTACGTCATCATCTGGCCGGATGCCGATGCGCCGGGGCGTAAATATGCTGAGTCCGTCGCTGCCATTCTCCACCCCATCGCCGCATCCGTCACCATCATCACCCCGCCTGACAACGTGCCGCCCGGTTGGGACGCCGCCGATGCACTGACGGATGGTTCGCCGGAGCGGGTGGCCACGCTACTTGCTACTGCTACGCCTGCTACAGCCGCTACGGCGGTGGTGGTGGAACGTAGCAACCGTAGCGAATGTAGCAGTAGCGACTGGCAGGAACCCTTGCCGCTGACATGGGAGAGTACCCAGCCACGCCCCTATCCGGTGGAAGCCTTACCGCCGCTGATTCGCGATGCGGTGGTGTCGTATCAGGAATACGGCCAGCAACCGATGGCACTGGTAGCAACCTCAGCGCTGGCCAATGTTGCGCTGGCCTGTCAGGGGCTGGCGGATGTAGCGCGTGATCCGCAGCTGGTCAGCCCGATTTCGCTGAGCTTCATCACCATTGCCGAAAGCGGCGAGCGCAAAACGGCGGCAGATAAGGTTTTTTCTACTGCCGCCACCGAATGGGAGATGGAGAAATATAAAGAGGCACAGGCCGAGATTGAAAAAGTCAAAGGCCAGTTGGATACTCACAAGGCAAAGAAGGTAGGCGTACAAAGCCAGATCAGCAAGCTGGCCACCGATATGAAAAAGAACCATCTCCAGCTGGAAACGCTGGAAGCACAGTTGGAGGAATGGGACGCCAACGTCCCGCGCATCCCCATCATGCCCAGCCTGTTTTATGAGGACATCACACAGGAGAAGCTGGCCGAGAAACTGGCCACCGGCTGGCCGTCGGCAGCGCTTTATAGCGACGAAGCGGCAATTGTGGTGGGTGGACATGGTTTCCGCGAGGAACGGGCGCTGGGCTTCTTCGGCTTCCTCAACCGGCTGTGGGACGGGCGCAATTTCAAACGCGACCGCATCAGCGCGCAAAGCTGCTTCGGCATGGGCAGACGGCTGACCTGCTCGCTGATGATGCAGCTCTCCGTATTGCGCGCATTGCTGGGCGTGTCCGACGGCCTCAGCCGCAATACCGGATTCATGGCGCGCATCCTGCTGGCCTTTCCCGAAAGCACGATGGGTACGCGTGAATATCGTCCCGGCATGGCGGATAATCCGCATCTGCACGCGTTCCACCGGCGTATCAGGGAATTGCTCGATCAGCCGCTACCCGTACAGGATGAAAGCCTGACACTTGTCCCGCCGGTGCTGGCGTTGGATACTGAGGCGCACGCGCTATGGATTTCATATTACAATGATACCGAACGACATCTGGGCAAGTTGGGCGAATATGAGGCCATCAAAGATTTTGCAGCGAAATCTGCCGAGAACGCCGCACGCATCGCCGCCAACCTGCATATATTCGAGCATGGCGCGGTGGGGTGCATCAGCGCTGATATGATGCAGCGCGCGATTGCGCTGGCAGCGTGGTATCTGGAGGAAACCAAACGCATCTTCATCCACCTCGAAGAACCGCAGGACATCGGGGATGCACGCCTGCTTCAGGAATGGCTGCTACGACGCGGCGGGCAATCCTTCACCCAGCGTGATGTCATGCAATACGGGCCGAACGTATTACGCAAGAATCAGGCACGCCGCTTACGCGCATTGGAAATGTTGACCGCACACCACATCATTGCGGCAGAAGCCAAAGGCAGCCGCACTATCTACCATATCAACCCCACCCTGACGGATGCCGCTACAGTTGCTACACCTGCTACGGTTCAGGCCGAAACGTAGCAACCGTAGCAGCGAGACAGCGGTGCGGGTCCTTCCCGACCACCCTCTACGGGTACGCCGCGAGCGCGATATATGCCCAGCGCCAACTGCCAAAGTTGCATTTCGTTTCGTTTTTTTCGGCGCATCCCTATGAGAAATAAAGAAAACCCCAAAA
>CAZJFC010000020.1:0-1694 GCA_964545245.1 uncultured Rickettsiales bacterium
AGGTGCAAGGATCGGAATTCCTATGAATAACGCTTCTTGAGCAACGCAAACAGCGCGCGCAGTGCCATCGCTTCGCCGCCGGTTGGTTTTCCGGGGGAATCTTTGGCGTTCCATGCGGCGAGGTCGAGATGTACCCATGATTTTGTGTTTTTCACGAATTCTTTCAGGAACAGTGCGGCGGTGATGGAGCCGCCGTTGCCGGTCTCCGGGCTGTTGATGATGTCGGTTATCTTGCCCTTGATGAGGTTGCGGTAGCCTTCCCATAGCGGCAGCCGCCAAACAGGGTCTGCGGTTTCTTTCGCGGCGGTTTCAATTTCCTCGGCGAGTTTGTCATCCTGCGTGAAGAATGCGGAGATTTCGAGGCCAACTGCCACTCGTGCCGCGCCGGTGAGGGTGGCGATGTCGATAAGCAGTTCCGGGTTTTCGCTATCTGCTTCGGCGAGCGGTTCGCATAATATCAGCCTGCCTTCGGCGTCGGTGTTGGTGACTTCCACCGAAATTCCCGCGCGGGTGTTGATGATATCGGACGGGCGCATCGAGTCGCCGGAAACGCTGTTTTCAACGATCGGCAGCAGCAGGCGCAAATTAACATTCAGCTTCGATTTGATAATCATCTGCGCGAGCGCGAGGGTGATCGCCGCGCCGCCCATATCCTTTTTCATGGTGAGCATACCGCCTTCGCTCTTGAGGTTTAAGCCTCCCGTATCAAAGCAAACGCCTTTGCCCACCAGCGTCACCTTCGGGTCATTCTCGTCACCCCAGCGGAGGTCAATCAGCCTTGGGTGGCGCGGTGAGCCTTTGCCCACGGTGAAAATCGACTCATAGCCTTCCGCAAGTAATTCCTCGCCGACGAATATATTCTGGTCGGCTTTGTTATCGCGGGCGATATTGGTGGCGATCTGCGCGAGTTCCTTCGGCCCCATATCGGCGGCGGGGGTGTTGATTAAATCCCGCGCGAGGGTCACGCCTTCAACAATAATCGCGGCCTCGTCATAATCGGCATTTTTTGGCGCAACCAGACGTGGGAAGGATTCCTCTTTTGATTTTTCCGGGTGGTAACGGTTGAATTTGTAGCAGCCGAGCTGCCAGCCCACCAGCGCGTTTGTGGCTTCCTGCTTGTTCAGTTCCCCGTCAAGCTCATAATCTCCGGGCGGGAGTGATCTCGGCAAACCGGCAAAACTCCAAATGTTGAGTTTATCTTCGGTCACGAAAATGATCTCTTCTACTGCGCCATCCGGGTTGCGGATAGGGAAAACATCCCCCGGCTCACCCTTGGATTTTGACGAATTCACGAAATTGCGCACATAGGTGGTCTGCTCGTTCAGCGTTTCAGCGAATTCCGATTTCCTTACCGGGTGGATTTTAGTTGGTTTGTTTTTTGATTTTTTGATTATGTTTTTCATGGTAGGTCAGTGGATATTCTGGTTATTGTTTGCAGGATACCTCTCTGTGAGTAAGAGTAATATAAGTAATTTCCTTATTGCCGGTTAGGACGCGCTTTTTAGTTTTGCTGATGTAAATAGTCATAAGTCGTAAGTGAACCCTCCTCCTGCTCCTCCCTCAGGGAGGAGGGTTTATTTTGCTTCCCCCCTGAGGGGGGAATACAAGGGGGGTTCGCTCGACTAATGGAATTTCGGAATATCAGATATTCTGAAGTTCCGAAATTCCGGGTTTCCGAGGTTCCACCCGTGAAA
>CAZJFC010000020.1:1704-21214 GCA_964545245.1 uncultured Rickettsiales bacterium
GTAGCTTTAGCGAAGGGGGAAGGCGCAGCAGCGCCGCACGGGGGCAAAAAATAATGCGAAACCTCATATTTTCCAGTCGCTTGTCAATATGCTGTGGCTGGAAGCCCTTATTTTCCGCCAAAAATACTATATGTTGTGTTTTGATTACATAAAACTGAACTAAAACAAAAAATTATGGATTTTTTATTTGGAAAAGGAAAATTGTTGTTGCGCCTACCACAATATGTGGCATAAATTTTATCCATACCAAGGCGAAAACACAATATATTGTATCAGTAGTCCGGGTATCTCTCATAGAAAACAATGGGTTATTTTTTAAATAACCGCTTAATATAAAAAGGGGCACACATGCAGTCGTTAGGTTTAGCTTTTGCAGTTACGGAAGAAACGGTTCAGGGTTCACCATCTGAGGCAAAACGCTATGGCGAATTCAAGGGCATCACCCTCGATTATTCCCGTGACGACAGGCTGACTGAATTCGGCAAGGCGACGCTGGTTGACCGTTACCTCCTTCCGGGTGAGGATTTCCAGACCATGTTCGCCCGCGTTGCGCTCCACTTCGCGGATGACGCTTCCCATGCGCAGCGCCTTTATGATTATATTTCCAATTTGTGGTTCATGCCCGCAACGCCCATCCTTTCCAATGGCGGCACCAACCGCGGCATGCCGATTTCATGCTTCCTCAACGAAACGCAGGACAGCCTTGAAGGCATCGTCGATTTGTGGAACGAGAACGTCTGGCTCGCCTCGCGCGGCGGCGGCATCGGCTCTTACTGGGGCAACCTCCGCTCGATCGGCGAGAAGGTGCGCGGCAACGGCAAAACCTCCGGCGTTATCCCGTTCCTCCGCGTGCAGGATTCGCTGACCCTCGCGATTTCGCAAGGCTCGCTGCGCCGTGGTTCATCTGCCGTATATATGCCGATAAGCCACCCGGAAATTGAAGAATTCATTGATATCCGCCGCCCGACAGGCGGTGACCCGAACCGCAAAACGCTCAATATCCACCACGGCGTGGTTATCCCTGACGCGTTCATGGAAGCGGTGGAAACTGACGGAAAATGGGATTTGACCAGCCCGCACAACGGGCAAGTGGTTGAAACTGTGAAAGCGCGTGATCTTTGGGTCAAGCTGCTCACGACCCGGATCGAGACCGGTGAACCTTACCTTCTGTTCATCGACAATGTGAATAACAACCTTCCGGAACATCACAAGCAGCTTGGCCTCAAAGTGAAGACCTCAAACCTTTGCAGCGAGATCACCCTTTACACCGGCAAAGACCACCTCGGCGAAGACCGTACGGCAGTTTGCTGCCTTTCCTCGCTCAACCTCGAAACCTATGACGAGTGGAAAGACAATAAGAACATCCTCGAAGACGTCATGCGCTTCCTGGATAACGTGCTGACGGATTTCATCGAGAGCGCCCCGCCTTCAATGGCGCGCGCGACCTATTCCGCGATGCGCGAGCGTTCTGTCGGCCTTGGCGTGATGGGTTTCCACTCTTACCTCCAGCAAAAAATGATCCCGATGGAATCGGTGATGGCGAAGGTATGGAACAAGAAAATGTTCGAGCATATCAAACGCGGCGTTGACGAAGCTTCCGTAAAGCTCGCTCATGAGCGTGGCGCTTGCCCGGATGCTGCCGAAACAGGCGTTATGGAGCGTTTCACCAACAAAATGGCGATTGCGCCGACCGCCTCCATCTCAATCATCGCCGGCAATTCCTCACCGGGAATTGAGCCTTACGCGGCTAACAGCTTCGTGCAGAAAACGCTTACCGGCTCATTTACCGTCAAGAATAAATGGCTGAAAAAAGTGCTGGAGAAATACGGTGAGGATAATGACGATACATGGTCTTCAATTTCTTCGAGCGAAGGTTCGGTGCAGCATCTCGATTTCCTCACGCAGGATGAAAAAGACGTATTCAAAACCGCGCAGGAAATGGACCAGCGCTGGATGATAGAACACGCTGCCGACCGCACCCCGTTTGTATGTCAGGCACAAAGCCTGAACGTGTTCCTGCCGGGCAACGTCCACAAGCGCGACCTGCATCAGGTGCATTTCATGGCATGGAAAAAAGGCGTTAAATCACTTTACTATTGCCGCTCGACTTCGATCCAGCGCTCGGAAAAAGTTTCGCATAAGGCGGTTTCCGGCAAGGCCGGCGAACTCCAGCTCGAAATGAGCCTGAAGCAGCCCCGCGTGGAAGCGGCGAAATATGATGAGTGTCTGGCCTGCCAATAGGCAGGCAGGTTGCATGGTTGCTGGTTACGTGGTTGCGTGGCCGGTATGGGAACCATGCAACTATGTAACTACGCAACCATGTAACCAAAGGGATAATATGTCATTACTGCAATCCGATTCAATCTATAAACCATTCAACTACCCGTGGGCGTATGAGGCATGGCACATGCAGCAGCGCATCCACTGGCTGCCGGAGGAAGTGCCGCTCGCCGATGATGTGCGCGATTGGAAAAAGACCATCAGCCCTGCGGAAAAGCATTTGCTTACGCAGATTTTCCGCTTCTTCACCCAGAGCGATATCGAGGTGAACAACTGTTACATGCGTAAATATTCCAACGTGTTCCAGCCGACTGAGATATGCATGATGCTGGCGGCGTTCTCCAATATGGAAACTGTCCATATTGCGGCATACAGCCATTTGATTGATACACTCGGCCTGCCGGAAATCGAATATTCCGCCTTCCTGAAATATAAGGAAATGAAAGACAAATATGACTACATGCAGCAATTCGGCGTTGAGTCGAAAGAAGGTATAGCGAAAACGCTGGCGGTGTTCGGCGCGTTCACCGAGGGTTTGCAGCTTTTTGCATCATTTGCAATTCTGATGAACTTCCAGCGTTTCGGCAAAATGAAGGGCATGGGGCAGATCGTCGCATGGAGCGCGCGCGATGAAACTTTGCACACGAATTCCATCATCAAACTTTTCCACACTTTCCTTCAGGAAAACCCGGAAGTTGATAATGATAATTTGAAAAAAGAGCTTTACCAGATATGCGAAACAATCGTGACGCATGAGGACGCCTTCATCGAGCTTGCCTTCGGCATGGGCGAGGTGCAGGGGCTGACCGAGGCGGAAGTGAAGAAATATATCCGCTTCATCGCCAACCGCCGTTTGTTGCAGCTCGGCCTCCAGCCGATGTACCAGAACGTCGAAAAAAACCCGCTGCCGTGGATGGACGAGATTTTGAACGGCGTCGAGCACACCAACTTCTTCGAAAACCGCGTGACCGAATATACCAAGGCCGCCACGCAAGGCTCGTGGGATGAGGCGTTTGCGTGATATTTTTTTTGCCCCCGTGCGGCGCTGCTGCGCCTTCCCCCTTCGCTAAAGCTACGGCGGACGCAGCCGATGGGCTGCTCGCATCCGCTCGCGCTCAAGGCTGGCTCGGTTTACTAACCTCGTTTTGCCCTGGGCCACAGTAAATAGATTGCCACGGTCGCTCCCTCGCAATGACGGCAACTATGCAACCATGTAACCAGTAACCACGCAACCCTTCACCGGCTACAGAGCACCACTAATTAGCCACCTCACCCCATCCCTCTCCTCATAGGAGAGGGGGTAGCGGTCAAATCTTGAACTAGTGCCTTTTAACCCTCGCCACTGACAAATTCACAAACCCCTGCGGGCGTTGCAGAGGGTAGAGCGCAACGCTGATTGCGCTGGTTTCACCGTCCGTCTGGTAGGTGTAATCAAACTCAAGCCGTTCCAGCGCTTTCAGTGCGTCATAGACTTTCACCTTATCCGCGTTCGGCACGCCGATGGTAGTGAGGAACTGCTCAAGGTTGTGGTTCGGCGTCGCGCTGTCGAAACTTTTCACATAGCGCGGGTCGAGGTAGAAAATGCTGCCATCCTCATAAAGTATGACATTGAAGATCGTGCTGCTGCGCATCGCGCCGGAAAAGACCAGCGCCTGGAATTCGGTTGCGGTTTTGTCATCAAAAACGCGGTGCTGGGTGAGGTAGATCACCCCGGCGAAAACAGTTGCCAGCAAGGCTCCCAGCGCATATTGGAGCAGGGCGCTCCCGGCATTTATCATGAATACGGCAATTCCCATAACCACAATCCAGATCGCGCCATAGGCCCAGTCCGGGATGTGCGGCTTGCGGATGGTGAAGGGTGACGTGTCAATCCTGGAATCGGCCTCTTTCATGCTTTGTATCCTTTATCACCCTGTATTCCCACGGTTTTTTCGATCACATAAATCGGGCGGTGCTTTGATTCCTGATAAATCCTGCCGACATATTCGCCGATGATGCCGAGGCTGATAAGCTGGATGCCGCCAAGAAAAAGGATTATCACGATTAGTGAGGAATAGCCGGGGACGTCAATGCCGTGCACCAGCGCATAGATGATGATGAAAACGCCATAAAGGAAGGCAAGGATGGAGATTAGCGAGCCGATATAGGTCCAGATCTTGAGCGGCATGCTGGTGAAGGAGAAAATCCCGTCCAGCGCGAAGTTCCAGAGCCGGGAGTAATTCCATTTGGTTTCCCCGGCGAGCCGTTCCGGGCGCTCGAAATATATGGTGGCGGTTCTGAACCCGGCCCATGCGAACAGCCCCTTCATGAAGCGTGTGCGTTCCGGCAGGTTGCGGATAACCTCGACCACCTGCCTGTCCATCAGGCGGAAATCGCCCGTATTCTTGGGTATCCTGACATCGCTCATTTTGCCGATGATGGCATAAAAGGCGAGGGCGGTGTTCCGCTTCAGCCATGATTCCTTCCTGCGCGTGCGGGTGGCGAGCACGACCTTGTAGCCTTCTTTCCATTTTTCCACCATTTCCGGGATGAGTTCCGGCGGGTCCTGCAAATCGGCGTCGATGGGAATGATTACATCGCCACTTGCGTGGTCAAGACCGGCGGTGAGTGCGGCTTCCTTGCCGAAATTGCGCGAAAGGCCCAGGATTTTTATGCGCGGGTCCTGCGCGGCGATGTTTTCGAGCAGTTCCAGCGTATTGTCGCTGCTGCCGTCATTGACGCAGATAACCTCCCATTTGCCCGATTTATCAAGGATCGGCGCTATCCGGTTGAAAAAAGAGGATATTCCCTCTGCTTCATTATGCATGGGGACGATTACGGAAATATATGGTGACAAGGGTATCATTCAGCCCGATTTTTTGGTGATTTCGCTATTGCATCGCTAAGGCTACTATGCTAATTAACCCGCCACAATATTTTTCGGGGATGTCATGGCCAAAAAGGTAAATATTCAGGAATTATCTCGCAGATACACAACAGCAATTTTTGAACTGGCGAAATCGCAGAACGCGCTGGATAGCGTCGCGGCGGAGCTGGACGGCGTGACCGCGCTGCTAGCCGAAAACCAGGAACTGCAAAAAATGCTTAATTCCCCGTTACTTAGCGCGGCAGAGCAGGTCACCACGGTTTCCGAGCTGGCGAGATCCAACAAATTAAGCCCGCTTGCCACGAATTTCCTTCTGGTGGTTGCGAACAACCGCAGGATGGCCAACCTCAATGACATTATCCGCGCTTTCAGGGAACGCATAGCGGAGGAAAAAAACGAAGTCACCGCAGAGGTGACGACCGCCGAAAAACTCAGCGACGGGCAATTGAAGGAACTTTCCGCCGAGCTGGGAAAAAAAACCGGCAAGACCGTTGTGATTGAAGAAAAAATCGATGATACGGTCATCGGCGGGCTGGTGGTGAAGATCGGCTCAAAAATGTTTGACTATTCAGTGCGTGCGCGCCTGAACAAACTCCGCAACCAGCTAAAAAGCGCGGGCTAGGTTGGGGAGTTTCGGAACTTCAGAAATCCGGAATTTCAGAAACTCAGTCACTCCGCACTCCAAACTGTCACCCCGTGCTTGTCACGGGGTCTGGTTTATTTGCGTATATACCATCGGCATAAGTAAAGGCTTGTTTCCTGCCTATAGTCATCCCGGCGAAGGCCGGGATCCAACCTTAATTCTATCGCCATGGATCCCGGCCTGCGCCGGGATGACTATTATCCTTATATCAAGGAATAATTGCTCTTTTTGTTTACTGAACGTACTGGGAAAAGTAAGAGCCCGTAACTTAATACGAGCTCCTGGTTGGGGTTGGGGAAGAGGGATTTCGGGGGATTCAGGCCGGGGGAAGCTAGAACACCCTTGTAATGCTGGTGAGTGGCGCGGCAATATCTCCAAAAAGAAGCAGTGAGTTGATGCCTGCGGTTTCCACGGAAGTGACGTTTTCCTTGATATATGAAACAGCGGTGATAGACGACGCATTGGCGGCTGATGTGCCCGTAACTTCAATCGTGTACAGGCCATCTTCAACCGGCTGGCCGTCATCGCCCATGCCATCCCATTCAAGCTGGTGCATTTTTCCGCCTTCACCGTTGCCGCTGAGGGTGCGTACAAGGTCGCCGTCCTTGTTATAGATATTGATGGTGGTGCCGATAACGTCTTCAGGGAACTGGTAGGTGACATCCTGGGTTCCGTCGGTGCGGTTGAACAGGCTGGAAATTGCCTCGACTTTCTTGCCGACATAGGAAAGCGCGTTGCCGGAATTGATGTCGTTAAGGATATATGCCAGCATTTGCGCCTGCGCTATCTGGATTTCGTCCATTTCAGTCGTCGTATTGCTGACTGCCTTGACGTCGGTTACTTTATAAGCCCTGTCACCGATATAAAGCATGGTATTCTCGCCGTTGATATCCACCGAAGTGACAACGCCGTTTTCATAGGTGGGGATGTTATTGATGGTCGCGCCAGCCGCATTTTTGGCGGTGACATTGAAGTTATAAGTGCCGTCGGCAACCGGACTGCCATTTGAATCCTTGCCGTCCCACTCGATCTTGTTTTTGCCCGCCGCAACGTTTGCAACGTCGATTTTGCGCAATACGTTCCCGCTGGCGTTTGAGATGGTGATGCTGACTTCGGATGCGCTTTCCGGCAGCCTGTAGGAAATATCGGCCATGCCGTTTGTAACTGCGAACTTGCTGCTTTCCACCTCAATCTTTTTGCCCATGTAGGAAACTGCCGAGCTGACCGTCGCGTTTTTGTTGAAGGCGATCAGTTGCTCAAGGTTTTTGTTCATGTTGATCTGCTGCTCGACCTGCGTGAACATAACGATCTGGTTGGTGAACTCGTTGGTTTCCATCGGCGAGGTAGGGTCCTGGTTCTTGAGCTGGACGGTGAGGAGCTTCAGGAAGCTGTCGAAGTTCTTGGCGAGCGAGGCAATCGAGTTCGTTGTCGATGTGCTGTATGTCGGCGTATTTGATACTGAATCTACCATTTTCTTCCCTATGCTAAAATATTTACTCCCCCGGCACTCAGGCTGAGGGTCATTTCAGTTTCGTTAACAGCGGCAGCTTTTGAATAGCCTTCAAGCTTTGCGTGGCTGTGCTTATTGTTTTGTTCATTCATCATGCTGAACAGGTTTTCCTGCTGGCCGTCACCGCGCAGCGAGAATTCAAGCCCGCCGCTTTCGGTTTTTACTCCTGCTTCACGCAGTGCTCGCTCAAGCTCATGTGAATCGCGGCGCAATGCATCCAGCGCTTCCGGCCTTTCGGCAATTACGCGGATTGAAGTTTTGCCATCTTCATCGACTTTCATGTCAACGTCGATCTGGCCAAGTTCTGCCGGGTAAAGTTTTATCCGCACGCTTTCCGCGCCGGAACCGATCGCCTGGCTGATCTTTACATGGACCTGGTCAATTCTTGTGCCGTCCTGCGAAGCTGATTTTGCATTGGCAAGCTCGTTATAACGGATCTGCTTATCAAGCTCCGCCAGCCTTAAATTATGGCTGTGCTCCTGCGGTTGCAGGCCGCTAAGGTTGGTCAGGCTGTCAGATTCCGTGCTTTCCTTAACAGACAGGATTTTCGGTGTCACGGAAACACCGACTGCCTGCGGGACAAGATGCGCGAGCTTTTCTTTCCTTGCTTCCGCGTTAATTTCGGCATTGGTGGCGCTCAGGATTTTAGCCTTCTCATATGCTTTCAGTTCCGCCTGTTCCTTGACGGCATTTTCCTGCGCCATATCCTGCTGGCGGCTTAATTTTGTAACGGCTTCGGCAAATTCCTTCTCGTCAACCTGTATGTTGCCTTCAGTATTAAGGCCATCAAGCCTGATCTTACCGTTCGCGGCATCCGAAAGCTGGGCAATTGTATAGTCCTTATTGCTGTAATTCGGGAGCAGGGCTTTGCCGTTTTGTGCCGGGGCATCAATGAACTGGCTAAGAGGGGGGATGGCGATACCACTATCTTGGGGGGATGGGGTGATATCGCCAGTGGGGTTATCCGGGTTAGTACCAGCAATAACCGTGCCAAGTGCAGTGAGGTTACCGCCGGATAATTTATTATTTAATATGCCGGTGAACTGCCCGGCTTCCTGAACCGCCGGGGTTGTGCTGCCAAATAACGCATCAGCGCCCCTGCCGTTCACTCCGCCAGCGAGGAAATCCGCTGTGCTGCCCGGCATTGCTGCTAATATATTAAGTAGTGCGTTTACTTGCATAATGTTAAATACAATTTTCCTTCGGGTATTATGAAGCAAACAACGTGCCAAGCCACGGGTTCTGTGGGAGTGACAGTGACAGTGGGAGTAGGAGGCTGACACTCACACGAATTACGAGGCAGCAGCCGAGTCAGCCCTGAGCGTGAGCGGAGCGAACAGCCCATCGGAGGCGCAGGAGCGCCGCACGGGGGCAAAATTAAATACTCTCAGGGCGAACCTTTACCGCATATCTGGCGACATAATGCGGCAGGATGGCATCCAAGGCGGTTGGTTTTATGCCTAACTCGCCAAAACCCCGGCTTCTGGAGGTGGCAACACAGTTGCTTTGCAGCAGCGTCACCTGGTCGCGGGTGAGGACGGCGGAAGGGCTAAAAAACGCCAGCAGCTTTGCCGCGCCGAACGGTATATTGATAAAACCCGGTTTACGGTGGGTATAGCTGTTTATGCGCTCCAGAATTTCCTTGAAAGTGAGTGTTTCCGGGCCGGAAAGCTGGTAGGTGGAAGGTTTTACCGCGCCATCCACGGCAATTTTTACCGCGTTGGCCACATCGCCCACATAAACCGGCTGGAATTTGGTTTCCCCGCAGCCGATAAGGGGCAGGAACGGCAGAACCTTGGAAAGCGCTGCGAATTTGTTGATGAAATTATCTTCCGGGCCAAAAACCACGTTAGGTTTCATAATGAATGCCTCAGGGAAGGCGGAGAGTACCTCCTTTTCCCCGGCCAGTTTGGTTTGCGCGTAGCGGGAAGGGGATTCCTGGTCAACAATCGCCGAAATATGGACAAAACGCTCCACACCGGCTTCTTTCGCGGCTTCCGCCAGCTTTCCGGCGGCAACCGTATGTAATTTACTGAATTTCTGCTTACCGCTTTCAAACAGGACTCCGACAAGGTTCACCACTGCATAGGAGTTTTTCACCAGTTCAGGGAGCAATTCAGTATTGCGGATATTACCCGTAACAGGCACAACCTGCCCCACAAACCCGGCGGTACGCAAATCTTTCGCGCGTTCCGGGTTGCGGGTCACCACGCGGATGGAATATCCTTCATGCGCGAGTGCGTTGACTACATACCTGCCGATAAACCCGGTTCCGCCGAAAATAGTAACGATTTTATTCTTCATGGTTTTCTCTCTTGGCCGCGAGTTTATAAAAAACGTGCGGGCGGGCAAGTAAATTTATCAGCTAGGCAGCCTTTGCAAGCCTGAATTCCCCATTGAAGATGGAATCGTCACGTTCCGGGCTGGTGGAGATGATAACCGCCTTCACGCCGATCAATTCCTCGATTCTGCGGATATATTTCTGCGCATTGGCCGGTAGTTTCCCGAATTCGCGGATTCCGGCGGTATTGCTGTTCCACCCCTCGATTTCCTCGTAAACCGGCTTCATCGCCGCCTGAATCGCCGGGAGGGCGGGGAGATAATCATATTTCTCACCGTTATATTCATATCCGGTGCAGATTTTGAGGGTTTTGAGTTCGTCCAGCACGTCCAGTTTCATCAGCGCGATGCCGTCAATTCCATTAAGTTTGCAGCTCTGGCGCACCAGCACCGCGTCAAACCAGCCGCAGCGGCGCTTGCGCGCGGTCACGGTGCCGAATTCATGGCCTTTCCGGCCTAAATGCTCGCCGATCTCGTCTTCCAGTTCAGCCGGGAAGGGGCCGCTGCCCACGCGGGTGGTATAGGCCTTGGTGATGCCCAGCTTATATGATTTCGCATAGCCCAGCCCGCAGCCGGTGGTCGCATTGCCCGCGATTGTGTTGGATGAGGTCACGAACGGGTATGTCCCGTGGTCAACATCGAGCATTGTTCCTTGCGCACCCTCGAAAAGTATGGTTTTTCCCGCGCTGTTCAGTTTATCCAGCTCCAGCCATGCCGGTTTTGCGAAGGCCAGCAGTTTCGGCGCAAGCTCCAGCAGGCGGTTATAAATTTCGTCAAAGCGCCCGGCCATATTGTGGTATGCAAGCAGCGATTCCAGCCTTTCCCTGAGGTATTCCTTATCGGCAAGGTCGCAAACGCGGATGGCGCGGCGGGCAACCTTGTCTTCATAAGCGGGGCCGATGCCGCGGCCTGTAGTGCCGATTTTGTTGCCGCCCTTTTGTTCCTCAGAAGCTTTGTCGACATCCTGATGGACGGGCAGGATAAGGCAGCAATTATCGGCGATAATGAGGTTTTGCGGGGTGATTTTTACGCCCTTTTCCTCAATCGCCGCGATTTCCTTGAACAAATGCTCCGGGTCAATCACTACACCGTTACCGATGACTGAAATTTTGCCTTCACGCACCACGCCGCTGGGCAGCAGGCTAAGCTTATAGGTCACGCCGTTGATAACCAACGTATGTCCCGCATTATGCCCGCCCTGAAAGCGCACGATAATTTCGGCTTTTTCGGCAAGCAGGTCAACAATCTTGCCTTTGCCTTCGTCGCCCCATTGTGTGCCGATGATTGATATATTCATTATTCTATCCGGACTGAATTGGCATTAAAAAACGTGGGTTTTCCCACGTTCCAGATTTTTCAAATCCAAAATGGAGCGGGCGAAGGGATTCGAACCCTCGACACCAACCTTGGCAAGGTTGTACTCTACCCCTGAGCTACGCCCGCAGCCGTTCTGGCTTACGCAAGGCATAATATGAAAAAGATTTTGCATTGCAAGCACTAATTTCGCGCTGTTTTTTCAATTTTTTTTTAAAGAAAAATATACAGAAAAACAACTGCTTACCCCAGTTTCCCCAGCATTTTTACGATTATTATTAAAATTACTTAGTAAATTAATCTCAAATTAAGCAATGCCTAATATAATTTAAGAATAAGGGGACAGAATAATTAACGAAATCACATCTGGGGGGATGGGGTATGTTAAGAGTTGGGGGGCTACTACTAGCAGTATTTATAGTTTTTTCACCGGTTGGCGCTGCTGCCAATATGTTCGGATACGGGGAAACCAGATATACCGACATCCGGGATTTCAAAAAATGGCGTGACGTGCTGCAAAGGCACGAGATCCAGGTGATGGCGAATTCAGTCCATCTCCAGCAATGGAACCAGCGCATTGAGCAGCTTGCGAAGCTTCCGAGCAGGGCTGACCAGATCGTTGCGGTCAACAAGCTGATGAATGATTCAATCACCTATGATGATGACATCAGGATTTGGGGCAAGTCTGATTTCTGGGCGACCCCAGCGGAAACTTTCTCTAAAGGTTATGGTGATTGCGACGATTATGCGGTTGCAAAATACCTTACCCTGAAAAGGCTTGGCTTTACCGACAATGAAATGCGCGTTGTGGTGCTGAAAGACACCCGCAAGAACGAACTGCATGCGGTGCTTTCAGTGAGCCATAACGGCAGCAACTACATTCTTGATAACCAGAACAAACAGGTTCTTGCCGATTACCAGATTACTCACTACCAGCCGATTTATTCAATCAATCAGCTTAGCTGGTGGAAACATTCTTAATACTTAGCTTACGTTGGGGTGTGGGCCGGGGGTTTGATACCCCCGGTTTTCATTTTTTAGTCATTAGGAAGTTGAGTGTCAGTGACAGTGGGAGTGTCAGTGTCAGTTTTTCGTCCACTGCCACTTCCACTTGGCGCTAGGCAGGAGCCGAGCCAGCCCCCCTAAAACCGTCATTCCGGAATTTTTTTCAGGAGAAAAAAATATCCGGAATCCACAACATTGGAGTTTCGGCAAAAAGTCAGGAGACTTTTTGCGTAATAAAATATCTGCTGACATTTTATTACTGGATCCCCGTGTATTTTTGTCTCCTGACAAAAATCACGAGGATGACGGAAGGAGGGGAATTGAGAGGCCGTTCAGGAGAACGGCCCAGCCTTGAGCGTGAGCGAATGCGAACAGCCCATCGGAGGCGCAGGAGCGCCGCACGGGGGCAAACAAAATATTTATACCTCTTTTATTTTACGCATGTGCCGGGAAGTGATATAAATTCTCCAAAATAGAGGGAAAAACATGAAACTCCTGCGTAAAATCATCACTATTGTTGCCGTTATCGTTGTTCTGATTGGCGGAAGCAGCATCATCGCCTTGCAGTTCATCGATAAATCATTGCTTGAGAGAAAGGTGGAGGAGGCAACCGGCCGCAAAATGGTAATAGCGGGTGAGCTTAAGCCGCAGCTTAGCATGATGCCTTCAGTGAAGGTGACTGATGTCAGTTTCGCGAATGCGGAGTGGGGAACCCGTGCGGATATGGCAAAAATCGGGGAGTTGCAGGTTGAGCTTCAGCTTATTCCGCTGCTTTCTGGCGAAGTCAGGATAAACACTCTCGAAGTGAAAGATGCCGACATATTGCTGGAGAAAAAGGGCAATAAGTGGAATTTTGAGTTTGATAAGAAGGAAAGCGCAGACGGGAAAAAAGCCGCATCTGAGGAAAAACCGGATACGAAGAAAACCTCCCTTGATATTGATAAGCTATTGATAACCAATTCATTATTAACAATAAAACAAGGAGCTGACCAAACCAGGGTCAATGCGGAAGAGATCAGCCTTGCGCCGGAAAACGGCAAATCACGCTTTAAATACAAGGGCAAGCTGAACAATGATGTGCTGAATATCAGCCTGCTCGCGCCGCGCGTGGCCGAGCTTATGGATGTGAAAAACTTCCCGGCGGAGGATGTCAATGTCCAGTTCGGCGATTATAAGATTAAGGGAAAAGCCGAGGTGAACCTTGAAGGCGCGAAGCCGAATGTAAATGCCGATCTATCGTCCGATAAAATTGTGCTTAAGGCAAAACCGGCTGCCAGCGCGGGCGATGCCCATGATGCAGGGGGTAAGAAAGCTGCCGGTTCTGACAAGCTGCCGTTTGACAGCTTTAATATGTTCAATGGGAATATTGCGCTGAAAATCGGCAGGTTTGAATCCGGCGATATTATCCTTGAAAATGTCTCAGCGCCGATAAAAGTGAATAACGGTACCCTTACCATCAATCCGCTGAAGGCGGATTTTGCCAAAGGAAAAATTGATTCGGTAATAAAACTCTCACCCGCGCAGACCAGCATAAAGCTTGACGGCAAAAACCTTTCGATGGAGCAAATACTCGCGCAGCTTGCCGATATGAATGATTTCAAGGGCGGGGCAACCAGCATCGCGCTCGACCTCAAGGGCAGCGGTGACACGGTGGACAGGATAACCGGCAGCTTAAGCGGGCAGTCGAATATTTACATGGAAAAAGGTGTCTATACAAAGGCGCTTAACACCGGCTCTGTTGAGGAGTTTGCCAAGCTGCTGGGTGGTGGCTCATCGAAAAAATCAACCGACCTTAACTGCGTACTTGCCAATATCAAATGGAATGGCGGAGTGGGCAAAGTGGAGCAGATGGCGGTAGATACCAACTATGCCTATGTGCTGGGCAAGGGCGACATCAAGCTCAACTCCAAAAAAATTGATATGGTTTTAACACCTAAGGCAAAATCACCGGGGCTGGCAAGTTTTGCGGTCCCGGTTGCGGTTAAAGGCTCTATCACCAACCCTTCCTTCTTCCCCGACCCGCAGGGAACGGCGGTTAGCCTCGCCAAAAACTTTGCCGGGTTTTATACCGGTGGCATCAGCATTCTTGCCACGGAAGTGACGGACAGGTTGGGAATAACCGGTGAAAGCAACCCTTGCGCGGCGGCGCTTTCCGGCAAGGCGGGCGGCAGTGATGCGGCGGAAAATAAAAGAAGTGAAAAAATTACCAATCCTGTTAAAGATGTGACTGATAAAATCGGTCTGGATGATCTTTTTAAGAAAAAGAAATCCAAATAGAATTGGAGTATCTTACATATGAAACGTTCGATAATTACGGTTGCGCCGAACGGTGCGCGCAAAACCAAGGAAGATTTGCAGCAAATTCCCCTATGGGCAGATGAAATCGCGGTTGAGGCGGCAAACTGCGCCGAGGCTGGCGCGGCGATAATCCACCTCCACGTGCGCGACGAGAACCAGGGGCATACGATCGACCCGGATATTTACCGCCGTACGATCGATGCGATACGCGACAAGGCCGGTGATAAGATAATCGTGCAGGCAACCTCTGAGGCGTGCGGGATTTATACCCCGGAACAGCAGATGCAGATGGTGCGTGACCTCAGGCCGGAAGCGGTTTCAATCGCAGTGCGCGAGTTCATCCCATCGCCGGATTATGAGGGCAGGGTGGGCGAGTTCTTGCACTGGGTGCAGGAAAATAATATCTGGCCGCAATTCATTTTGTATAGCCCGGACGAGTTGCGCTATTTCGCTGATTTATGCGCCCGCGGGCTGGTTCCGGCGGCGCATCATTTCGTGTTGCTGGTGCTCGGCAAAAAACAGCGCGTGGCAACAGCCGATGCTTTCGCAAAGCCGGAAGACCTCAATCCCTTCCTTGATACCCTCAAAGAGCTTGGTTTCAAGCATGACTGGGCAATTTGCGCTTTTGGCGGCAATGAGAATGCCTGCGTCAGCTATGCGCTGGAAAATGGCGGCCATGCGCGCATCGGGTTTGAGAACAACCATTTGCGGATTGACCAATCCACGGCGGGAAGCAACGCGGAACTGATTACGCAATTCGTGAAAACGGCTGATATCAGGCCTTATACGGCGAATGAGGTGCGTGAGAAATTTTCAGTATATAATAAAGCTGCCTAGTTTTCGTAAACCCGGTAGCGCTGGCTTTGCTTGGCGATTGCCATCATATAGGAAAGATATTCAATCTGCGTACTGTCGGCGAAGAACTCAAGTTTGCCTATTAGCCATTTGCAGAAATCCTTCACGCTGATGTCATTATCGGTGGCTTTTTTCTCGTCGGTGAGTTTGATTACAAGCTCGACCGCGTCGCTGAGTTTTTCCGGGATTCCCGCTTTTGCGAGCAGGAGTGAAAGCCCGCGCCTTCCGCCGTCACGTATGATGATTTCGGCATTGGTTATAGGGATGCCTGCGCGTTTGGCGAGTGACGAGATGAAGAAGCGTTTCCTGCCCATGCACAACCCGCTCAGGATTATGGAAGGCGTCAGCTTGCCGAAATTGTACAGGTGGTTCACGAGGTAATCTATTTCGCTGTTTTTGGATGAATGGTCGATTACCGAAAGCACGGAAATTTCAAGGCTGTGGCTGGCATAGGTATCAAGCGCCGCCGGAGTAATGTTATATTTCGAGCGGATTTCCTTCACGATATTGGAGGAAACTTCGGACATCATTTTTTCGACCAGAACGGTGGGCAGGCTCGCCCGCCCGATGATTTTCCGCATGATTGTGCTGTTGCCGGCATATTTATCGATCAGCTCCTCATAATCCTGCTCGCTGGAGATGAAATCGTTATTGCTGCAAACAATTTCCAGCACTTCCGGGTTGCCGGTATCCATCAGCGTGTTGCGGATGGTGCGTGTGAGGTTTTTACGCCGCGCGACTGCCAGTATTTTCTGCACCTCGGAATCATTCACGATGTCGCACAGGTCTTCCTCGGTCAGGACTTCGGAAAACTGCAACATTGGGATTGCGACTTCCGCCACGTCTTTTGCCAGTTGCAGGGCAATGTCATGCGGCAGGTTTTTCGCAAGTTTGAGTGATTCCGAAAGTGTCGCGCGCACCCTGACTTCAACATCTTTCGCGAGAAGGCGGAAGATTTCCTCCGCAATTGTGATTTCTTCAGGCGAAAAGCTGTTCGTCAGGTAGTCAAATGAGATTTTTTTGGTCACACTGATCCTGGCGTCAGAATCATGGTTGTTGACGAGCTGCAATACATCATTTGTTGTCAGTGACAGCGCCATAAGGATAATTATATAATATATCTCTTAACTATTGCTTAAATAATTAAGAAATATTAGTCTTTTTGATATTGTGACCTACGATAGTGACCAAATAATCAATATTTTCAATATTTTCAGTGTTTGCAGCAGAGGTAATTTTGTGGAAAATACGATATGGGGCTTTTTCCACATCCTGACCGGAGATGTAGTCCTCATGGACGATGGTGAGCAGCTTATAGAAGCTATCCTTCATTGAGTCGGGCAGGCCGCATTTTTCGTATAATCCTTCATATCCCCGGTTGTCGCCGGAGTCCCAGAGCAATTTACGGACATTTTCCGCATGAAGCCCCGCCATTTTGGCGATTGCGGCTTCAAAAAACGTCAGGTTACCAAGGCTTAGCGCCTTTACCAGCAGTGAAAATGAGATCTCGTTATCATTATGCAGGCGGGTGATAATATCATTCAGCGGTATGCTGTGCGGATGGTTTTCGGCATGGGCGCGTATCATGCCCAGAACCACCCATTCTTTTGAGCTTTCAATCAATTTGCTGACTGTTTCCTTCGGGATATTATAGTTTTTTATCAGGGTGTTCTGCAATTCGCCGGAAACCCTGACAAGCAGGTCATGCGCCTGGTTAACGCTTATCTGCTGGTTTTCGATCAGTGATTTGATAAGCACCTGGTTACTGCCGTGGGTCCTGATTAACTGTTCCTTGTTGTTATCGCTGAGCACGGAGTGTTTATTGGTCAGCAATGTTTCCACGGCTTCAACCGCAGCTTCGGCGATGATTGTGCCGTTAACGTTTTCGGAAAGGTTAGGGCGTTTTGCGACGGCGACCTGCCTTTTGTCGTTTCCGTTGCGGACGATATTGATGAGGTCTGCCTCGTTCAGCAGGGTTGAATTGCTGATTACCGGCAGCGCAACGAAATCATCGAGGTCATGCGCGAGTTTCAGTGCTACGTCATAAGGCAGGCTGGTGCTTTCCGAGAATTGCTCGGCTATGCTCTGGCGGATGCGCGAGGAAATATCGGCGGCAAGGTAGCGCAGGATTTCATCGGCAATTTCCTTTTCCTGCGCGGCGAGGTTCTGCGCCGAGAAATTTCCCTGAAGCTTGCCTATCAATTCAACTTTGGCTTCTTCCGAGGGGTTGTCACGGAGCTTGAGCACGTCATCAATACTGAAATTATAATCGGACATAGAACTCCTTTTATTGTCAAGTCTAACCGCTAAAAATTAATAGGAGGTTAAATAAAATGTCTGATTTCATGTGTTCGGGGCATGTTTATGTCGGAATTTTGCAGGAATATGGTATAATAAGGGTTCTATGCGTTACCTGTCCGGCCTTTTTTTGTTTTTTCTTGCGCTTAGTGGCTGCACCAATACGCAAATATTCCTTGCGAACCTGCCATCCAACCTTGGTTCGTATACTTCACATAACAACATCAAATACGGCAGCGAGGAATGGCAATACCTGAACCTGTTCCAGCCGGATGTGGAAGACGGTGAAAAAGTCCCCATTGTGGTCTTTATTTACGGCGGCAAGTGGAAATCCGGCGAAAAAGAAAGGTATAAATTCGCCGGGGAGGCGTTCACCGCGCGCGGATATGTCGCGGTAGTCCCGGATTATGTAAAATACCCGCAAGGCAAATTCCCGCAATTCGTGAAGGATGTGGCGCTGGCCGTGAAATGGGTGCATGAGAACGCTGCTGAATATAGCGGCGACAGGAATAATATATTCCTAGTCGGCCATTCCGCCGGGGCGCATATAGCAGGATTATTGGCCGCGGATGGGCGGTATCTGGAGGAAGTCGGCGGTAATACGGGCTGGATAAAAGGCGTTGTCGGGATGGCGGGGCCTTATGCCTTTAACCCGGCTGATTATAAACTCACTAAAACTTTCGGCGGTGATGACAACCTGCCGGACTCGCAGGTGATAAATTTCATCACCGGAAAAGAGCCGCCTTTCCTGTTGCTGCACGGCCTGAAAGACAATGTGGTGAACCCAAGCCAGAGCGATACGCTGGCCGACCGCATAAAGGAAAGGGGCGGGGTAGCCGAGGTGATATATTATGATAACGTTGATCACCGCGGGCCGATACGCGCCCTGACACGCTATTACCGCCGTGATTTCAGCGTGCTGCCCGATATCGTGACATTTATCCAGAAATACAGAAGCCCCTAATTTTATCTTCCGCGTGGTTGACGTACATCTTCATCATCTGTGATTCTGAGTCCCTCTTCCAAGCCTTTTGATATCGCATCCATAATATCGCTTATGGTTTCCCAGCAGGTAGCGCTTTCCTCATTTGCGACTTCCTCGCGTGTGACTTCCTTACTTATGGTAACGCCAAATTTTTCCTGCGCTGCCATGCGGATTTCATCGGCATCTCCTTCATCAAATCTGGGGTCAATGTCAGTAAGTATCGTGCCCGGTCCATATTTTAGTTTTGCTTCTTCTATGCTAAGCTCGGTATGGTTATTTTTATGCAGGATATCAAAAACAAAGTTTATTACATCCCTGATGTCCCATTGGCTTTGATATAAAATTTTATAAGCAGCAGGAGGAGTCTTATCCGCCCAACCGTCCGTATCTGTATCTGGTTGTGGATGCCCGGCCACATGTTTATAACTGCGGCTTGGCCTTGCTCTTTGCCCTGTTCTTTTCGCTGCCATGTAAATGCTCCTGCGCAATCTATGATTACTTGTTTATGTATCTGCACATTATCATAAAGCGGAACCTAGTTGCTACTATTTTTTAACTAATTCATTTTTATATTTATAAAACAGCATGTTAAGCTATCTTTTTATAAATCTCCGCGCCTTGTTCCTTGAACTTTTCCGCCATTTCCTGCTCGCCTTGCCTGGCGGAGTCGGCATCTGCGGTTACGGAATTTATTTTAGCAAATTCGCGCACTTCCTGCGAGATCCTCATCGAACAGAATTTCGGGCCGCACATCGAACAGAAATGCGCCAGCTTCGCCCCTTCTGCGGGCAGGGTTTCGTCGTGGAATTCCCTTGCTTTTTCCGGGTCGAGGCTGAGGTTGAACTGGTCCATCCAGCGGAACTCGAACCTCGCGCGGCTGACTGCGTCATCACGCAGTTTCGCGCCCGGCCAGCCCTTGGCCAGATCCGCCGCGTGTGCCGCCAGCTTATAAGTCACCACACCTGTCCTCACATCTTCCTTATCCGGCAGTCCCAGATGTTCTTGCGGCGTTACATAGCAAAGCATCGCCGTGCCAGTAGTGGGTCAGTCGGAGGCTGGTGACAAGCGGGCAGAGTCCAAAAAAGCAGGACGTCGCGCCAAGCCTGCTCCAGACGC
>CAZJFC010000020.1:21224-27046 GCA_964545245.1 uncultured Rickettsiales bacterium
AGCAAAGCATCGCCGTGCCATACCAGCCGATCTGCGCTGCGCCGATTGCGCTGGTGATGTGGTCATAACCCGGCGCGATATCGGTTGTGAGCGGGCCAAGCGTATAGAATGGCGCTTCATAACATTCGGATAATTGCTTATCCATGTTTTCCTTAATCAGGTGCATCGGCACGTGTCCGGGGCCTTCGATCATCACCTGAACATCATGCTCCCATGCTTTTTTGGTTAGCTCGCCTAGCGTTTTTAATTCGGCAAACTGCGCTTCATCATTGGCGTCGGCGATCGAGCCGGGGCGGAGGCCGTCACCCAGCGAGAAGGCAACGTCATAGGCTTTCATGATCTCGCAGATTTCCCCGAAATGCTCATACGCAAAATTTTCCTTATGATGGGCAAGGCACCATTTCGCGTGGATTGAACCCCCGCGCGAAACAATCCCGGTTACGCGGTTGGCGGTGAGCGGCACATAAGGCAGCAGCACCCCTGCGTGGATGGTGAAGTAATCAACTCCTTGCTCTGCCTGCTCGATGAGCGTATCGCGGTAAATCTCCCATGTCAGGTCTTCGGCGACGCCGCCGACTTTTTCAAGCGCCTGATAGATTGGCACGGTGCCGACCGGAACCGGGCAGTTGCGCAATATCCATTCGCGGGTTTCGTGGATGTTCTTGCCGGTGGAAAGGTCCATCAGCGTGTCGCCGCCCCAGCGGGTTGACCACACCATTTTCTCGACTTCTTCGGCAATGCCGGAAGTGACCGCCGAATTGCCGATATTAGCGTTGATCTTCACGCTGAAATTGCGCCCGATTATCATCGGCTCGGATTCCGGGTGGTTGATGTTGGAAGGGATGATCGCACGGCCTGCGGCAACTTCCTGACGCACAAATTCCGGGGTAATGAAATCCGGGAATTCCGCGCCGAAACGCTGCCCACTGAATTTGTCATTGCGAGCGGAGCGAAGCAATCCAGGCTGGATTGCCGCGTCGCCTCCGGCTCCTCGCAATGACGGATTTTCTATAGCAGCCTTCCTCCCCACATTCTCGCGGATGGCGATATATTCCATTTCCGGCGTGATAATGCCCTTCCGCGCATAATGCATCTGCGTAACGTTCGCGCCTTTTTTGGCGCGAAGGGTCTTGATATTGCCACGGTCAAAAGCTTCGATATCAAGCACTTGCCCGGCTTTCAGGCCGTTATCTTCCGGTTTTACGCGGCGGCCTTCATAGTTTTCGGTGTCCCCCCGCGCGGCGATCCATTTCGCGCGGATTTTATCGATGCCCTTTTTAATATCGATATTCTTTGAAGGGTCGGTGTAAGGGCCGCTAGTGTCATAAACCCAGAAATCCGGCTCTTTCGCCTGTTCCGAAAGCTGGATCTCGCGCATGGCAACCCATATATCATCGAACATTTCGCCTTTCACATAGACCTTGCGCGAGGCAGGGAACGGCGTGGTGGTGATTTTATCGATTGTTTGCGGGTTTTTTGACATGACAGACCTTAAAAGGGGATTTTTTGTACCCCATACTTAAGCCTGCCAGCCGGATTTTTCAACCCTTATTAGCCATTCAGCGAGATAATTAACCAAAAGTTAATATTAAAATGTTATATTATTGGATGGGTAAGGGGGAGTTATGAACATATCATCAATCGGGTTCAGTCCTGCGGCTTCTTATCTTGCTACGAGCAAGAAGAAGACCACTTACCAGGACGTCGCCAAAGAGCTGGTTAAAAATTATAACAAAGCTGATGCGAGCATCCATTTCCTCAGGAATAACTTCCTGAGCAAAACAACCACCAAAGGTATTGACCTTTACAGCTTCACCATGGCGCTATATCGCGCCACACCGGAAAACAAGGCGGAAGGGTTGCTGCAACAAAAGTACTCAACGCAGAACCCGTTTCTGGATTTGTTTGCCTAGCGTTGATTGAATTCCTGCGGATTATTTCTTCACCACAATGCACTGGCCGGAAGGAATGGCGGTAACGGATTCCGGTTTATCGGCAAAAAAATCATCGAAAGCTTTTTTTGCGCCGTCGCAATTGCTGAAGCCGTAATCATCGCAGATGATTATACCGCCGGGAACCGTGCGTTCATAAAAGAATTCAAGGCTTTGCAGGGTCGGCGCGTGGAGGTCGACATCAATATGCACCAGCGCGAATTTCCTGTCGGCGACATCGGGAAAGCGCTTTGGTATCCACCCTTTATGATAGTTGCAATTCGGGAAGTTTTTCAGGTTGGCGCGGGTGACGCTTTCGTCAACGGCAAGGTCGCCTTTTGACCATGTGCTCTGGTTGCCGCCATCTTCGGCAGTGGGGGCGGAAACTCCCTCAAAAGAGTCAAACAGGTAATGCTGGCGCGAAAGGTCATTGAATCCGCGCAGGATAAAATAACTGCTGGTGCCATATCGCACGCCGATATCGGCTGTGTCACCCTTGACCTTGCGCAATGAACGTGCGGTGCTGAAAATAAAAAACCTCCTGTCGCGCGGCAGGCCGGGAATTTTGCCCCAGTCCTTTTCCGCGGCATTGAATTCCTTATCGTTGAACCATATCAGGTTCGGCTGGTAGAGGAGGAGGTTGTTTTTCCGGCAGAAGCGCGAAACCTTGCGGATTTTCTCCTGACGGCGGATTCCGGCATCCGGGGAAAATTTACGGAGTGATTTGAACATGTCGTTGCGATGGTTGGTTTGCGGGCATGATAACCGGCTCAGGCAACTTCGCAATCAAATTTGCTGTGGTGGTGTCAGATAAAACCTGAAGTTCCGGCGCTTAGAATTGCGATAGCCTGTCGAACTCTTCCTTCATTCCCGTTATTTTTTTGAAGTTCACGGTTTCTTCTGTGCCGTCCTGATACGGAATTTCCGTTGAGCCGTCAAAAGTTTCTTCCGGGTAGTTCAGGAAGTCGATTGCGCCTAGTTTTGTGGCAACGTCATATTCGCCCAGAATACCGTCCAGCGCGATAAACCCGATCTGTCCCGCGAGTTCATTGGGTAATGGAAGCCCTGTGTGAACTATGATGATCGTATCAATTTTTTTCTTCGCCGTATCTGGCGTCAGCGAATACCATATATCATTTATGGTTAGCTCTTTGGGGCCAAGTTGAACACGTAACCCGCTGACATCTTTTGGCTGTTTGAACGCGGTGACTTTCCAGCCGGGAACCTGCGGGGCGGCGGCCACGACTTCCTTTACCTTGTCGAAACCTGCTTTTATGCCGTCTGCGCTGATTACGAGGTCATGCGTTGCATCGTCAATGGTTCCGATTTCAACGGTAAGGTTTTCGTCAATTTTTTGCAGGCGCTTGTCGATTATCTCGTTCAGCATTTTTTCAACCTGCGCCTGGTTGAGTAAATCAACTTTTTTGTATTCTGCCGCTTTGCTACTGAACCAGTCCCAGAAATCCGCGATTTGTTCAGATAGGGATTTCTTTTTTCCAAATATCATACTAGCCCTCAACTGATTGCAATACTCTATGTACAGTATCCGCCAGAGTTTTCAACTCATTCTCCGCGATCACAAACGGCGGGGCGATATAGACAACATCGCCGAACGGGCGCAGCCAGACATTCTCCGCCGCGAATTTTTTGCGTAGTTCTAAAATTAATTTTCTGTCATCCCCGAGAGGCGAAGCCGAGTCGGGGATCTTAAGATTCCCGCCTCTGCGGGAATGACAATTAAGGTCTAATTGCACCACCCCAATCGCGCCTTTAACCCGCACATCTTTCACCACAGCCAGCTCTTCACATTTTTTGAGTTCCGCCTGCAAAATTTCCTCAATCCTTGCCACTTGCTCAAGGCGCGGTTCACTCTCGAATAAATCAAGGCTCACATTGGCGGCGGCGCAGGCGATCGGGTTCGCCATATATGTCGGGCCGTGCATCAGCGCGTGTTCCGGCTTGTCATCGGTGAATTTCTCAAAAACCTCCGCCTTGGCAAGCGTGGCGGAGAGGGTGAGCATCCCGCCGGTGAGGGCTTTGCCGACGCATAAAATATCCGGCGTTATTCCCGCTTCCTGATGCGCGAACATATAGCCTGTGCGGCCAAACCCGGTGGCGATTTCGTCGGCTATGAACAGGATTTCGTGTTTTTTGGTGATTCGGTAAATCTCGGCGAGGACGTCCGGGCTGTGGAATTTGAACCCGCCTGCGCCCTGCACCAGCGGCTCGATTATCACCGCTGCGATCTGGCTTTTCTGGCTCGCAAGCAGCGCGTCGAACTCCTCAAACGCCAGTTCATCAGATGGAATATCCACAATGAACTGCATCGGCATATACCCGGTGTAAGGTGAATGCATCCCATCATTATCGGAAACGCTCATCGCGCCCATCGTATCGCCATGATACCCGCTGCGAAAACACAGGAAACGCTGCTTCTTACTGTGCTTGTTCTGGTTTTTCCAGTATTGCACCGCCATTTTCAGCGCAACCTCAACCGCCGTCGAGCCGGAATCAGAGAAAAAAACGCGCGGCAGGGAAGTCAGTTTCGCCAGCCTTTCCGCCAGTTTTATCGCCTGTTCATGCACCAGCCCGCCGAACATCACATGCGGCAGCTTCGCCGCCTGATCCTGCACCGCCTTAACAAGGTGAGGGTGCTTGTGGCCGTGGCACGCAGTCCACCAGTTGGAAATCCCGTCAATAAGTTCGCGCCCATCCGCCAGCCTGAGCTTGCAGCCTTCCGCATCAACAACATGCAACGGCTCAGGGTTCAATCCATGCTGGGTATATGGCAGCCAGATATGCTCAAATTCGCTCATCCCGCCAGTTTAGGCAAAAAGCCTTAACGGTCAATTAAGCTTGACTTTGTGCCAGTTGTTAACTAATTTAATGAAAATTAACCATAAATGTGTATGTCGAACGGAATCACAAGAAATGATGTAGTGGAAGCGGTGGCAAGGCTGATTGGTACAAAGCCGCACAGAGTTCAAGGGCTTGGAGAGGTAAGCGCTGGCTACCCTGTTGAAGGGAAAGTGGGGTTTTATGAAGTGGAGCTTCAGGAAGCAGGTGAGAGAAAAACCTATACTGTACTGGCAGATAACCTGGAAGCCGATAAGCCTGCTGAAAAAGTTGATGAGTATGAAGGGCTATATAAAAAGTTTTTTGTATTCTCAGGCAATGAGGTTAAGGGCGCGGTTTATTATGCATCTGAAAGAGAATGGGCAGGGAAAAACCCTGATATTGCCTCGGTTCTTTTCAGGTTTGAATCCACGCAGGAAGAGATGGATATACACTATGAGTCATATGATGCAGCCGGTGAAAAGCTGGCCGGGTTGTCGGGCACTGCTCAAATTCGTCCCAAAGCCGATGACTTTAAAGCCGGTATGCCGCAAAGCTTCCAGGATAATTTTCTGACAACCTTTTTTGATATGCTGCATAGTGAGCATTGTTTTGCGCAGTTTATCCCTCAACAACAGCAACAGCGCGTTGATTAGTCGAGTTCCGGCGGTTTTTTAGTGGTTTTTTCAGTCACAAGGCGGGAGACGAACTTTCTTGGTGCGTAGGAACTACCATCCGCAAGGTCAGGAAAAAGCCCTGTTCTTTTGCGGGGTTGCGGTAATATTGTCTTGCTTGTTACTATGGGAACTCGTTTTTGTCCTGTAGTATCATCGGGCAAGGTTGTTCCATTATCTTGTTCATCTGACATATACGCCTCATTATTTAAATTTATTAATCTTTTAATGTGTTCGATAAGGAAAGTCAATATTTTCCGAAATATGAGTAATTACGGCTATAGCAGTTAGTATAAACGTGGCTAACAATGGAGATTATCCCGTTGGCACAAGTAAGAAAACCCTGCCATTCCCACCCCTTCTTCGAGCTCCGCTGCAACAT
>CAZJFC010000020.1:27056-30541 GCA_964545245.1 uncultured Rickettsiales bacterium
CCACCCCTTCTTATTTTGTCATGCCCGCGCAAGGCGGGCATGACAGTTATTTGAGGTAGAGATGGCAATTTATGTTTGTGGTATACACCCTAACAATATTGACCGCTATATATTGACTTTTACCAATTTTTTAGATATTAATTTTTATAAATTAAGTTTTGAGGGTTGTATGACTGTATGGAGAAATCAATTAGCAGGGCAAAAAGAGGAAGGAAATGTTCCCATTCACCTGCTATCTGTCGGGAGCCGTTTCCCATATGCGCATGAATTGGAGAATCCCGGAAGATTTGCGCGCCACGAACCAATAGGGTCGTACAGGCATTTCGATAATGTTCGTAAAGGTCTTCAGGAAGGACTTCGTGAAGGTTCCGGGGCAAATATTATTTTCCTTAATTTTGAAGCCGGACTTATAAATTATGAATTAAAGTTTTTCGGAGAGGAAATAAGGCGTAATCCACATGTGCAACTTGTTACATGGCAGGAACATAAAAACGATATACCTAAAGCTACAGTTGAGCGATACGGGTTGAAGTTTATCAGTGGGCATCACTCCGCCCATATAAGCCCATCCGGGTTCTATTCCCAGCAATTGAGGCAGGTATTGGACGGGCATGGGCAGGGAGCCGCGCTGGTAAATTAATTGATGCACGGAGTATTAAGCCGCCCGGATGCCCAGTTTTTCAAACAGCCTTTTATCCTCATTCACTTCCGGGTTCGGGGTGGTGAGGAGTTTTTCGCCGTAAAATATACTGTTCGCCCCGGCAAGGAAGCAGAGTGATTGCAGCTCATCGCTCATATTCTCGCGCCCCGCTGAAAGCCGAACGGCGGATTCCGGCATTAAAATCCGCGCAACCGCGATCGTGCGTACGAAATCGAGTGGTTCCACGAACCCTCCTCCAACCTCCTCCCTCAGGGAGGAGGCTTGATTATCCCCCCTCCCTGAGGGAGGGAAATCTTCTTCTACCCCCCTCCCTGAGGGAGGGGTTGGGGGAGGGTTAAACAGGGGCGTCCCCTCCACCTTCACCAGCAAATTAACCGGCACTGATTCCGGGTGTTTCTTCATATTCGCCAGCGTTTGCAGCATCGAGGCGCGGTCATTCACGGTTTCGCCCATGCCGACAATCCCGCCGCAGCAGGTTTTCATCCCCGCCTCGCGCACGTTCTCCAGCGTGTTAAGCCTGTCCTGAAAAGTTCTGGTGGTGATGATGTTCCCATAATATTCCGGCGAGGTGTCGATGTTGTGGTTATAATAATCCAGCCCCGCATCCTTTAGGCGCTGCGCCTGTTCGCGGTTCACCATGCCAAGCGTGCAGCAGCTTTCGAGGCCGAGTTCCTTCACCGCCTTCACCATTTCAATAACATTCACCATATCACGTTCTTTGGGGCTTCGCCACGCCGCGCCCATGCAGAAACGGGTCGCCCCGGCGGCTTTTGCCTTTGCGGCTTCCTCGCGCACATGGTAAACAGTGGTGAGTTTTTCGGCTTTCACCGGTGTGTCATAATGCGCCGATTGCGGGCAATATTTGCAATCTTCCGCGCAGCCGCCGGTTTTGATGGAAAGCAATGTGGAGACCTGCACGGCGTTCGGGTCATGGAATTCACGGTGGGTGGTTTGCGCCTTGAAAATTAAATCATTGAAGGGCAGGGCGAATAAATCTAGTATCTCGCTTAATTCCCAATTGTGCCGAATATTTCTCATACACCCTTTATATCTCTGTCATTACCGCTTTTTATACTTTGTCATTCCCGCGCAGGCGGGAATCTTAAGATTCCCCTATAATTTGCTGTGCAAATTCGGGGAATGACATTATTTAGTTATTCATGGACGCTTTACTACAGCAAAAAATAGATGAATTAAAGGGCAAAAACCTTTTGCGTGTTCCAAAATCAGCGCAACTTCCTGATTTTATTAACTTTACGAGCAATGACTATCTCGGCCTTTCCTGCCATCCGGAGGTTATCCGCGCGGGAGCCGAGGCTGCCGAAAAATATGGCGCAGGAGCAGGCGCAAGCCGCATCGCGGGCGGCAACCACCCGTTATATGACAAGCTCGAAGAAGCTCTGGCGAAAGCAAAAGGAACTGAAGCGGCCTGTGTTTTCGGCAGCGGATACCTCACCAATATCGGCGTTATCCCGGCGCTGGTGGGCGAGGGCGACATTATTTTCGCCGACCGCCTTTCCCATGCCTGCATAATTGACGGCGCGAAACTTTCCGGTGCGAAGCTGGTTCGTTTCAACCACAATGATTTGGATGATTTGCGGCGCAGGCTAACCCTCTCCCAACCCTCTCCCTCAGGGAGAGGGCTAAACGACTCCCCCTCCCTGAGGGAGGGAAATATTTCTTATACCCCCTCCCTGAGGGAGGGGGTGGGGGGAGGGTTTAAGGGAAAAAAACTCATCATCACCGAGGAGATTTTTAGCATGGACGGCGACAAAGCCCCGCTCGCCGAACTCAAAAGAATCGCGGAGGAAAACGATGCATGGCTGATGGTGGACGGCGCGCACTCGCTCTATCAACCGGCAACAGGCAACCATCAACACATCTACATAGGCACGCTCTCGAAAGCCATCGGCGCATATGGCGGCTATGTCGCGGGAAGCAAAACCCTTATCGAATACATAAAAACCAAAGCGCGTTCACTTATTTATTCCACCGCGCTGCCGCCATTCGTTATTGCCTCGGCACTGAAATCGCTGGAAGTGATCGAGCGCGAAAAGCCATATTTAAAAACTCTGGAGAACACAAAGCACCTCCTTACGTCATTGCGAGCCGGAGGCGAAGCAATCCAGAAAAACTGGATCGCCACGCTTCCTGCGGTCGCTCGCGATGACGAATTAAGCGCTATTGTTCCAATCATCTTCGGCAGCAATGAAAAGGCATTGGAAGCGGAACAAAAACTCCGGGAAGGGAAAATCCTCGTTTCGGCGATACGACCGCCGACAGTGCCGGAAAACACCGCGCGGCTCAGGGTGAGCATTTCGGCTTTGCATGAAAAGGCGGAACTGGATAAATTGGCCGCGACTTTAAACCGGATAATTAAATGAAATTTCCATCCTTCATTGCGGGTTCATTAGCGGTTCTGGCATTACCGCCGTTTTATATCGTGCCGGTATTGTTTATTTCGTTTTCGGTTCTGCTTTTAAATTTGAACAATTCGCTAAATAAAAAATCAGCTTTCTGGCATGGATGGTGGTTCGGGTTCGGATATTTCATCTTCGGCCTTTACTGGATCGCGAATTCGCTGTTTGTGGATATTGAAAAATTCTGGTGGCTGGTTCCGTTCGCGGTGGCGGGCATACCGTTCGGGCTTGCTTTTTTTACCGCGCTGGTGGGGCTTGCGTACAAGGTTCTGGCGGAGAAATTTTTCTTCTCGCCGTTTTCCCGCGTTTTTGTTTTCAGCACATTATGGGTAGCCGCGGAATATGCCCGCACCTTCATTCCGTTCGGCGGTTTCCCGTGGAACTTAACCGGCTATTCGGCATTG
>CAZJFC010000021.1:0-29165 GCA_964545245.1 uncultured Rickettsiales bacterium
TATCATCGCCGCCGGGAAGTTCCACGGGGTGATGGCGGCGACCACGCCGACCGGGTGGAATGAAACCACGCCGCGCCGGGCGTGGGAAGGCATAGGAAGAATTTCGCCGTAAACGCGTTTTGCTTCCTCGGCTGACCAGTCGATGAAAGAGGCGGCGTAATCGACCTCGGCGAGCGATTCGGCAATCAATTTACCGGATTCCTCGTGCATGATCTGCGCGATTTGCTTTTTGTGGGCGAGGATTAGCTTATGCCATTCTTTCAGGATTGCGGCGCGTTCAAAGGCGGATTTTTTTTGCCACGGGTCAAAGGCTTTATGCGCGCGGTCAATCGCGGTTTTTGTTTCCTTCACGCCGAGCGAAGGGAGCGCGGCAATTTTTTTGCCGGTTGCGGGGTTGATGACCTTGATTGCCTGTTTTGATTTCGGGAAATTATGCGCGATGAGTTTTTTATCCATAGGGGCAGTTTAGCCTTACGGAATAAAAAATCTAAGGGAAAAGCGTCAGGCGGTGATATTAAGGATTGAGCCGCGGTCTGGGACGCCACCTTTCTTCATGTTGTGAAGCGTGTCGTTAACCATCTGGTTAAGGATATCATCGGACGGCACCGGGCTAAGCTTCGCGTCGCTGCGTGCCAGCTTTGGCAGCGGTTGCGATTGGAAGCGGTTCTGTTGCGCAGAATCATGGGCGCTGCCCACGCGGTTCTGGATATTTAGCGGAAGGAGTTGTGTGCTCATAGACTACAGATTATAGTGCAGGTATTATTAAAATTTAATTAACAAATCTGGCTTATGTTGAATATAAACGGCAAGGCTGTTAAACAAGGCGAAAATTTCTCAAAATGAGAATGGTTTTATGAAAGTTCTTATATTCGGCGCAGGGGTGATCGGGGTCACAACCGCCTATTATTTAAGCGAAAAAGGTCATGACGTCACAGTGGTGGACAGCGCCTCCGGCCCCGGAATCGGCACCAGCTACGCCAACGGGGCGCAGCTAAGCTATTCCAAAACCCACCCGCTTTCCGACTTTTCGACCCTTAAGAAACTGCCGGGAATGTTGTTCAGTAAAAACCCGGCGATAAGAATACATCCCGGCCTTGACCTCGATTTCCTGAAATGGGGGGTAAGCTTCCTGAGGGAGTGTTTCCGCGCGGAACAAAACGCCGCTGCCGTGCTCGACATCGCCCTCCGTTCCCGTGAGGAGATGCATAAGATAGTGCAGCGCGAGGAGATAAATTTTGATTATGCGCGGCGCGGCAAAATGTATGTTTTCAGCGACCGCAAGGATTTCGCCGAGGGGATTGCCGATGCCGAGGAACTGCAAAAACACGGGTTTGAGCAAAAAGTCCTGACACCGGGCGAAGCGGTGGGAATTGAACCGGCGCTTGAGGATATGCAGAAGAGTATTTATGGCGCGATTTATTCGCCAATGGATGAGTCGGGTGATTGCCGCAAATTCTGCGAGGAAATGGCAAGGGTTTGCGTGGCGAAAGGGGTTAAATTCCGCTATGGCGAGTCGCTGGAAAAAGTCCATACGGATAAACAGAAAATCACCGCGGTGATAACCAATAAGGGCGAGCTTCAGGCCGATAAGATCGTGCTTTGCCTCGGCACGCAATCGGCCAGGATATGCAAAATGCTGGGGCTTAACGTAAAAATTTACCCGATGAAAGGTTACAGCATCACCGTTCCCGCAACCGATAAAGCGCCGAATATAAATATTACCGATGAGGCGCGCCGCATCGTATATTCAAAAATCGGTGACCGGTTGCGCGTTGCCGGTGTGGCGGAATTCGCAGGACACAATATGCTGATAAACCGGAAAGTTATCGACGGCATTGTTGCCGCAGCGGAAGAATCTTTCCCCAAAGCCGCGGATTATTCTGTGCCGCAGGAATGGGCAGGGTTAAGGCCGATGACACCTTCAACGGTTCCGGTGATCGGTAAATCCGGCAAATTCAGCAATTTATACCTCAATACCGGCCACGGTATGCTGGGCTGGACGCTGGCCTGCGGCAGCGCCGCGAAACTTGCTGATGTGATTGGTAATTAAATTGTAAAAAAAACTGTCATTCCCGCGCAGGCGGGAATCTTAAGCTAAGACCCCCGCTTCCGCGGGGGTGACAATATATTCCTTAAGCTCCGGCCTTTGATGAGGCAGGCCGCAGCTCCCGCGCTTCGGAGGGGATGAGCACCGGGATTCCGCCGCGGATGGGGTAGGCCAGTTTGGCGGATTCACTGATAAGCTCGTTGTTCTTGCTGTCGTAATAAAGCGGGGCCTTGGTTTGCGGGCAGACCAGCAATTCGAGCAGATCCTTATTGATTGCGGGCTGGTTTTCCGTCATGCGAATTTCCTTGCGATCTGGTTAAGGCCGCCGATCAGCTTGGAGGTTTTCTCGCCGTTGGTCGCGTCAAACTTTCCCTCGATAACTTCGCGGATGGCATTGAAATGCATTTCAAGAACCTTATAGCCTTGCGCCGGACGGGTTTCCGCAGCCTTATCGCAATATTGGTAAAGTATGTTCGCGATATCGGAAACCAGCGGGAAGCCGCCGGTTTTCGCGCGGGATTTCAGGCTGAACGCGGTTTCCGAAATGCGTGAATAATCACGTACGGTAACGCTTACCTTGTCAACCGATTCAAACCTCTGCTGAAGCTGGTTGAAGTCGCGCAATGTTTCCTCCCTGAAAATATCGGTGCTGTCGGTAACAATATTTTCCGCCTGTTGCAGGGTTTTTATGTCAAAAACCTTGCTCATCCCGATTGACCCAAGTTTTTTCTGGATGGCAAGCTCAGGCTGGGTGATTTCAACATCTTCAAGTTTAAGCGCGTTTTGCATTTCTTCTCCTGTCCAGTTTATCGGGGATCAATTCCGGTTCGCTGCGCCTGCGCCTGTCAGGCCCGGAATATTTCCCGGTTTTCACGAACATGCGCGGAAGTTCGACAATCGCCTTCACCTTGGCGCAGAGGGCGTTCACCGAGAACGGCTTCACCATGTATTCATTCACGCCTGCGTCCCGCGCGATTTCAACATCCTCCTTATTGGCCTTGCCGGTGAGCATGATAACCGGCGTATAGCAGGTATCATAAGGCATTGCGCGCAGGCGGCGGGTGAATTCGATGCCGTCCATGCCCTTCATTTTCCAGTCGCAGAAAATGAGGTCAAAATGCTCGGTGGCGATTTTCTCAAGCGCCTCCTCACCGTTGCGCACTGTCTGGATTTCGCCGAAGCCCATAACATCAAGTACGCTGTAGATGAGCCTTATCATGACCGAATCATCCTCCACTACAAGGATTTTTGTGGATTTTAATGCTGATTTTATCTTATAGTCGACCGCCATAAATAACCTTTTATCACGAAATATTATTACACCACTTTCCTAGAGATGTTAATCAGACTTTACAATACGCGGACAAAATCCCAAGAAGAATTAGCAAAACCCGAAAACGGAACAATCGGAATCTATGTCTGCGGGCCAACTGTGTACGCGAGTCCACACATCGGCAATGCGCGTTCCGTGGTGGTGTATGACCTGCTTTTCCGCGTGTTGCAACAGGTTTATGGCAAGGTGGATTATGTCCGCAACATCACCGATGTTGACGATAAGATCAACGCTGCCGCCATCGAAAACGGGGAGAGCATCAGCAGCCTTACCAGCCGCGTCACCGCCGATTTCCATGAGGTGATGGCAAAACTTGGCTGCCTTAGCCCGACCCATGAACCGCGCGCGACTGAGCATATTGCCGAGATGGTTGAGATAATCGGCAAGCTCATCGCCAACGGCAATGCTTATGTGGCGGAAGGCCATGTGCTTTTTGATGTGGCGAGTGACAGGAATTACGGCCATCTTTCGCGCCGCAGCCCGGAGGATATGATCGCGGGCGCGCGCGTTGAGGTTGCCCCGTATAAGCGTAACCCGGCGGATTTTGTGCTGTGGAAACCGGCAAGCCCGAATGATGACGCAAGCAGCATTTTTGCAAGCCCGTGGGGCAATGGCCGCCCCGGCTGGCATATTGAATGCACCGCGATGAGCACAAAATATCTTGGGCCGAATTTCGATATCCACGGCGGCGGGGCGGATTTGACTTTTCCGCATCATGAGAACGAGGTCGCGCAGGCGTGTTGCGCTACTCCCGGTTCCAGCTATGCGAATTTCTGGGTGCATAACGGGTTTTTGACCGTGAACGGCGAGAAAATGAGCAAATCGCTGGGTAATTTCACTACGGTGCGTGAGTTGCTGGATAAGGGCATAAACGGCGAAGTGATAAGGCTTACGCTGCTTTCCACCCATTACCGCAAACCGCTGGACTGGACGGAGAAACTCCTTTCCGATTCGCAAAAAACACTGGATGGGTTCTACCGCGCAGTGGGCGAGGGTGTTGAGGCGGGAGCGCCTGAAAGCCGAATGCTTGAGCTGCTCGCAGATGATTTGAATATCTCCGCCGTGATTGCCTATCTGAACGAGCAGCTAAATGAATATAACCGCGCAAAATCAGCGGAAACCGGCGGGAAACTGCTCGCGAACCTGAAATTCCTTGGCTTTCTGGGACAAAGCGCGGATGAATATTTTGGCCGCGAGGGGGCAGATGAAGAGGTTGAAAAGCTGATAGAGTTGCGGAAATCCGCGAAATCCGCTAAGAATTATGCTGAGGCGGACAGGATCCGGGCGGAGCTGGACGCAAAAGGAATCATAATCGAAGACAAACCCGGCGGAGTGGTCGAGTGGCGGAAAAAATAAAAAAAGAACGCGTATATATATACGACTCTACCTTGCGTGACGGCGCGCAGACGCGCGGCGTGGATTTTTCCGTGGTCGATAAACAGGATATCGCGCGGGAACTGGACAAGTTCGGCGTGGATTATATCGAAGGCGGCTGGCCGGGTGCAAACCCGACTGATGATGCGTTTTTCGGCGGCAGGCCGTCATTTAAAAACGCGCAGCTAACCTCTTTCGGGATGACGCGCAAAAGCGGGCGCAGCGCCCAGAATGACCCGACTCTGGCCGCGCTGCTCGATACCGGCACTAAAGGTGTCTGCATCGTTGGTAAATCATCGCGCTATCAGGCGGAAAAAGCGCTTGGCGTTTCCGCCGCCGAGAACCTGCGGATGATCTCCGAAAGCATCGCGCATCTGGCAAAGAACAAGCGTGAAGCCATGTTCGATGCCGAGCATTTTTTTGACGGCTATAAGCAGGACAGGGAATATGCGCTTAAATGCGTGCGTGCGGCTTATGATGCGGGGGCGCGTTGGGTTATCCTCTGCGATACCAATGGCGGCACGATGCCGCATGAGATCGGGGAAATAGTCACTGAAGTTACCAAATATATTCCCGGCAAAAGCCTTGGCATACACTGCCATAACGATACCGAGAACGCGGTGGCGAATTCACTTGCAGCGGTGCGTGCGGGCGTGCGTCAGGTGCAGGGTACGCTCAACGGTCTGGGCGAGCGCTGCGGTAATGCAAACCTTATCTCGATCATTCCGAACCTTGTGCTTAAAATGGGGTTTGAAACCAATGTTAAAGACCTTACGAAACTGACCCATATCTCGCGTTACCTCGATGAGAAACTCAACCGGGCGCCGTTGATACAGGCTCCTTATGTGGGTGCGGCGGCGTTTGCGCATAAGGGCGGTTTGCATGTTTCTGCCGTGGCGAAAGACCCGAAATCATATGAGCATATCGTGCCGGAAACCGTTGGAAACGCAAGGCAGATATTGGTTTCTGACCAGGCGGGCAAGTCAAACTTTGTTGACCGCCTGAACAGCATCGGCGTGAAATATAAGGACGACGAAAAACTCCGCGGCTTTATCCGTGAAGTGAAAGAGCGCGAAGGCGAAGGCTATGCCTATGATGGCGCGGATGCCAGTTTTGAGCTTTTCGCCCGCCGTTATTTTGAGGGCTTGAAAGAGTTTTTCCACCTGACTAATTTCCGTGTGCTTACCGAGCGCCGCTACAACGCCAGAAACCAGTTGGTAACGTTCTCCGAAGCTACGGTGAAGCTTACGGTGAATGGCAAGGAGATAAACACTGTGGGCGAGGGCAAAGGCCCCGTCCATGCACTTGATAAAGCACTGCGCGAGGCGCTGGTGAAGGCTTACCCAAAAATTGCGGAGACCAGCCTTGTGGATTATAAGGTGCGTATCATCAACCCCGGCGTCGGCACCAACGCAATCACCCGCGTGCTGATTGAGACCGAAGGCAAAAACGGCGAGCGCTGGGCGACCATCGGCGTTTCCGAGAACGTGATTGACGCTTCATATGACGCAATCTATGAGGCCATAACTTATGGGCTGATGAAAGCCGTTAAAAACCCGAAGAAAAGATGATTGGTTTAAACAATTCTTTCAGTACTTACTGAAGGGGTGCCGTTAACAACAGGCGCATCGCGTAATGAGCCGTTTTCAACGCTGGAAGTCCTGCGCTCGGTTGCCGGCATTGCTGCATAGTTCAGGCGAACCGGCTGGTTTGCCTGCGCAGTTTCATTCCCTTGCTGCTCAACAGGAACTACCGCGAAGTTGGTTTGCTGGTCAATTTCCATGTCAGAAAGCGTTTTAGGTGATTTCTCGCCAAGGTTAAACTCGGTCACGAAGTCCTGAAATTGTGAATGCCCGCTGATTGCGGCGAACGTGGCGTTGTCCAGCTTATTGGTTTCAATCAGTTTTGCGAGCGCGTAAAGGACGCCTTCATCGTTTTTTATCCCACCTGTAACGGCGGCGATCTTGCTTAACTCCTTGAACTTGTCGAAATTCTGGCAATATTTTGGTTTTTCTCCTGAATCAAGGGGAAGGCCATCAAATGTTCCCAAAAGGTTTTTGATGTTGGTTGCTGTATTGGCTTGTCCTTCCTTAACCTGCTGGTCAAAACCTGCAATGGATTTATCAAACTCCGTATGGCTGTAAGGAAGTCTGGAGGTTTTGCCGTTGTGCTGATAGCTTATGACGGCGTAAGCTCCGCTCTTTCCGGTAAGGGGTCCATCTTTTTTCTGCGTTGTTTCAATTTGCCCCAGAATGGTTTCGTTAGTTTTTTTGTCGACCACTAAAACGTAGGCTTCCTGCTTTGTATGATTATAAATTATCTGGAGGTCATGTTTTTCAGGGTTGCTGTAGGAAAGAAAACGTCCGGTTAGCCCGCTTCTGTTCGGGTTCCTATCGATAAAAATGGTGTCAGTGCAATCCGGGCCATATAATTTTTTTGCGTGGAAAAGAGCTGGGTCACGGGCTGATTCCTGCTGTTCCCGCTTTTCTTCAGCCTGCTGATTTTCAAGCTCCTTGCGTTCATTTCCGCCGAACAGTTCATTCTGCGCCCATGTTGCGATTGGGGCTATGCCAAATCGTTCTCCCGCTGCTGCGGCAATCAGCGCAACGCCAAGTATCCGCTGCCCGAATGTTGCGGTCGCGTCGACCGCCTTACTGTTAAGGACGGTTTCAATAATATCTTTTATTTTTCCGCCCATCCCTGTTTTAGGCAGCAATTTCGTGACGCCTTTAATTGAATCAACGCCAAATAGGGTTATGCCAATGCCCGCTAAAATCGATGCTGTCGGATGGTCCTTGATTAGCTGGAGGGTTTGGGTTCCTGCTTGGTCAACTACTGTGAGGCCGCTTTTTTTCAGGTATTCTTCTTCCCCGCCGTTTTCCCATTCTTTCGGGGTTATCCCGGTTTTGACGGAATATGCCTCCCCTTTTTCATCTTTAAAGCTGAGCAGGATATATTTTTTTCCGTTTTCCTCATATTCGCTGTTTTTGGTTTCGAATGAAAAACCTGAAGCATCCATGATGGTTTTTCCGGCCCATGAGCGTAAGCCCTCAAACTGATCGCTGGTTATGACATAAGCGGTGCCAGCGATACCGGCGCCAAGAAAAGCAGCGCCAAGGGTTTTTTTTGCAACCCATTTGCCGGTGGCTGCGGTTGCGTCAAACACTTTGCCGCCTGCCGATGTTGCTGCGCCCGCGACCCTGCTGCCAATGCCGGGGCCAGGCGCAGCACCTGTATTTGTTTCAAAATCCGCATGCGTTGTTTTGCCCCTTTTTGAGGAGGTTGGCGCTTTGAAAGCGATTCTGTTTTTTAATGGGCTGCCTGGTGTATGCAATGTCATTCAATCAGCTCCTTAGCATGGGGTAAGAATATGTGAATTGGCCGGGGAGTCAATCCCGGTGGCGGATTTTCCTTCCACCTGATTACCCACAGGTTTTGCGGGTTTTTCAGGCATGGATGAGGCGACCGCAAAAAGCAGGGTGCCGAGGATGGCGCCTGCGTTGATTCCATTGGCAGGCGGGGCATGTTCTTCCGCCTCTTTTTTCCTGAGCGCGGCAATTTCGGTGTCTACGCGTTTTTTCTCGTCTTGCTCAGGCGTGGCCTGTTGTGGGGAGGCGGAGCCATGAACGGCGTTTTCAGCCATGGCGACTGATCCGGTGGCGAGGGTTGCTCTATGGGCTATATGGCCGACCCTTCCTCCGCCTGAAGCTGCGGCAAGCACGCTGGTAAGGCTGCCTGCGCTGAGGCCATGTTCATAAATATCATTCACGCCATCGGCGGCATAGGCAATGCCTGCGCCCCTGTCGGCAACTTCAAGGCCGATTCTGGCGATTTTCACTGCGCCTTTGGCTGCACCGCCGCCGGGGACAAAGCAAAGCGCGGCGCTGCAAATGCTTGAGGTAAGGAATTTTCCGTCTTTGAGGAGTTCCGGGTCTTCGGAGGCAGCGAGGATATCACCGCCAACTGAGCCAACTACGCCGACGAAAGGTATCATTGATACAACTCCGAGTGTGGTTCCTAGCGTATTTTTCCAAGTCCATGCCATATAAAATATACCTATGTTTTTTAGTATAACTTAAAACTTCCTAAATGTGTGTGAAATATTTATTACGGATATACCTGTTTTTCATATGTTCCAGCCTGTTTTACGGTGCCTTATGAATATTGCAGAATTATGAAATTATGCGAGATTTTTAATTTTGTTATGGAATTGACGCAAATGCAACTCTGTGGTTTAAGTTAGGCAAATTAAAAGGGAGAGGGCGATGCACCCGGTCGTGTGGTTAATCCTGAACGTAATCAATATTTATATCTGGATTGTGATAATCGCGGTGGTGGTGAACCTGCTTATCCATTTCAATATCATCAACCGCTACCAGCCGCTTGTGCAGCAGATATCAACCGCGCTCGCAAGGCTGACCGAGCCGGTGTTCCGCCGGGTGAGGAAAGTAATTCCGCCAATGGGCGGGTTCGACCTTTCGCCGATTATCGTGCTTTTAGGGCTGCAATTCCTCTACCGCATCATTGTGTGGTATTTGGTTTAGTTACGGAAGGCTGTGCGATGGGCCACGATCGGGTAAAGGAGTGTGTGGCGGTTCTGGCGGAGCAGAATATTCATGCACTCTTTGAGTGCTATTTTCTGCTGCGGATCTGGTTAGCCATACGGCAGCACCAACGGCCAATGCCGCTGCTATGATTTTTGTTACTCCCGGATTTTTTATAGCATCTACTGCCCAAGCGCCTGCGCCCAATAGGGTTACAGTTAACATGGTTGTCTGTACAGGTGACTCTTGGAACATCTCAACTGCTTTTGGAACTAGCTGGGAAAAGAAATGTGCTGTGTCTTTGCCCGCTTCTTTATATCGTGGGCCAAGGTCATCAGGAAAAAAGTCAGCGATTTCATCCCACGCTCCTCTACCCGCCAATGCTGCGAGTTGCTTTATTTGACTCTCGTTCAAATGCTCAGATAATGCACTTGTTAAAGTTCTATAGTTATCTTTCAGAAGTTTTGTTATTTTTGCAGTATCTCTCTCCGTGTCATCTGTAGGGATTTGAGCAATAATATTCCTCACTGGATCTTGTTGAGTCAGTACATTATCTGGTATGGCACTTATAAATTGATTAAGTATGGTATTATAATTGTTTGACATTGTTTAGGCTCCTATTTTTCTTATATACTCAATGTGTATTGCGATGCGGCTATAGCTTCCGGAGTGGTTCTACCTTGTTTTTCAACTCCTGTATACCCGCTTCTCTTTTCAGGCAATCTGGAAGCAAAACTATTTCTATTATTGTTTCCTTCTAATGATGCACCAGAGTTAGATTCTCTGGCTCGCTGGATTTTTTCTCTAGCCCTTTCTCTTAAAATTTCTTGTTGCGTTTTAGGTTGAACAAGAGGGTTTTGACTTTGTGCAGGTGCGGAATCCCTATCTTGCCTGATGTTTCTGTCGCTTGCTTGTGTCGGTGGAGCAGGAGGGGCACTTCCTTCTTCTGCTTTAGGTTTTGTACTTTCATAAATTTCTGTTTCAGGTCCTGTTTTTTGCATAGGCAGGGGACTTTGACTTTGAGCTTCTGTTCTCTCTGAAGTTCCGTCAGCGCGATTTCTAGAGCTGTTAATTTTTGCAGCAGCTTTTTCCCTAAGTTCTGTCCTTTCCTCTTCAGTCAGTGCCGGAGCGGAAATAGAAGGGGTTTTGGTATTTTGTTTGTCAGGGTTATCTTTGTTTTTTAGAGACGATACTCCACCAACAGTTAACCAGATAAGGCCACCAGCTCCTGCCAGAAGGCCAAGGCAGCCCGCGCATCCACCCACAAATTTTTTGCCCGGCTCTGTAGACAGGACCTTCTTAACGGCCCAAGCTGATGGAACTGCAGCAGCACCAATTACTGCCCCGGCTATGGGGTTGCTCATAAAAGCTCCAACGCCCATGCCTGCCAGGGCTGTACCAAATGCTACCTGCCCTGCTTTTACTATTGGTGTAATCCAGCTCTTATATATAGGGTCAATCGGGGTGCCATTAGCAAGGGCTTCATTATATGCTTTTGTGTTGCTCTGATACCTGAGGAGAGGGTTTAATATCATATGCCCTTTGTCATAGTTCTGAGCTTGCTTTTGGCCTGTCTTCTCAAGAGATTTAATCACGTCGGTAGCTGCGACACCACTTGTAGTTATTGGGTCAGCTCTATAACGTAAGAGCAGGGGTATATTCGTTCTTCCATGATGGTCGTGAACTAACTCATTATATGCAGTTGTAAGCGAGTCAGATAGCTGATAAACCTCACGTTCCTGGGCATTGCGTGTTATTATGCCAGACTTGATCCTTACTGGTGCCCAATCTTTTTTTATCCAGCCGAAAGCCGGTGCGATATGGGTCATAAAAAAGTTTAAGCGGAGCGCTATCAGATCTGAATCAGGGGTTCTATTCTCAAGATCCTGAAGGTGCCAGCTAGCAGGATTAATCCTAGGGCGGACTTGTAAAAAGCCATTACCTCTATAGTTATCAAGATGGCTTAAGTCCCTATTGGCAACTACTGGTATATCTTGACCGTCTTTCCCTTTTGTGTTTATCTGCAAACTTTCGTTGAAACGGCTAATATCCCTAAACTTTCTAACTGACAGCATAGCTGTTTCAATAAAGATTTTGCACTCATATTCCAGTTCCCTATCTTTTAATTTACAAATAAGATTTTTACTGGCATTAGGGTTCCTTTTAGTAATTTCATCAGCAGGCAGACGTACAAAATTTAAAGCTTTTCTTGAAGCATCCAGTTCTTCTTCAATTTTCCCGGTTGGAAAATGTGTATGTTGTAATATTGTTGTGATTAGGCCAGTTTCTGTTGGATGTGTAAGTTGTCCGCGCTCGAATGCATCCTTTATTACTTTGGTTACTTCTTCGTCTCTCAAGCCTCTAAGATAGTATCTTGTAATTTTCTCCAGAGCATCCAGTGCTTTTGGATTTCTAAGATATTCATGCGGGATTAGAGCGCTTGCTTCTGCTTCCTGATAAGCTGTATTAGTAAGGGAACTAAGCCGCTTTCTTGCTTTTTTATTAATCCTGAACAGTCCTTTATCGCTGTATGGAAGGGAGGGTGGCTCATTTTGTTCGCCTTTAAAGTAATTGGCCAAGCCGGATAAATGGTTCTTTCTCGGTGGTTTCGGAGGGGGGGTAGATACGAAAGTTTCGGTAGTGAGAAGTTTGACTGCACTGGTTTCAATCTTTTCAAGTTGTGCATTTAAGCCTCTTATGTCCGTACCACGTTTATTCTCTTTGAGTGTGTCAATAATCCCATCTATCGCATAAGTTAAAGAGCTTAATCGTGAAGCTACTCTATATATATCGTTATCAGTGAAAGCATCCTCTGTAAGAGTGGGCGGTGTAGCTTTAAGGGGGAATGCCCTATTAATGATTTTCGCAAGAATTGATCCGGCAGTAGCTTCCAATTCACTACTACCACCACGCTGTTGTGAAGTGTCATCTTTATCATCATATGTAGCCATAACACAAAACCCTTTTTCTTAAGAAACTATTAATTTTATATAAATTCTAGCATATCCCAAAACGCCATTGCAACCGGGATATTGTGAAACTTTCATTACACAACCCTTAATTCTGCGGTTTTTCTCTCAAAATGAGAAAGGGGGGCGGTATTGGGGATTTGCCGCCAGAGCTTTGCCAACCCAAAAAACAACCGTTAAGTCCCTTCAAATGTCTTCAAATCGTCACAACTCCGTGTTAAAATGAGCCATATGGTCAATAAAATCGCTGTAATACGGCAACTTAGCGGGCTGGGCGCTTCCTACAAAATGATGGATGACGTGGCCGATTTTGTCGGCGGTTACCAAAGCCCGTTATTCATCCCCACCATCGAATTCATCATCGACATGAACCGCGCGCTTTCCATGGATACGCCATCCGTGCAGAAACAGGTGCAGCAATCCAAGGGAATCGGCGGTGGGGCGAACGCAACGAAAACCGCGCTTCCCAACACTTATGACCCTGAATACTTCAAGGGCATCAGCCTCGAAGCGGCGCGTTTTGCGATTGATAACCAGTTGGTTGAGGCGAAAGCGGAAGAAATCGGCCAGTTAAGCGCAGCGCTTAATTATGTCGACAGCATGATTGAGCAGGAAAACAAATACCTGCAATCCCAGGGCATGGCGGCGCAGGTTATGGCCGGCTCCAAGAAAAACCGCGCTATCCGTAAAAGAAGCGCCATCAACGCGGTGATTGAGAAATTCAAGCGCGATTTCCTGAACAATGACAGCTCGCTGGATATAAAGAGTAAAATGGTGCAATGGCTCCGCCGCCAGAACATGATACAAAACCGGCAGGACCAGGAGCAACAGCACCATCAACAACAGGCGCAACAACAGGTGCAGCAGCAATCGCAACAGCAGAACGCGGTGAAATCACAGCAGAATGCGGCAAAGCAGCAATCTGCGCGGTCGCGCCAGAACGTGTTCAGGAAAAGCGTTGAGTGGCTGACGTCGCGCTCAGGGATAAAATCCTCACGCCTTGCCGCGCGGGCGCAGGTTGAGGAAAAACGCCATACAGGCGGCAGCGCCCCCGGAACAAAACCGGCAGAGCAGGATAAAAACCGCATGGGTAGCGGGGCTGTCACTGTAAAAACCGACAACGTGAAGGAAAAACAGCAGGAAAAAAACCAGGGGCAGAACCAGACGCAGCGCAACCAGATGGCAAGGCGCGCCGAGCTTCGCCAGCGGCGCATCCGCAACCATGAATTTGACCAGTCATCGAAAGATTCGCTGATTTCCAAAATGATTGATAACCTTGTGAAGTCAGTAAAACAGAATAGGGCGGAGTCGGCAAAAGAGCAGACAAAAGGCGCTGATTCTGCTAAACTGGCCGCAACCGTGAAGCCGGATACGCCAAAGGTTTCGGTGGAAACGAAAAAGGCGGAAATAACCAAGGATGTCAGCGCCGGAAAGATTGATAATTCAGCGAAGCAGGCGGGCGGAACCAACGGCAACACGGTGCGTACTCAGGTGGTGAACCAGCAGGTAAGGACGCAGCAGACCATTGCGGTGCGGGAGGAAATTCAGGAGCGGAAATTCTCGGCCAATATGGAGCAATCCCGCGGCCCCCGCGCGGATGATGAGCGGGTGCAGAAGATGGACCTGAAAGATGCCATCAAGAACCTGCAGAATATCGGCGTGAAAACCACGCAGGACGGCACAATTGTGGGTGATGCGAAAAAGGCGCTGGACAAGAACATCAAGGCCGCGCCCACGCCTGAAGAACTGAAGCAGCAACAGCAGAACAAGAGATAATATATCAAGAGATGATTTATGGTTGGTGATATATTAAATGGCGATGACGATAACAGCACCAAGCTTGAAGGCAAAAAGCTGAAGAAGCGCGGTGTCGTCATCGATGGCGAGTTGATAGAGATAGATACTGACTCTCCCGGTGTGGGGCAGGACAGGGAAAAGGAAACCCGCCAGTTTTTTACCGAACGTGAATATGACAAGGGCGAATCAGAAGAGGAGCGCGAGGAAAGGCTGAAAAAAGAAAAGCTGGCGACCTTGCGGCTTCAGCAGGAGCAGTTAAAGCAACAGCAGAAGATTCAGGAAAAAGAACAGGTGCAGAACCCCAATAAGCGCCTTGATAAGATCGAGCAGGGGGTGATGCTTTCGCAGAACCGCGGAAAACCCGTGCAGGAGCTTGAGTTCAAGCATGACGGCGTTGCCGTTTCGCGCGAGAAGAACGAGTCACCCGGTACCAGCGTGAAAGATACCCCGCTGGAAAAGAAGAATGACTTAGCCGGCGCTTATTTTCTGGTAGGCGATAATGTGAAGAACCTTGACTTTAAAGACCAGGTTCCGCCCGGCATCAGCGAGCAGAAGAAATATGACCTTGAGCATTCCGTCCCTGCCACAAAAGTACCCGACATCAGGGAGCAGATTGATAACGGCAAAGGCAACGAAAGATAGGCAGGTGGTGTATAACCATAGACATAAGTATATTGTCACCCCCGCGGAGGCGGGGGGCTTAAAGTAATAAGATTCCCGCCTTCGCGGGAATGACAGTTTTTCTTGCTTATGGCAATAAGACAATTACCGGGCAGGTTATTTCCAGTCCTTGAGGCCATATCTGGCGAGGATTTCTTTTAGCCTGCCGGATTTCCGCAGCTCCGTGATGCCTGAATCATATAGATCGGCGAGTTCCTGCGCTTCCGGTTTTTCCGGGCTGAACGCGATATAGATATAATCTTCCTGCGGGTTTGGCTCATTGGCGGAACCTGCCTCGCGCACTTTGCCGTTCCAGCCGTTTTCATTCAATATGTGCTCAATGACATAATGGTCGTCATAAAGCGCCTGTATGCGGCCATTCACGAGTTTTTTCACATTAAGCTCGCCGGAGCTGTCGGAGGAAAGTATCTGCACGCGCGTGTTGTCATCGATATTTTCTTCAAAATAGGAGTCAAGCGCGCCGTAATTATATCCCCTGACCACGCCGACGGCAACTTCATGGAGCGATTCCGGCGTGGTGTAATTCCATGCGCTTTCCGCCGGCACAAAAAATTTAAAAACACTGATCCCGATGGTTTCCTGCGGAAAAACCAGTCCCGTGCCTTCCTCCCGGTTTGCGCCGATAACGGCATGGAATTTGCCTTCTTTCGCGCCTAGCAATGCCTGTTCCCACGGGATGACCTGATATTCAACCGTATAGCCGTTTTTTGCAAAAACCTCTTTTGCGATTTCGACTATATAGCCTTCTTTTTCCTTTTTCGGGGTGCAGTTATAAGGGCACCATTCATCTGCCGCGATGATGATTCGTTTTTCGCCCGTCATTGCATGTTTTTCAGCATGGATGGCGAGCGGGATGAAAGCGATTGCGAGCAGTGAAAAAAGGAAGAAGTTTTTTTTCATCTTTGCCCCTGGATTTTAGTTCACTACCGGGTCGCTGTTATATTCCTGGTATTGCGGTGGATTTTCTTCACCTTCCGATTGCGCCCAGACCCCGCGCCTTGGGTCGTCTTTCAATATTATATGGCTTACAACTCGTTTTACGCCGTTAATGCGGCGGGCGATTTCAACTGCGGCTTCAAGTTCTTTCTGGTCCTGCGCGATCCCCATAAGGTAAACTACGCCGCTGACCACGCTGTTGTTATAATTCACGTCCTTGAAATTTTTGGTGAACAGCATACGCGCGCTAAGCTGGTTGCTGATCCATGCGTCATTCATATAAGTCCCGATATCGCCCTTGTCGGTGACTTCAATTTCATTGATGACTTCCCTTACCCCGTTGACTTCCCAGACGAGGCGTTCGGCTTCCATCCTGTTGAGCGGTTCTTTGACTTTGCCGGTAAGGAGGACGCGGCCTTCCTTGATGTCGGTGCTGATTGAGCCGAACATTCCTTCAAAATCCTTCTGGATGAATTTGTTGTTTATGCTGAGGGCGATTGCGTTATCGTCAAACCGGTTTCCGGCTGAGCGTTCCTCGGCGATTGTTTTTGCGGCCTGCGCCCCTGTGAAAACCGCGCCGCCTACGCAGGCGTTAAGCATGAACGGCATTGCCGCGATGGTGATGATTTTTACAGTATTTTTCATGGGTGTTCTAACCTCCAGGCGTCTTCAATGTGGTTAATTTCCTGTTCCGGATTTATAAGAATGCAATCAAACCGCATATCGAGCAAGGAAATTTCCGGGTGTTCGGCGATATATTGCGTTGCTGCGTCAATGATGCGTGATTTCTGCACGGGCGTGACCGGGTCGTCATAAAGTTTTTTGCGTTTTTTCACCTCCACGAAAACCAGCAGGTCTTTTGTGCGGGCGATAATGTCAATTTCCCCGTGGCGGGTTTTATAGCGCGAGGCTAGCACGGTAAATTTTTTTCCTTCCAGATATTCCCGGCATTTAGCCTCAGCGTCGATCCCGCTTTTATGGTTGGTTTGCGCCGTCATGATTTTTTCAGCTCCAGACCCAGCTCATAAACCCTTTTTCTGCTGATGGAATATTTTCCGGCAACGGCCTCGCTTGCTTCCTTCAGTTTGAGCTTCGCCAGCAATGGCTTGAGCGCATTTATGATTTCCTCGTCGGAAATATTTTCTTTTTCCGGCGGGGAAAGCAGGATGACAATTTCTCCCTTAGGCGGGTTTGCTTTGTAATATTCCAGAACTTCCGCATAGCTGCCTTTCCTGATTTCCTCATAAACCTTGGTGAGTTCACGGGCAACTGCTACTTCGCGCCGCGGGAGTTTTATGCCCATTTCGGCGAGTATATCAACCAGCCGCTTTGCCGATTCAAAAAATATCAACGTTGCGTCGATATCGCGGAACTTATCCAGCTTGTTGCCTTCCGCGAAGCCGCAGAACATGAAATTATCGCTCGGCAGGCCGGATTTTACCAGCGCCGCAAGGATGGATGAAGCCCCCGGCACCGGCACGACATTGATCCCTGCCGCGGTTGCTTCTTTCACAAGCTTATAACCGGGGTCTGAGACCAGCGGCGTTCCTGCATCGGAAACCAGCGCGACCATTTTCCCGGATTTCAGCAGTGAAATTATTGCCTCGCGCTTTTTTGCCGCGTTATGGTCATTATAAGAATCCAGTTCGCCGGAAATATTATAATTATTTAAGAGTTTGCGGGTTTCGCGCGTATCCTCGCAGAAGATAACATCGGCAGTTTTCAGGATTTTCAACGCGCGGAGCGTTATATCTGCCATATTCCCTATCGGGGTAGAAATAATATAAAGTCCGGGGGCTTTACTCTCATTTTTAATTTGGCTAATATCGCTGAAACTCATCCGGACCATTATTATGAAATTTACAAGAACCATCAAATTATATTTTGCCTTTGCCGCTATTATATTCATCTCAGGTTGTTTCAGCGCGCCCAGCGGGCCTTCATATCCGCGCACTTCGCCGGTGAACAACGAAAAAGGCGCGGAGCTGCTGCTGCCGAACAGCCCATATGGCTCGCAGTTCCAGCTTGGGCAGGTGAACGCCCCGCATAAGATTGCGCTGCTTGTGCCGCTTTCCGGCCGTTCACAGAAGATCGGGCAGGCGATTTTTGACGCGGCGCAGATGGCGCTGTATTCCAGCGGCAACCGTGATTTCCAGATCATGCCGTTTGATACCGGCGACGCGGCCTCACTCGATATTGCGGAAAAAGCGGCGAATGATGCGGTGGCGCAGGGCGCGGAAGTCATCATCGGCCCATTGTTTTCCGACGCGGTTAATGTTGTTGCGCCAATCGCGCGGGCGCGTGGGATAAAAGTATTCTCGTTCTCCAACAACAAGGCGGTGGCCGGTAACGGGGTTTACCTGCTTGGCCTGATGCCCGACCAGCAGATTGAGCGCATAATGCAATATGCCGCTGACCGCGGTATTACCGGAATTTCGGCGCTGCTGCCGGACAACCTCTTTGGCAACCAGGTGGCGGAAATTGTACGCAAGCAGTCGGCATGGCGCAATGTGGCGATCCGCCGTATGCACTTCTATGCCGCCCAGCGGACGGATTTCAGCCTTGCCGCGAAAGCTGTCGCGGAAGCATATAAGGCAAAGAACATAATCCCTTCGCGCAACTCGGAAGCGGTGCTGATTCCTGAGGCGGGCATCAACCTCAAGGAAATTTACACCGGGCTGAACAATAACGGGTTCAACAACACAACCGTGCGCCTGCTGGGTTCCGCGCTGTGGGATGACCCGGAAGTTATCCGCGATAAATCCTTCGCGGGTGGCTGGTATGCCGCTCCTCCTTATGAAAGTTTCGATTCCTTCAAGCGTGATTTCCGCTCTACTTTCGGCTATGCCGCGCCGGATATTGCCGCATTGGGCTATGACGCGGTGAACCTTGCGCTCCAGCTCTCACGCAGCAATTATTCCAGCGCCGATATCCACAGCTCATACGGCTTTAACGGACTGAGGGGGGCATACAGGTTCGACGCGAAGGGAATCAGCTACCGCAACTATGCGATTTATGAAATTCGCGACGGCTCGTCACATGTGATTGATTCGGCTTCGTCAGGGTTTTAACTTAGTTCTGCGCTAGGACTTGCCCGGCGAGATACAGCGAACCGGCAACCAGGATGTTGGAAGCCTTATGCTCGCTGATGGCAATATCGATCAGCGCGCGCTCAACCCCATCCACCGGTTTTGCGTCAAAGCCAAGGCTGCGTGCGATTTCCGCAAGTTTCTCAGCATCATGGCTTGGCTCGTTTGAGTCGATCTTCACAGTATAAACCGTTTTTGCCATGCCGGAAAAATGCCGCAGGAATTCTTCCGGGGATTTGCGCTCCATCATGCCCAGCACCAGATAAAACGGCGAATGGCTGTTCCTGAAAAACTCCGCGAGGGCTTTTGCGCCCGCCGTATTATGAGCGCCGTCAAGCCACAACGCACTGAATTTCGGAACCAGTGCGGCGAGTTTTCCGCGGTTGAGCATTTGCAGCCTTGCCCGCCATTTCGCCGATTGCAGCCCGTAAGTTACCGCATCCCCGCTAAGGCCGATTTTCCGCGCGCAATCCACCGCGAGGCTGGCGTTGATCCTCTGGTGTTCGCCGGGAAGTGCAAGCGGCGGCAGGTCAGGGTAGGAGGAGGAAAATTCCAGCTCAATATCCATTTCTCCCGCGTAATCCTCAATGACCTTTTGCGCTTCCGGCTCTTGCGGGGTGGAGATGCAGGGAACTCCGCGCTTCATGATTCCTGCTTTTTCCTTCGCTATTTCGGCAAGCGTGCTGCCCAGGAACTCCATATGGTCATGGGAAATCGGCGTGATCGCCGTCAGCAGCGGTGAGGGGATGACATTGGTGGTATCCAGCCTTCCGCCCAGCCCGGTTTCAAGCAGGAGAAAATCCGCCGGGGTTTGTGAGAATGCAAGAAATGCTGCGGCGGTAGTGATTTCAAAAAAGGTCACGTCGCTGTCTTCCGCCTGTTTTTCAACCTCGCTTAAAATATCATATAAAAAATCGTCCGAGATTTCCTTGCCCCCGATAACGATCCTTTCATTGAACCTGACAAGGTGGGGGGAGGTGTAAACATGGCAGGTTTGCCCGTTGCCTTCAATCATTGCCTTAAGGAAGGCGATTGTTGAGCCTTTGCCGTTAGTTCCCGCGAAATGGATGACGGGCGGGGTTTTAATATGCGGTGAGCCGAGCTTTTCAAGGAATTGCTTCACCCTGTGCAGGGAGAGGTCAATCTTCCCGCGTTTTTCTTCAAATTTGCCGAGCAGCTCTGAAATTCTGGTTTGCATAGCTTAAACGATAATTCATGGCGGTTTTTCTTTTGAAAACAAAGAAAATAATATAGCTTGGCTGTTATGAGGCAAAAAACCGCATTATTCATTGTATGTTTCACACTCTGGATGATTCTTTCCGGCGAGACAAGCACATTTTTTATAGTGGCGGGTGTGGTTTCCTCATTCCTGACGGTGTTGATAGCGGAAAGGATAAGCCCCGGCTGGTCGGTCAGGATAAACAGGCATGTTTTCGGCTATATCGGCTGGCTGATGAAGGAAGTCGCGGTTTCCTCATGGGAGGTGACGAAAACCGTCTGGAGCAGGAAGCCTGGAATCTCCCCGCAACTGCTTGAAATCAGATCATCGCAGAAGAATACCGCAGGCTATACGGTGTTCGGCAATTCGCTCACGCTCACGCCGGGGACGGTGGCGGTCAAGGCAAACCACGATAAGGGGACGATATTGATCCATGCGCTGACGGAGTCCGGTGCCAGGGACGCGAAATCCGGCCAGATGGATAAGAGGGTGGCAAAGATATGTGGATAGCAGCAATTGCCGCAATTGGTGTCAGCGTCGCCATGCTGGTGGTGCGGGCGGCGCTGGGGCCAAGCGTTTTTGACCGTTTGCTTGCCGCCAATATCATCGGCACGAATATCGTCGTGCTGGTTGCGATGATTGGGGTTGTGAAAGGCTCCTCCGCATATATCGACATCGCGCTGGTTTATGCCCTCCTTAACTTCATCGGCACCATTGGTTTCTTAAGGTTTTTCCGTTATGGCAGCTTCAGGAAGGCAAAAAAATTCAAGGTCTCGAAAATCACTAAGCGGGGCGGATAATTATTCTGGTCTCAGGGGTGATTTGCGCCAGCAGTTCTTTCAAATCGCCGATTTCCAGCGCAACGCAACCTTCCGTTCCCTGATATTCCGGTCGCGCGACATGCATGAAAATCGCGCTGCCCTTTCCTGCTTCGGGTGGTTCGTCGTTATATCCTATCATCACCACAAGGTCATAAAGCCCGTCATCGCGCCAGAGTTTTTCATGTGAGGCGGGGTAGGGTAGTTTTACCTTTTTATTATAATTTTCATCGTCCGCCGCATCGCACCAGCCGTCATCAGGCAGGGTTTCAGTTACATGGAGTTTTGTTGCCGGTTTTCCGGTTTTATCGGCGCGGTAAAAAACCCCGCGCAGCGGAAAAACCCCGATAGGGGTGCAGTTATCGCCTTCTTTCTTATCCGGCGAAAAGCCGCTTTTGCCAATGGCGCATTTGTATTTTTTGCCGCCGAACTCTAGCTCATTTCCGGTTACGATTATATCCATTGCCTAAGTCCTCTGCCGCGCAACCATTTTGGCGCGGGCTGATTTAAGTTTGGCAAGATGCGTGTTCCTGCTTTTCTGGAGGTGTTTCTGGCGGGATTTAACCTTGCTGACCGCCTTGCCGCCAATTTTGATTGCCTTCTCCACCCCTTGCGCGACGGCGAATCCTTTATCCATTTCCTCCATGCTGGCGGTGGTGGCGAACCCGCCTTTTGAAAGGTATTTCCCGGCGTCCTTGCGGTTTTTTTCGTGTTTCTTACGCGCTTCAATGATTATATGCGTCCTGCGGCATTCTGCCTCACGCTGTTTTTTCTTCAGCTTCTTTTTTAGTTTGCGCTTTTTTGAATTGCCGAAGAAGAACATTGATTAATCCGTTTGCTCCGTTTTGCTGGAAGGTTCATTATTTAACGAAGTTGTTTTCTTCCTTCTTTGTAAATTTTTCCTTAACGCTTCGGATAATTTGGCGTTTTTTTCTTCGGGCGAGAGCTTGCGGCGCGATTTATAACGAATTGGGTTATATTCATCCATAGCGGCTTTGCCCTAGTTCAGGACCTGTTCATTATGCGGTATATCAAGTGAGAAGGCGGGAATATCCACCTCGAAACTGCGTCCGTCGATATATTGCATCCTGTATTTTCCCATCATAAACCCGGAATCGGTGCGCAGGTTCACCCCGCTCGTATATTCAAAAAATTCACCGGGGCGGATTAGCGGTTGGTAGCCGACAACCCCAGGGCCTTCGACTTCCTGCACTTCACCGGTTGCGTCGGTGATGTTCCAGTAGCGGCTGAGGAGCTGGACGATCTCGCTGCCCTTGTTCTCGATCACGATATGGTAAGCCCAGACGAAGTTTGAGTGGTTTTGCTGCGTCGGCTGGTCACCGACAAAAATCGGGGTTACGGCGATGCGGATATTATTGGTGGTTTTGTCGTAGAGCATTTTCACCGGCGGTTGTTTCGCGGTGATTCTAAACGATATAGCGCAGCCCGCAACAATTTAGTTTTGCTTTTCTTGCCGGCGGCAGCGCGGGGTTAATAGGAGGTGGAATAATTCACGGTAACGATTTCGGTTCCGGGGTTATCGCTGTAAATCCCGAAATTGGAGATATGCGCGAGGTTGAGGCCGATCCTGCTATCAGGCGAAATCATGTAATTAAGCTCGATAGCGCTGCGGAATTCAATCACGCCGCCGAGGTCGATCCCGTCATCGCCGTGGTGGTATAACCCGGCGGAAAAGCTCGGTACGATTGACCAGCGCTCATGCACATTCCAGTCATAAAGCAGCCCGGCATAAAGATAAATATCGCTTTCCCAGTCGGCCAGAAGGCCAATTTGCGGTGAGATATTTGCAACGCCGAGCATAGTGTCATCAAACCTTTTGCCGCGCCATTCAATTTGCGCGCCGACTTCGTCCTTGCTGTCAAACGCATTATGCGCGGAGAGGCCGAAAACCAACTGGTTCTGGTCATAGGAGAGTGATGGGGATGAAACCATGGAAATTACTGCGGCAGCAAGGAAAACAAACCTGTTTTTTCTCATTACTTTTCGTCCTTGGTTGGCGGTGTCATTAGCGGATTGAAGCTTTTGAACATGTCAAATGCCTGATTAAATAACTGCTGCTGGTTGCCCCACATCTGTTTATAGATTTCCTCGAAAGCGGCGAACGGGTTTGGCGATGAGGTCATGGTCTGGCGCATTTCATCCTGTTTCTGGATGAATGCCTGCATGACGGAATTGAGATAAACCGGCACGACATTTTTCAGGCTGTCGTCATAAAAGGTGATGACGCTTTTAAGGAAATCGGCCGGGAGGAGGTTTTCGCCTTTGTTTTCCTGCTCGAAAATTATCTGGGTGAGAACCTGTTTGGTGAGGTCTTCGTCGGTTTTTGCGTCCCTGACCACGAATTCCTCGCCGTTTTTGACCATGGTGCAGAGGTCGTCGAGGGTTACATAGCTGCTGATTTCAGTGTTATAGAGGCGGCGGTTCGCGTATTTCCTGATTAATGCGGGTTGTAATTTCTTGTTCTGTACCATATTATCCCCTGTATGGATAGCGAAGAGCTCAATAAATTAGCTAATCAATTTATTACATTGTGGCAAGAAAATTTCGCAAAAGCAATGGCTGACCCGAAAATCATGGAGTCCATGATGTCGGCAACCGGAAACATGCAGCAATTTTATGACAAATTCACAGCAAACAACCTCACGCCGGACTTTTTCACCAAACCCGCTCCCGCAGCCCCTTACGGCGCATATGAACCTGGCATTGATGAGTTACGCTGGCGCGAACTCCATGATAAAATTCATGAGCTTGAACAGCGGCTCGGCCAGCTTGAGAAAGGAACTGGAAGAACTCACGCAGGCGGTGGAAAGCGCGTCAAGAAGTAAGCTCCTTGATTTTTATGCCGGGCTTGCGAGATATTCCGCGGCAAAAATCCCTGAATGGCAGCCTGCCGCAAAAACCATCTGGAGCGAAGGCAGCACCCGCATTCTGGATTATGGCGGGAAGGGAACGCCGGTATTGTTCATTTCCCCGCTGATAAACCGCGCGAATATCCTCGACCTTTCCGGCGGCAGGAGCTTCATGAAATTCCTTAAAACCGTTGGCCTGCGCCCGTTATTGGTGGATTGGGGAGTCCCCGGCGCAGATGAAAAAGAATTTGGTTCAGGCGAATATATCGCGCGGCTGGAAAGTTTCTGTGCGGAGTTCGGTAAGGAAATCATCATCGGCGGATATTGCATGGGCGGTTTGCTGGCGCTTAAGCTGGCAAAGAAAATCAGGCCGGAGGCGCTGGTTCTGCTGGCAACCCCGTGGAATTTCCACTCGCCGGACGTGAAGCGCGTTAACCTGCGGCGCGAGGTCATGGAGGCGGCGATAGGCCGTTTTGAATATCTCCCGCATGAAGTCATCCAGTCATTGTTCCTGGTTTCGGATACATGGCGGGTTTATGACAAATATTCACGCTATAAGGATGAATATAACGAGATTGAGTATTGGGTGAATAACGGCGTTCCGATGAGCCTGCCGATGGCGCGTGAGTCAATCATCTCATGGGCGCTGGAAAATTCGGTCGGGAAGGGCGAATGGCTTGATGTTTCGGATATTGACGCGCCGGTTTTCCTTGCCTGCCCAACAGCGGATAAGATAGTCCCGGTGGGTTGCTCCATCCCGCTGGCTGGACTGTTAGCCAATTCTGATGTATTTAAATTCGCGACAGGCCATGTCGGGCTGGTCACTTCACCGGAGCTTCGCAAAAAATTTTCGGGCTGGCTAGAAGGAATTTAATTTCAGGGACGTATCAACATATATGAAAATTTTTCTTACCCTTGCCTTATTGTTTGTTTCAGTTGCCGCCAGTGCCGACGAAGCCGCTGTGCAGAAAGCCCAAAAATACCTCAATTCACTCAGCACATTTGAAGCTGACTTTACGCAAATTGACGCGGAAGGCGGGCAGGCGGGCGGCAAATTCTCGCTCCAGCGCCCCGGCAAGTTCCGCTGGGAATATGACAAGCGCCAGCCGATACTGATAGTTTCCAACGGTAGCCAGCTTGTTTATTACGATAAGCAGCTTAAAGAGGTAACTTATACCAGCATCGAAAATTCCCTCGCCAGCTTCCTTGCAAGGAAGGAGATTAAATTTTCCGGCGATGTAAGGCTGGTAAATTCCGGCAGGGGCGACGGCAAATTATTCGTTGAGGTCGAGCAGGTCAAGAAGCCTGAGGAGGGCAAACTCAAAATGATATTCAACGAAAACCCGATGAAAATCACTGGGCTGGAAATTACCGATGCGAACGGCTATGTGACAAAAATATCTTTTTCCAATCAATCTATTGGACAAAGAATCGCAAGTGATACTTTCATCTTCAAAGACCCGAAATTCGGCAAAAATGTCTGGGAAAGGAAAAAGAATTAAATTAAGTGGCATAAAATCATTCCAGCAATTAAAACACTCCCATGAGCATTGAAAAACTAGCCGGACTGGTCGCCCCCGAAATGCAGCGGGTGAATGAGCGCATCCTTGAGCATTGCAGGAACCATGTCGAGCTGATCCCGACAATCAGCGAGCACCTTGTTTCCGCCGGTGGCAAGCGCATCCGCCCGATGTTCACGGTGGCGGCGGCCAAACTCTGCGGATATGAGGGCGCGCGGCACATCAACCTAGCGGCGGCGGTGGAATTCATGCACACGGCGACCCTGCTCCATGACGATGTGGTGGATGACTCGCATAAACGCCGCGGGCGGGATACGGCAAATGCGATATGGGGCAACAAATCAAGCGTATTGGTGGGGGATTACCTGCTGGGCAAGGCTTTCCAGATGATGGTGGCCGACGGCTCCCTGAATGTGCTGCGCATTCTTTCCGATGCTGCCGCGAAAATCGCCGAGGGCGAGGTTTTGCAGCTTGAACTGACCAACAACATTAACACCACACGCGAGCAATATATCGAGGTTGTCCGCGCCAAGACGGCAGAGCTTTTCGCCGCGGCCTGCGAAGTCGGCCCCGCATTATTTGACGACGCGGAGAAACAGGAAGTCTTACGCAGTTTTGGCGATAATTTCGGCATTGCCTTCCAGATAATTGACGATGCGCTGGATTATTCGGCAAACCCGGAGAAATTCGGCAAGACCGTAGGCGATGATTTCCGCGAAGGCAAAGTTACTTTGCCGGTGATTCTGGCCTATGAGGCCGCTTCCCCGCAGGATAAGGAATTCTGGCAGCGGATAATTTCCGCCGAAGATGAGGAGCGCGAGAAAGAGCTTTCCGCCGCGCGTGACAGGATACAGGCTTCCGGCGCGTTTGGCGGGGCGGTTGCGATAGCAAGGGAATATGGCAATGAGGCTCTTGATGCGTTAAAAATATTCCCCGAAGGCGAAATTAAAGACTCCCTCACCGGGATTGTCGAGTTCTGCATCGACCGTGAATTCTAATATATAATACAGTCTATTATATCACGCACCTGAAGTTATACTTCACTGGGTTGTCACCCTCTCATTTCGGCTTAATCATAACTTAAGCAATTGCTGCTAATTAATGGTCTGGAAGTTCTAAAGCTTGCTGAAGGAAAAAAATGCACAGGTTTTTGTCTGCAATAGCGCTATACGTAACAACGCTATATGTGATGCTGGTGGCAATCCCGGCGGTTGCTGCCCCTGCGAGAACCGATACTGGAGAAAAATACAAGCAGCAGGCTCTCTATCTTTATAATTTCATCAGCTATGTGGAATGGCCGGAAAAAGTTTACGAAGGCAAGCTGCCCCGCATCAATTTATGCATAATCGGCCCTGATACGCTGGGAGAATATATTGATACGGTGGCTGAAAAATCCGCCACTATTGGAACCGCAAAAATCAACGTGATACGCAGCCCGGCGCAATCCGCACTTGCCTCATGCGATATTGCCTATATCTCCCCCTCAACCGCTTATGGTGGATATATCGCGCAGCTTGGCTCACGCCCCGTACTGACGGTGAGCGAGGCGAAAGGCTTTGCAGGCAAAGGCGGGACAATCGGTTTTGTAATGGAAAAGGACAAGCTGGGTTTTGCGGTGAACAATGGCAGGGCAAATAAGCAGGGCCTGAAAATTTCGCCTGAGCTGCTTGAAATCGCAACGGAGGTGATTCAGTAATGTTCGCGAAAACCTCCCTCAAGGAAAGGCTAACGGTGATAATCCTGTCAATCAGCAGCGTGGCGGTGATCCTGACCACTGTTGCGATCACCACCTATGGCATCCTGAGCATCCGCCACCGCCTTGTGCAGGAGCTTGAGATTACCGCAAACCTGACCGGTTCCCGCATTGCGACCTTTGTCAAATTCGGGCAGGAGAGGGAGAAGATACGCGAAAGCCTTGAGATGTTCAGCACCGGCGACAAGCGGCTCCGCGCGATAACCCGCGCCTGCGTATATACGCAAAACCTTTTCGGCGATTTTGAAATGATGGTGAAACATGTACGCAAGGACGTGAAACAGGATGAATGCCCAGGCACAAGCGAGATATTGGCCTCTCAGGGAAGCACGATGTTTGTGGACGGGCTGCTAAAATCCTATTCCCCCGTGAAGTTCAGGGATGAGAAAGTGGGATATATATTCATCGAGTCCGACCTCAGCGAGGTGGATGATTATGTCTGGAAGCAGATAATGACGGCAGTGCTGGTGATTATGGCGGTGATAATCCTTTCATATCTGCTGGCGCTTGCCCTGCAAAGGACGATTTCCGCGCCGATATTGCACCTGTTGGAAACCACGCGCAAGGTCGCGCGGGAGCGGGATTATTCCATTCGCGCGAATAATTTTTTGCATGGGGATGATATCCGCCGGAACGAGATAAGCTCGCTGATTGAGGCGTTCAACAACATGCTGAGCGAGGTGGAGGAGCGCAGGCAGCTTTTGCTGCGCAAGAACCAGGAACTTGTGAAAGCCAAGGAGGCGGCGGAGATGGCGAACCGCTCGAAGTCGCAGTTTCTGGCCAGTATCTCGCATGAGCTGCGCACGCCGCTGAACGCGATAATCGGTTTTTCGGATATTATAACCAAGGAGATGATGGGGCCGATCGAGAACCGGAAATATACCGAATACGCGCGTGACATCAACGAATCCGGCGAGCACCTGCTGGGCGTTATCAACGATGTGCTGGATATCTCAAAGGCTGAGGCGGGCAAGCTTGAACCGGCGCTGCGTGAGATCAATATCAGGAAAAGCATTGACGAATGCGTGACCTATGTCGCAAAACGCGCGAAGGAGTCGGGGATTGAGGTGACCGTCAGCGTGCCGCCCGATTTGCCGAACATGGTTGCTGATAGGGTAATGTTCAAACGCATAATTTCCAATTTGCTCTCGAATGCGGTGAAATTCACCAATGCGGGCGGCAAGATAAGGATATACGCCGATGCGCGCAAGACCCCCGACCATAAAACCCAGTTCATTATCGTGGTTGAGGATACCGGGATCGGCATGAGCCGCGCGGATATCGAGTTTGCTTTCCACAGTTTTGTGCAGCTTGACGGCGGGCTTAACCGCAAATACGAAGGAACCGGGCTGGGGCTGCCGCTCACCAAAAAACTTGTCGAAATCCACGGCGGGAGCATCCGGCTTGACAGCACCGTCGGTGAGGGAACAAAGGCGATATTAAGGTTTTATTCCTGACAATTTACCTCTGGCCAGTAATTTTTAATTCCAATTTAACCTTATTTCTTTAGACTGGTAACTGCAGGAACATTTCCTGCCGGGTCTTCAAAAAACCTGTCTGTTAGCGGCTGGCATCAGCCGGAAAATGATGCTGACTTCCCGCGCTTTATGGCCGGGAGGCGGCAATATATGTCCAAGCCTCGGCTAAAAGTTGCCGCGGTCGTCTAACAGCGATTTTTTGAACTCCCGGCTGCCAAAGGATTGGTGGCCTTTTGTTTATAACATAGGGAGTTTTATGGACAGTTTGCAGTTTCAGTTACCAGTTTCAGAATTACGGAACAAAAAGCTCTCTCCTATGAGGAGAGGGTGGGGTGAGGTGCCGGAGGGAACTTCGGAAAGTAACCCTCCTCCTACTCCTCCCTCAGGGAGGAGAGCTTTTACTGCTTCCCCCCTGAGGGGGGAATACAAGGGGGGTTCACTTGGCCTAAGCCACAAAAAGGGCTTCTCCCTGATCGAACTCTCAATCGTATTCGTAGTAATAGGCATCCTGATGACCGGCGCTATCACTTTTGTAAGCGGCTATACCAAAGGCCACCAAATCAAAGAAACCAAGATGAAGTTACAAGCTATTGAGCAGGCGCTCATAGTGCATGTACGTAAATACGGCCATGTGCCATGCCCGGCAAGCAGGACTACACAGAGGGGAACTGCCTCATTCGGAGTTTCACCGACGCTATGCAACACTGCCCCACCGGGCGGGACGGTTGATGTGAACG
>CAZJFC010000022.1:0-27495 GCA_964545245.1 uncultured Rickettsiales bacterium
GCCATGGATCCCGGCCTCCGCCGGGATGACTATTATCCTTATGTCTAGGGGATGATCGGAACTCATCTTTTTCAGCAACTAAAAGTTGTTGCAAAGTTGCAACAGATTGCGACTTATTTTCAAAGTGCCTTGTAACCATCTGATTTCATTGAATTAAAACATACCCTCAAAACTTGACAAAACCCATAGTTGTGTGCTATAATGCTAATTATAAGATGGGAGAGGACCCTCCGGGGTGAGTTTAAAAAAGAGCAGGCTGATGGCCTGTTTTTTTATTGGAACTTCGGACTCCCTCTCCCGCTTGCGGGGAGGGTCGGGGTGGGGGAAGGGATGGAACCTCGGAATTCCAGAACTTCGGAACAGCGGAAATTAACCCTCCTCCATCTCCTCCCTCAGGGAGGAGGGTATAGCTCCCTCTCCTATGAGGAGAGGGATGGGGTGAGGTGCCGGGGATGGAACCTCGGAATTCCAGAACTTCGGAATTTCGGATATTCCGAAGTTCCGAATTTCCGAAGTTCTGAGGTTCCATCAAAGGCGCAGTAGCGCCGCACGGGGGCGAAAAAATTTCGCGAAAAAACACGAAGATTATGCTTGCAAACAGAGCGTGCGTAAGTATATTCGCGCGGAAGAATTTTTTACGAATTTATAGTTTTAATTAAAAAATAGAGGGTTAAATGGCTATTAAAGCTGCTGAAATTTCTGATGTACTGAAAAAGCAAATCGCTTCATTCGATGATAATGTTGAACTTGCCGAAGTCGGCCAGGTGGTTTCCGTAGGTGACGGCGTTGCGACCATCTATGGCCTTGATAATGTTCAGGTTTCCGAGCTTGTCGAATTTGAAAGCGGCCTCACCGGCATGGCCCTCAACCTCCAGTCTGATTCAGTCGGCGTGGTGATCTTCGGCAATGACAAGGACGTGACGGAAGGCGAAACCGTAAAACGCACCGAGCGTATCGTTGACGTTGCGGTGGGTGAGGAACTCCTTGGCCGCGTGGTTGACGCACTCGGCAACCCGATTGATGGCAAAGGCGCCATCAAATCCAAAAAACGCTCGCGTGTTGAAGTCAAGGCTCCCGGCATCATCGCCCGTAAATCAGTCCATGAGCCGATGGCGACCGGCATCAAGGCAATTGATACCCTAGTCCCTATCGGACGCGGCCAGCGCGAGCTTATCATCGGCGACCGCCAGACCGGCAAAACCACCATCGCCATCGACACCATCATCAACCAGAAAGCCATCAACGATGCGGCGAAAGACAACAAGGAAAAACTGTTCTGCATCTATGTCGCGATCGGCCAGAAACGCTCGACAGTGGCGCAGGTGGTGAAACGCCTCGAAGACGCGGGCGCGCTTGATTACACGATCGTGGTCGCGGCAACCGCTTCCGACCCCGCCCCGATGCAGTTCCTTGCCCCTTACACAGGCGCGGCAATGGGCGAATATTTCCGCGATAACGGCATGCACGCGGTTATCGTTTATGACGACCTTTCCAAGCACGCCGTGGCTTACCGCCAGATGTCGCTCCTCCTTCGCCGCCCGCCTGGACGCGAGGCTTATCCGGGTGACGTGTTCTACCTCCATTCGCGCCTGCTTGAACGCGCGGCGAAAATGTCCGATGAGGAAGGCGCAGGCTCGCTCACCGCGCTGCCGATCATCGAAACACAGGCCGGTGACGTTTCCGCTTACATCCCGACCAACGTAATTTCCATCACCGACGGCCAGATATTCCTTGAAACCGAGCTGTTCTACAAAGGTATCCGCCCGGCGGTCAATGTCGGCCTCTCCGTATCCCGCGTTGGTTCCGCGGCGCAGGTGAAGGCGACCAAACAGGTGGCCGGTTCCATCAAGCTCGAACTCGCGCAATACCGTGAGATGGAAGCCTTCGCGCAGTTCGGTTCCGACCTCGACGCTTCCACCCAGAAATTACTCGCCCGCGGCGCGCGCCTGACCCAGTTGCTGAAACAGCCGCAATACGCCCCGCTCAAAATGGAAGAGCAGGTTGCGGTTATTTACGCCGGTGTGAAAGGCTACCTCGATTCCATCGAGACCACCAAAGTCGCGAAGTTCGAGGAAGAACTCCTGCGCACGCTGCGTGGCCCGAACAAAGGCATTCTCGAAAAAATCCGCAAGGAGCAGAAACTTGACGAAGGCACCGAGGCCGAACTCAAGAAAGTTATTGAAAACGTGCAGAAATTGTTTGCTAATTAAGTCGCTGGTCGCTAGTCGCTAGACGCTAGCTAGAGACCAGGGACTAGAGTCTAGTGACTAAGGAAAAGAAATGGCTAGTTTAAAAGACCTGAAAAACCGGATCAAGAGTGTTAAATCCACTCAGAAAATCACCAAGGCGATGAAAATGGTCGCTGCGGCAAAGCTGCGCCGCGCGCAGGAGGCCGCCCAGGCTTCCCGCCCATATTCGGAGAAAATGAGCCAGATTCTAAGCAGCATCATGAAAAGCGCCGCCGCCAGCGGAACCGGGGCAAGCCTGCTCACCGGAACCGGGCGCGACGTGAAGCACCTTGTGATCGTGGCGACTTCAAGCCGTGGCCTTTGCGGTGGTTTCAATTCGTCCATCACCAAGGCGGCAACCGCGAAGATCAACTCGCTGGTTGCGGCGGGCAAGGAAGTGAAAATCATCTGCGTTGGCCGCAAAGGTTACGATTCGCTGAAGCGTTTCCATAAATCACGCATCATCGAAACCATTGAAAGCCAGGGTAAACAAGGGTTTGACTATGCATCCGCGCAGGAAATCTCCGACAAGGTGGTTGGGCTTTTCAACGTCGGTGAATTCGATGTCGCGACGATTTTCTTCAACAAATTCCAGTCCGCCATCTCGCAGGTGGTGACTGAAAAACAACTCGTCCCGCTGGCGCTGCCGACCAACGACAATGCGGCTAATGAAGCAGTGTTCGAGTTCGAGCCGGGCGAGGAGCAGATACTCGAAACCTTGCTGCCGAAAAACCTCGCGGTGCAAATCTATTCCGCGTTGCTGGAAAACCTTGCTTCCGAGCAGGGCGCACGGATGACCGCGATGGACAACGCAACCCGCAACGCCGGGGAAATGATCGGCAAGCTCACGCTTGTTTATAACCGCACCCGTCAGGCGGCGATCACGAAGGAACTTATCGAAATTATCTCAGGGGCGGAGGCGATATGATTGGATTTCTGTCATTGCGAGGAAGCGGAGCTGACGAAGCAATCCAGTCTGGATTGCCGCGCTCCCGCTGGTCGCTCGCAATGACGGGGGCTTTATCATTGCTGCTCGTGGCCACTTCGGCTAACGCCGCCGCGCCGGAAAGCATTAAGAACGGCTGCAAGCGGCAGGTCAGCGCAACCGCGAAAATGGTGAGCGGGTCGGTTTACCGCGGGAATGAAGACGCAGTCTGTGATTGCGTGCTTGGCAATCTCCGCGCGGAGATCGGTGAGGACAGGCTGCCGTGGCTGGATGGCCAGTTGAAAGCCTATTACCGCGGTGGCGCTTCCGCCAGCCACGAGGCAAAAGGTGCTTACATGCACGCGCTTTCAGTGTGCTCCGAACAGGTTATCGGACGCGACGCGCTGGAGGTTGAAGCAACGAAAATTAACGGGCCGTACCGCGCGAGGTAACGCTTGGGAAATATGAGATATGTTTAAGAAGGTGAATAGTAAAGTAGAAGGGAAAAAATCAGTATGCTGTGTAAATGCGGTACTAGCTGTGATATCTTTTCTCTATATGGCTTCTGAATCGAATGCATCAGAAGATACAAAAAAGTATCAAGAGAAGGCTATCAGTTCGATAAATGCGTGCATAGATAAATATAGCGATAGCTATGACAGCGTTCAAAAAATTCATATTGAATGTAGTAATGATTTCTACCAGAACTACTGCCTCAAAGAGACAGATCAAACTCAAATAGAGTTAAATTTTTGTTCGGGAGCAGAGTCTCAAGCTTGGGACTCTATAATGTACATACAGCTTGAAAAGATGCGAAAGTCAGGAAGATATGATGTCGAGTTACTAGAAAAATCTCAAAGAGAATGGGCTGATTACAAAAATGCGCAATGTGAACTTGAGGCTAAGATGTATGAAGGGGGGAGTATAGCTGGGCTGATATTGTCGTCGTGTCGTAGTAAGATGATTACAAGGCGTGTGACTGATTTAATTGTGTTACAGAGAGAATGATGTAGTGCAAACTCATTCAAGTAATCAGGTAAAAATTATAAATTAAGAATTAAAAACAGAGGGAAACAGAAATGGCTACCAAGAAAACAACAAACAAATCGGCTAATAAGGGCGGCGCTGCGGGCGTTGTGACGCAGGTTATCTCCGCGGTTGTGGACGTGAAATTCGAGGGCGCGCTGCCGTCGATCCTTAATGCGCTTGAGTGCGAGGTGCAGGGCCGCCGCCTTGTGCTGGAAGTCGCGCAGCACCTTGGCGAAGGCACTGTCCGCACCATTGCGATGGACTCAACCGACGGCCTCGCCCGCGGCACTGAAGTTACCGATACCGGCGCTCCTATCTCCGTCCCGGTTGGCCCGGAAGTGCTTGGCCGTATCTTCAACGTTATCGGCGAAACGATCGATGAGAAAGGCGAATTCAAGTCCAAGCAACTTGCGCCGATCCACGCGGAAGCGCCTTCATTTTCCGAGCAATCGACCGATTCGGAAATCCTCGTTACCGGCATCAAGGTCATCGACCTTCTCGCGCCATACCTCAAAGGCGGCAAGATCGGCCTTTTCGGCGGTGCGGGCGTGGGCAAGACCGTTACCATCATGGAACTCATCAACAACATCGCGAAAGCGCATGGCGGCTACTCGATCTTCGCCGGTGTGGGTGAGCGTACCCGCGAAGGCAACGACCTCTACCACGAAATGATCGATTCCGGCGTTATCAACGTGAAAGAACTCTCAAAATCAAAAGCCGCGCTGGTTTACGGCCAGATGAACGAACCGCCGGGAGCGCGCGCGCGCGTTGCCCTTACCGGCCTCACCATGGCGGAATATTTCCGCGACCAGGAAGGCCAGGACGTTCTGTTCTTCGTGGACAACATCTTCCGTTTTACCCAAGCGGGTTCCGAGGTTTCCGCGCTTCTTGGCCGTATCCCTTCCGCGGTGGGCTACCAGCCGACCCTTTCCAACGAAATGGGCGCGCTGCAGGAGCGTATCACTTCAACCAACAAAGGTTCCATCACTTCCGTTCAGGCGATTTATGTTCCTGCGGATGACCTTACCGACCCGGCGCCGGCGACATCATTCGCGCATTTGGACGCGACTACGGTTCTTTCGCGCCAGATCGCCGAGATGGCTATCTTCCCTGCGGTTGACCCGCTCGATTCGACCAGCCGCGCGCTTGACCCGCAAATCGTCGGTGAGGAGCACTATGGCGTTGCGCGTGAAGTGCAGCGCGTCCTGCAAACTTATAAATCGTTGCAGGATATCATCGCCATCCTTGGCATGGACGAGCTTTCCGAGGAAGATAAACTCGTTGTTGCCCGCGCGCGTAAAATCCAGCGTTTCCTTTCGCAGCCGTTCCACGTTGCGGAAGTGTTCACCGGCAAGCCGGGTGCTCTCGTTGCATTGAAAGACACGATTTCCGGCTTCAAGGGAATTGTGGAAGGCAAATACGACCACCTGCCTGAATCGGCGTTCTATATGGTGGGCGGCATCGAGGAGGCAGTTGCTAAAGCTGAGCAACTCGCAAAGGAAGCAGCGTAAACTAGTTTTTAGTTTCAGTTGGCAGTTTCAGTTGAAGCTGTCACTGAAACTAGAAACTGAAACTGGAAACTCTCTATGAAACTTGAAATCGTAACACCCGAAAAACTGGTTTATTCCAAGGAAGTTACCATGGTGACGCTGCCCGGCTCGGAAGGGGATTTCGGCGTTCTTGCCAACCATTCGCCGCTGATCTCCGATCTGCGCGAAGGCGAAATTGCCATTTATGATTCGGTTGACGGCCAGCCTAAGGAAAAGCTCGAAATCGATGGTGGCGTGGCGCAGGTGACGGCGAATTCCTGCACTGTGCTGGTGACTGCGGTCAAGGCTGCTTAGTTGTCAGGTAGTATCTTGGTTTACCTGTCACCCCCGAGTAGTCGGGGGTCTTAACCTAAGATTCCCGCCTCCGCGGGAATGACAAATTATAAGGTGATACTAAAATTTGGACATTATCAGTTGTTAGTTTCAGTTGGCAGTTTCAGTTATGTCCACTGGAACTGAAACTAAAAACTGAAACTGTTTTATGTCCAAACTCTCATTCTCCGTTCTGAAAGGCCGTGATTTCCGGCTGCTGCTGTTCACCCGTATGTTCGGGATCATGGCGTTGCAGGCGCAGGCGGTGATTGTCGGCTGGCAGATATACACCATCACCAAAGACCCGTTCATGCTCGGCATGGTGGGGCTGGTTGAGGCGGTTCCGGCAATCCTCTGTTCGCTGGTCGCGGGGCATGTGGTCGATGTTTACCGCCCGCACCGGGTTTTTACTGCCTGTATTGTGGTGCTGGCGCTTAACACTTTCGCGCTGTTCCTTATCGGCGGCGGATTGGTGGATGTCGGCAACATAGTGCCGTGGATTTTCGCGGGTGTGTTCATCTCCGGCCTCGCGCGGAGTTTCATCACCCCGGCCTCATTCGCGATATTGCCGAAGGTGGTGGAGCGCAGCCAGATGTCCGCCGCCTCGGCGTGGCTGACCAGTTTTTTTCAGGTCGCCATCATCAGCGGCCCGGCGATCGCGGGGATAATCTATGGCGGTTATGGGGCGCGGGCAGCGTGGATGATACCGGCGGGGCTGATGTTCGCGGAGCTTGCGTTGCTGCTCGCCATGAGCCGGAATATCAAAAAGCACCGCAGCGATGCAGTGCGCGAGAAAGCAGCGCAAAGCATCAAAAAAGGCTGGCGGTTTATCCTTGATAACCCGATCCTGCTTTCGGTGATGACGCTGGATATGTTCGCGGTGCTGTTTGGCGGCGCGGTGGCGATGCTGCCCGCTGTTGCTGATGAGGTTTTAAAGGTCGGCTCCGAAGGGCTGGGCGCGTTGCGTGCTGCTCCCGCGCTTGGGGCGGTGATAACCGCGCTGGTGCTGGCGGTGTTCCCGTTCAAGAAGATCCGCGGCAGTTTGCTGTTATGGGTGGTTGCCGGTTTTGGCGCGTGCATAATCGGGTTCGGGCTAAGCACCTCGTTCTGGCTTTCGATGTTCCTGCTCGCCGTAAGCGGCGCGTTTGACAGCGTGAGCATGGTCATCCGCTCAACGATGGTGCAATGGATAACGCCCGACCATATGCGCGGCAGGGTTTCTTCGGTGAATGCGATGTTCATCATTTCCTCGAACGAGATCGGCGCATTCCGCGCGGGCGTGCAGGCGAAATGGATGGGGCTGGTGCCGAGCATCGTCTGGGGCGGCGTGGCCTGTGTTGGAATTGTTGTGTTCACCGCTTTTGCCGTGCCGAAAATGCGCAAAGTGGTGCTGGATGCGGAGAAGGTTTAGGGTAATATTCAGGTTACGTTATTGCCGCGCTCACGTTGTTTGCTCGCAATGACGTGTTGTGGATGGTTATGTATATAAGTTCCTATCAGAAACCATATACTTGGTCGCGCTTCAGCCTGATTGCGGGTTACTCATTTTATCAGCCATCATAATTGCCAGAATTCTCTTGTAGGTTGTCCGGCCATCAGTTAGCATTATCAGCGGGATGGCAACTCCATCCCGGGGCGTGATAACCCCTTATAACCGACGGCCAGTATGACCGTTATTCATACTCCTCGCTATGGCGGGGAGGCATTAGCGCATGTTCAGGACCGCCATTAATTTGGCGGCCAAAGGCTAATGCGAACCTTGTCGGTTATAGGTTTTATCAACTCCCCGCCACCCGCAGGTGGCACTTTTCCAGCAGGGGAGTGCTTAATGAATGTTTTGGTAAGAAGGCTGTTACCCGCAGAATTATTGTGTTTAACCGCCTTGTGCATGGTTCTGTTTTTACATTTTGTGTATGGCTACAGGTTTGGTATTGGAGGGAATCCAGAAAAACTAATCGTGCTCCACGAATCGGTTAGTTTCTGGTTCTTAGTGTTACTGGCTATCATAGGAAAGCAGGCTGTAAAGCAACATATGAATGCTAAAACCTGTATAGCCTATATCCTGTTCTACTTGCGTATGCTTATTTGCTGCGGCGCCGCTACTTATTTTATGATGGTAATGAAATGGTGGGCGCATCATGGGGAGTTATGGGATGGCTACTTGCTGCAAACAGACCTCCAGCTTGCCGGGATTGTGGATTTATTACGTTCAGCAGCCGACCTGCTTAATTTTAAGCCGGATATATATTTTTATATTTATGCTGCATGCTTTGTTGTTACTTACGCCTATGCAGGGCTGGCTTTGGGAAAGCATGAACTGGAAAAAAGCATTACACTGGTGATTGCAATCATGTTAATTGGCGGTGGTGGATATATGCTCATGCCGGCTTATGGCCCATTGGTCTATGAACGTGTAATGTTGGAAGAGGTGCAGTCAGAAATGATAAAAATCACTGATGGTTACCGCAGGTGGGAATATGACATTCCTTATGATGATACTTTGGTCGCGGTGCTTGGCGCTATGCCCTCGTTACATGTCGCGCATAGTCTGGCACTGACAATTTACGCCATACGGCTTAAGGCAATATTGGCGCTGTTCTATGTACCGGCACTAGCTCTTATCTGCATCTATGCCTCTGCTACACGGTTCCATTATATCGCTGATATGGTAGGCGGCATTATAGTGGCGGGGTTGGCTTTGCTGGTGACGGAAGTTTTGTTCAGGCTGCGCGTCCGGCATGGGGCGGAGCTAAACAAAACTGAACGGGTCGATATCAACGCGGGTTTTAATGCCTGACGGGGTTTTGTGGCGCGCCAGCAATGCCTTGATATATCTCTGGATGTTGAACTTTTTTGGCGCTTTCACGATGAGCCTGTAGCGGTATTCGCCGCGCAGGAAGCTAAGCGGCGCGGGGGCGGGGCCGAGCAGGGTGACGTCCGTCGCGTGCGGGGCGGAAAGGGAAATATCGGTGATGAACTTCCGCGCGGCTTTTTCGTTTTTGGAACTAACCACAATACTGGCCAGTCGGCCAAAAGGAGGCATTGAAAAACGCTGCCGCGCAATCAGCTCGCGCTCGATGAACTCGTCGCGTTTCTGCTGCGCTATCGCCTGCATCACGAGGTTGTCGGGGTTGTAGGTCTGCACGATAACGCGGCCGATATCCGCCTCGCGCCCGGCGCGGCCTGAAACCTGATGGAGAATTTGATAGGTGCGTTCCATCGCGCGTAAGTCGCCGCCTTCAAGGCCGAGGTCGGCATCCACCACGCCGACGAGGGAAAGCTTGGGGAAGTGGTGGCCTTTGGCTATCATCTGCGTGCCGATTAAAATGTCGATATCGTGGGTTATCATGCGGTTCACAATCTCGTCGGCGGATTTTGGCGAATCGGAGGCCATCACCTCCACGCGGGCGGTGGGGAAATATTCCATGACTTCCTCTTTCAGCCGCTCAACGCCGGGGCCGCAGGCATGGAGTTTGTCCTCCACTTTGCACTCCGGGCATTCTTTCGGGATGGCTGCCTGATGGCCGCAATGGTGGCATTCCAGCCTTTCGCCGAATTTATGCGTGACCAGCCATGCGCTGCAATTAGGGCATTGGAAACGGTAACCGCAGGCGCGGCACAGCAAAAGCGGGGCATAGCCGCGGCGGTTGAGGAACAGGATGGATTGCAGGTTTTTATTTAAGCCATGCGTGAGCAATTCGCGCAGTTTGGCGGAAATGAAATGGTCGCTTTTGAGCTTCTCGCGCCGCATATCGACGATCTCGATATCGGGCATGGTCGCGCCGCCATAACGTTCCGGCAGGTGCAGCAGCTCATATTTGCCTTCGTTGAGGTTATTCACGGTTTCCACCGATGGGGTGGCGGAAACCAGCACCACCGGGATGTGCTCAAGAGAAGCGCGCACAACGGCCATATCGCGCCCGTGGTAGATAACGCCTTCCTCCTGCTTGTAGGACTGGTCGTGCTCCTCATCGACGACTATGAGCGCAAGGTTGCGGAAGGGCAAAAACAGCGCTGAGCGCGCGCCTACGACAACGCGGCAAGCCCCAAGCGCGACATCGAGCCAGGTTTCGCGGCGCTGTTTCGGTGTGCGGTCGGAATGCCAGATTCCCGGCTCAAACCCGAAACGCTTTTTAAAACGCGAAAGCCATTGGTGCGAAAGCGCGATTTCGGGGAGCATGACGAGGACTTGTTTTCCTTCCGCAAGCGCTTCGTCAATTGCCTCAAAATAAACCTCGGTCTTGCCGGAGCCGGTGACACCATCAAGCACTGTGGGCGCGAATTTTGCCGTTTTTACTTTGTCACGCAAAATTCCGGCTGCTTCTGATTGCGGGGCGGATAAGGTGGTAATATTCCCCCCTTGAGGGGGAGTAGAACCAGCTTCGCTGGTTCGGTGGGGGGATGATTCTAATGTTGCAAGTATCCTTGTTAAAATGCCATCTATATTCGTGTCGATTTCATTATTCCAGAAACGAAGGATTCTGAAGCCTTTGCTGCACAACTCCTCATCCCGTATTCTGTCATATTCGCTTTCGTTATGCTGTCCTCCGTCAACTTCGATAACCAGTTTTTTTTCCGGATTATAGAAATCGGCTATATAGTTTTCGATTGGTTGCTGGCGGCGGAATTTGTAACCCAGTTGGTTGTTATTAAGTTTTTGCCAGAGCTTTTGTTCCCATGGAGTGGGCGTTTTTCGCATTTCCTGGGCATGGTTGGTTAGGGTGGGGCTATAACCCCTTTCCCCCCACGGTTTTGCCGATGGCAAAACCCGCTCCCCCTCAAGGGGGGAGCTGAGGTCTTTTTTGGTGAATTTTATGCTTATCACCATTTTTAGCGCCATGCCTAGCGGGGTCATGTTGTATTCGGCTACCCATTCGATGAACTTTACCAGTTCTTTTTTGAGCGGGGGGAGGGGGAGTTTGCCGATAACCGGTTTTATCTTGCTGGCGGGAATTTCGGCTTCGGCCTTTTTCCAGACTACGCTGGTTTCCTCGCCGCTGCGGAAGGGAACCCTTACGAAGTCGCCCACTGCAAGTTCCTCGCCGGAAGTGTAGTCAAACGGCTCATCAACATTGATTGGCAGGAGGATTTTATAATTCTGCATTTGGTGATATTAATCGAAAATCCCAAGCGGGATATAGCAAAATTGCCAATTCTTGAGACTCTTTCCTGTCATTCCCGCGCAGGCGGGAATCTTGGGCTTAAGACCCCCGCCTGCGCGGGGGTGACAGGTAACTCCGTCCGTAAAATTGCCAATTTGCCCCAGCTTGAATATAATGCGGGAAAGTTGCGCATGATTAATTGGAATTAATGGAAAACTTATCAAATTCAATGCTATAAGATGACAATGTTCAAGATGGTATCTGTTGTTAAGTTTGTTGTTGTGCTGGCGCTTTTTGTGGCTCCGCTTGCCGGGTATGCTGCGCCGAAAACGCTGCCTGAGCTTTATAACGAAAAGGGTTTGACCGATGAGGGGGAGGTTGCGCTTAAAATCCTGCGCGGGGCGGGTGAGCACGGGATCGAACCGGAAAGATATGGGGTTAAGGAGCTTGATAATTTGCGCTCTGCAAGGGAAGGAATAACGCCGGAGGAAGTGCAGGAAATCAACCAAAGAGCCTTGAAATCACTCGCGCTTTACCTGATGGATTTGCGCTATGGAATTGTTGAAGCGCCCACGCGGCTTGAGAAAATTGGTAGTGATGAACGTGGAAAATATCGCGATGGGCTTACCGAAACCATGCGTGACCTGGTCGATGATGAAAATTATGAAAAACCGCTGGATAAGTTCATCGGCAAACAGCTTGGGGATAAAGCAAAGGAGTATAACAATTTACGTAATATGCTGGGTTATTACCGCATGCTGCAAGAGATGGACATTGTCGCAAAAGTTCCGCCAACCCGTAAAATCAGCCCCGGCGAAAACGATGGTAACATTCCGCTCATCCGCAAGAATATAATGATTTTTTACAGCCTCAACTCCGAAACCATTGTACCGAAAATCAATGAGGAAAAGGTTTATGATAAAAATACGGTGGCGATGGTAAAAAAATTCCAGCGCCTCAACGGGCTGGAGGAAGACGGCATCATCAGTAAGCAAACCGTGGATAAAATAAACAGCTATCTGCCTGATGCGATCGGGCAGATAAAATTCAGTATGGACAAGCTGCGCGGTGAAAACTTCCCCGAAAAAGGCCGCGCGATCGTGGTGAACATCCCGGAATACAAGCTTTATGCTCTGAATGATGGTAAAGCGGAATTCGAGATGAATGTGATTGTCGGCAAGCAGGGCAGGGAAACCCCGGAGATGGAAAACCATGTTGAGAGTATCGTCCTCAATCCGGAATGGACACCTACGCAGAGGATTCTGGATAAGGATTTATTGCCTAAAATCAGGAATGACAGCAGTTACCTGACCAAAGGCGGGTACACAATCACATGGCTTGAAACCAACGAGGTTATTTCGCCGGAAGAATATGCAGAGGTGGATTGGGAGGTGGTTTCACCGTCGCAAATCAAGGTGCGGCAGCGCGCCGGAAGCCAGAACTCGCTGGGCAGGGTGAAGTTTTCGCTGCCGAATTCCGACGCTATATACCTGCATGATACAAACTCGCCGGGGTTGTTTAAAAAGAGTTTCCGCGCCCTAAGCGCCGGGTGCGTGAGGGTGGAGGAACCGATCAGGCTGGCTGAGTTCATTCTGCGCGACCAGAAGATTTCCGGGGAGGAGGTGAGTGAAAAAATCTCGACGCGCCGCTTCCAAATTTTACCGACTGAGCAGGTGAAGGTTTTCCTTACTTACCGCACGGCATGGATGGATAAGGATAACAACATCAATTTACGCAATGATATTTATTATAAGAACCGCCGTTTCGTACGGGAAAACGCAAGGTCAAAACTGCTTGATTCGGGAGCGCTTGCTGAAATCCTATCTTCCGACCCAGCGGCGGACAGGCCCGGTGTCAAGGTGGACAAACTTGCTGGCAGTATAAACCCCGGCACCCCCTAGTTCTTTCTCGACCAGCACCTCGTGGACGGTTTTGACCGGAACGCCGCTGATATTGAGGTCAATCGCCATGCCCTTTGTGTGGTAGCTCTGCCGCGCAACCCCGCGTGAGCGGTTGGCGAGCATATCGTTGGTTTCCGGCGAGCGGTAGCCGGAGATGATCTCAATCGTGCGTCCGGTGCCGAAATAGCTGTTGAGGAAGTAGATATGGTCAAACAGGCGCGGATCCAGCTCGCCGACCTTGCCGGTGCGGTGGTCGCGGAAAAAATGGTTTGCTTCATCGAGCGCGGAGAGGAAATATTCGTCATCATTGCGGTAACGCAGGGAGATTCTTTCGCCGGTGTGGAGGTTGTAGAATTTAAGCGGGTTGTAATCGCTGCGTATTGAGGCGCGGGCAGGGATGAACGGTGCGGCCGTACATGCTGCAACTGCGGCGCTTCCGATAACAAACTGGCGGCGGTTCAGTTTCATAGGCAATCTTTTAACGGCTTGAGGGGCCGGTGTAAAGTGTTAAAAGGGTGGTCGTATGTCGTAAGTCGTAAGAGCCACCCCCCTTATTTCCCCCCTGATAGGGGGGAGAATATTAAGCCCTCTCCTATTAGGAGAGGGATGGGGTGAGGTGCTACAAAGTGAGATAGCGCCGCACGGGGGCAATTAAATATTATATCTTTCCACAGAATGAATTACTGGTTTGCTGCGCAGTGAGGCCATTATGGCGCTTAGATGGCTTACACCGTTCACGCCGATATCGACGATGATCTCAAAGAAATCCTGTGAGCGGTTGATGATCTTGAAATTGGTGATATTGCCCTTCTCCTTGGCGATTGCTTCGGTAAGAATGGCGAACGCGCCGGTTTCATGCGAGATGATGATTTTAAGGCGGCCTGTGTGGGAGTCGGTCTGGTCACCCACATTGTTCCACGAAACCTCGATCCAGCGCTCCGGTGTATCGGCGAAATTCTCCAGCGTTTCGCAGTCCGAAGTGTGGATGGTGACGCCTTTGCCGGTGGTGATGATGCCAACTATCTTATCGCCGGGAAGCGGGTGGCAGCAACCGGCGTAATGCACCGCCATGCCGGGGATAAGTCCCTTGATGGGGATGGCATTCTTCGGCTGTTTTTCCTTGCTGCGGCGGAAGAACAGGAAGTTGCGTTTCCTGTGTGCAGCGGTGGAAGCGGCGGCTTTGGTTATATGCTCAGGGTAAACTGCTTTTAGCACCTGAAGGCGGGTTACCAGCCCTTCACCAACCTCGGCGATTACGTCTTCAACGGTGCGTTTGTTAAGTTTCTTCACGTGCTGGGCGAGCAGGGATTCATTGAAATCATAGCCTTCCTGCGAGAAGAATTTAATGAGTATCTCGCGCCCAAGGCTGAGATATTGCTGGCGCTGCTGGGTGCGGACATAACGGCGTATCTCGGCGCGGGCTTTGCCGGTGACGGCGAAACGCTCCCATTCCGGGGAGGGGGTCTGCGTTTTGCTGCGGATGATGTCTACCTGGTCGCCATTCTCAAGGTGGTGCTTGAGCGGGACGATGCGCCCGTTCACCTTCGCGCCGGTGCAGGTGAAGCCGACATCGGAGTGGACGGCGAAGGCGAAGTCGATAGGTGTCGCGCCTTTCGGCAGGGCGATCAAATCACCTTTCGGGGTGAAGCAGAATACCTGGTCGTGGTACATTTCAAGCCGGGTGTTCTCAAGGAATTCTTCCGGGTTTGAGGAGTGCGAAAGGATGTCGAGCAACTCGCGTATCCAGCGGTATTGCTTGCCTTCCGTGCCGAAGCGGTGGTTTTGTTTGTATGTCCAGTGAGAAGCCACCCCAAGCTCGGCGATGTCGTGCATTTCATGGGTGCGTATCTGGATTTCTATCGGCTGGTTTTCCGGCCCCATGATGGTGGTATGGAGCGACTGGTAGCCGTTGGATTTGGGGGTGGAGATGAAATCGCGGAAACGGTCAGGGATAACGTGGTAGCTGGAGTGGAGAACGCCGAGCACGTGGTAACAATCCGCCACGGTTTCGACAAAAACCCGGAAGGCGACAATATCGGCAAGCTGCTCGAATGAGATGTTTTTGCGCTGCATCTTGTTCCAGATGGAGGCGGGTTTTTTCTCGCGGCCTGTGATTTCGGCCTTGATGCCTGCTTCTTCAAGTTTTCCGCTGATTTCGTTGATGGTGCGGGTAACGCCTTCCTCGCCTTTTTCGCGCAGGAATTTCAGGCGGTTCATGATGGATTCGCGCACTTCAGGGTAAAGGATAGCGAAGCAGATATCCTGCAATTCATCTTTCACCTGCTGCATCCCGATGCGTTCGGCAAGCGGGGCGTAAATGTCCATGGTTTCCTGCGCGATGCGTTTTTGCTTGTCGGGGCGCATATGCTCAAGCGTGCGCATATTGTGCAAACGGTCGGCCAGCTTTACCAGCAACACGCGGATATCTTCCGACATCGCAACCAGAAGTTTGCGGAAGTTTTCAGCCTGTTTGACCTTCTCGCCCTCGCTTTTCAGCTCAAGCTTGGTGAGCTTGGTCACGCCGTCCACCAGCTTTGCCACATCGTCGCTGAATTCGCGTTCAAGGTCTTCAAGGGTTGCGTCGGTATCTTCCACTGTGTCATGGAGCAGGGCGGTGATGACGCTGGAATCATCGATTTTGAATTCGGTCAGGATTATCGCAACCTCGATCGGGTGGGTGAAATATGGGTCGCCGGAAGCGCGTTTCTGTTCCCCATGCGCCTTTTCCCCGAAAACCAGGGCTTTTTTGATAAGCTCAAGGTTAGCGTCTTTGTTGTATGCCTGAACTTTTTCAAGCAATTCTGCCGATAATTCCTTAATCGTGGGCATTCTTCAATATTAGCTGATTTAAAACCATTTTCTAGTTTTCCTTAATTTATCCCAATCCTGCTTGGCAAAATTCAGGCGGGGGATTATAAATGTAACATGAATTATAAACCGTTCCATCTTGCTTTTCCGGTTAAGGATATCGAATCCACAAGGGAATTTTATGGTAATCTGCTCGGCTGCGATATTGGCCGCGAAACCGAAAAATGGATCGATTTCAACTTTTTCGGCCACCAGCTTTCCGCCCATGTGAACGCAGGCGAATGCGGCGGGGAAGCCACCAGCACGGTGGACGGCAAGGCTGTGCCGCTGCGCCATTTCGGGGCAATCCTGCCGTGGGAGGAATGGGAAAAACTGGCCGGGAAAATCGAAAAGGCCGGTATTGGTTTTGTCATCAGCCCAATGGTCAGGTTCCGTGGGAAAGGGGGGGAGCAAGGGACTTTTTTCATCACCGACCCTTCCGGTAACGGGCTGGAATTCAAAAGTTTCAGGGATGAAGTTAATATATTTGCAAAATAATCTTTGTAAATGTGGTTAAGATTTGCTAATAAGCTAGGATGGAATTGCAAAGAAAACAATGGCTGGCAAAGATTCTTGCCCAACATACTAAAACCGGCGTGCGTGAGGTTATTTTCCCGTCCTCTGTAAGGCAGGAACTGGCGGAAACATTAAAAGGAATCGCCGGGAAACATTATCCATATATTGACGCGGCGGCGGTTCCGCTTGCGGCGCAGGCAATTAAGGATGCGTTGGAGAATGCAGGGCTGAACCGTGATAAGGATGTCCGTGGTTTTCTCCGGTTTATTGAGGAAATGGCGGGATATGAGAACAAGAAATTAATTCCGAGTTTTGTCGTGGCCGGCGGCCCGGTTGACAGGGTTGAATCAATCTATGCCGAGGCGTGGAAAGATGAAACATATGATTTTGAAACTCCCGGCTCAATCTCTGTGGGTAAGAGTGAGTTCGTTACCGAGTTGTTCCATTCCGGCCTTGCTGAACTGATCGGCCTTGAGGTTTCTTCCCATCTTACTTTTGACCAGGGGGGATATCACCGCCATACGGTTGTTATGCCGCGCAGGTCACAGCTCAACACGGCTTCCAGCCTTGGCGCGGATGAGTTCAAATGGCATATTGATGACGCTTTTGCGGAAAATAAGTATTCGGATTTTATTTCAGTTGGCGCTGTCAGGAACAAAGGGACATATACCTCCATTGCAACTTTGGGGCAGGTGCTTAGGAATTTTTCGGAAATTTTTACCCCGCGTGAGTTTGAATTGCTGACAAAGCCATATTTCCTGTTCCTCCCCGGCCCAAGCGCGTTCAAGAAAGGTTTGCAGGGCGTTCATGCGCCGGTGGTGCAACTGGATGAAGGCAACCGGGTTACCCAGCTCAGGATTTATCAGGATGAATCAAGGGTTTTGATTGCCTGCGACCCGAAAGCGCCGCAATCCGTAAAGCGCGACTTTGAGGCTTCAAGAGGGGAGCTGGAGGCTGTCAGGGATAAGCTGGTTAATCAGGCTTTGCAGGGAGTTGGAGTGAACCTGCTGATTGAACCGGGTTCGGCAAATTATGTATTTATCAATAACAACCTTGAGCCGCACCGGCGCACCGCGTTAAGTGATAGGGATAATCCTGTGAAGAATAAGGAAGGGGAATTCAGGCTGCTGGTCAGGACTTCATTTTTAGGAGCGGGAAGGGCATAACAAAAAACCCGCCGGGTTTGGCGGGTTTTTATTTAATCTGCTTTTAATTCGTTGGTTTAGTCTTCGGCGTCAACTTCATCATCGCCAAAGCCCATATCGAGGCCTTCATCCTGTGGAGCGCCCAGATCGTCGTCATCATCTGAGTCATTAACGGTGAGCGACTGGATTTCGTCGGTGATCTCACGGCTTGCGGCAGAGCCGAAACCCGGTGAAACTTCGTCGATAACATCTTTCTTGCCGTATTTCTGGTAACCCTGGATGACTTCATTGCCAAGGTGCTCAAGGTCAAGCTTCTGTTCCGCTATTTCACGCAGTGCAACAACGGTGTCCTTATCGTTATCGCGCGAAATATGGATCGGGTTGCCGGAAGAAATCTGGCGCGCGCGCTGCGCGGCGGTTGTAACCAGCTCAAAACGGTTCGGGATGTGTTCAATGCAATCTTCAACTGTGACGCGGGCCATTTGTTCTCCTTTTTAGAAATCGGGAAATTGGGAAAACGGGAAATTGAGATTTAATTTTTAACTTTATTTCTCAAACTTCTGAGCATTTTTCCTATATTCTCGTATTCCTCTGTTATTTTTAGACAATCCGGGGAATTTATATACCCCAGATCGGTAGAATATTTCAACCATAATTGTACTTCATCACAGGAAGCCAACGCGATTGATAAGAATCTCTTAAACTCTGCCGGGTAATGGGCCTGTTTAGAGAAGCCTTCAACTATGTTTGAACAAACCGATTTGCTGGCCCTTCTAAGCTGGGAAGCAAGGTCATATTGCTCAATGCCGGGAAATTTCAAGCTTAGCTTATGCAATTCCAGCGAAGCTTGATATGCAATTTTGAAAACATCTAGGTCAGTAGCTTTAGTGATAAATACTGCTGCTGAAGTTCCCATTCATAGCATCCCAATCTCTCAGTTTCCCGATTTCCCAATTTCTAACGTTTAGAGAACTGGAAGCGGCGGCGGGCTTTCGCGCGGCCATATTTCTTGCGTTCAACGACGCGGCTGTCACGGGTGAGGAAGCCTTCGCGGCGAAGAACGGTGTGGTTCTCAGTAGGGTTGTAAAGGTCAAGCGCTTTGCTGATACCGTGGCGGACAGCGCCAGCCTGACCGGAAAGACCGCCGCCTTTAACCGTAACGGTCACGTCAAACGCGCCTTCGGATTTGGTAGCTTCGAACGGCTGGTTAATAATCATGCGGAGGACCGGACGGGCGAAATAAGTTTCGATCGGTTTGCCGTTAACGGTGATTTTGCCTTTGCCTTTTTTGATCCAGACGCGCGCAACGGCATCCTTACGTTTGCCGGTTGCGTATGAGCGGCCCAGTGAATCAACTTTAGGCTCGCGTGGCTTTACTTCTTCTTCAACTTCTGCTGTTGCTGCTGTAGGGATTTGAATCATCTTTAGTTACCGCTTACTCTTTTATTTTTAGGATTTTTTTCTGCAAGGTTCAGGACGATAGGGTTCTGCGCTGTGTGCGGGTGTTCGGCACCGGCATAAACACGGAGTTTAGTAAGTTGCTGGTTAGTCAAACCGGCGCGGCGGCGCGCGAACATGCGTTTGATCGCAAGCTCGACAACCCTTTCAGGGAAGCGGCCGGCGATGATTTTCTCAGGGGTGGTTTCCTTGATGCCGCCCGGATGGCCGGTGTGGCGGTAGTAAACCTTCTGGCTGGCTTTTTTACCGGTCATGCGGATTTTGCCCGCGTTGATGACAACAACATGGTCACCGGTATCGATATGCGGGGTGAAAATCGGCTTATGCTTACCACGCAGGATTTTTGACACCTCAACCGCAAGGCGGCCAAGAACAACGCCCTCAGCGTCGATAAGATACCATTTGCGCTCAATTTCTTTCGGTTTTGCAGAAAAAGTTTTCATAATTTTATTCGCTTGCTATTTTTTAGAGTGGCGCATTATGCTTATCTGTCCGGCTGATGTCAACAGGTAATTTAGGTTGTGGGGCGAAGGCGGCGGGCAACCGGTTTGTGGCGGAAAAGTTATTATGGAACAAAGGTTTATTGTCAGTGCGGAAGAAGATGGCGGAAGGCTGGATAAATTTCTTGCCGCAAAAACCGGGCTTTCGCGCAGCTATGTGCAGAAATTAATAGAAGACCACTCCCGGAAAGTTAAGGAAGGGGAGGAAATTGGCATTGAGATACCGGAGGCAAAGCCGCTTGACCTCACCCCTTGGGATTTCCCGCTGGATGTGGTGTTTGAGAGCGATGAAATGATGGTTGTCAACAAGCCTGCCGGGCTTACCGTCCACCCTGCGCCGGGGAATTATGAGAATACGCTGGTTCATGCGGTGTTGTTCCACTGCAAGGGGCGGCTTTCGGGCATTAACGGGGTGGAAAGGCCGGGAATCGTCCACCGGCTGGATAAGGACACAAGTGGATTGATAGTTATCGCAAAGACCGATGCGGCGCACCGCAAGCTTGCGGCAGGGATTGAATCGCGCGAGGTAAAGCGTTTTTATTACGCGCTGGTGAACGGTGTACCCGCGCAGTCATCAGGAATTATTAAAACCGGTTTTGGCCGCCACCCGAAAGACCGCAAGAAAATGACGACATTCGACCTCACCGAATCAGTTTACAGCACCGGCGGCTCAAGCCGCAGCGCGGATTATAACCGGGCCGGGGAAATTGTGGTGGGTTCGCATACCGAATGGGGTATGGAGCGCGGCGAGGGGACGAACGCAAAAATTGCTATTACGGAATATAGCGTGGTGGAGGTTTTTGGTGATGGTGCGGCAAGTATGGTGGAATGCAGGCTGCAAACAGGAAGAACGCACCAGATCCGGGTGCATATGAAGCATTTGAAACACCCGATAATCGGCGACCAGGTTTACGGCGTGACCCGTAAGAACAAGTTTATCCCTGATTTTCCGCGTCAGGCTCTGCATGCCTATAAACTCGAAATACCGGATGTGGGCAGTTTTAAAGCACCGCTGCCGGATGATTTGCTGGGGCTTGTCGAAGAATTACAAGAAATTTAGAAGGCAATTATACCAAAACGCTAAGTACTTCCTCATCGTCACCCCGCGCTTGTCGCGGGGTCTGGTTCAGTGGGTACATACAGTGGCGGCAAAGCTAACCGGATCGCGGGATAAACCTGCGATGACGGGTAGCCAATACTTTGCTTAAGGGGATAATTACCATTTAAAAGTTACGCTTTTCGTCAAGGAACTGGTCGATGGAGGTTTTTGAGGAGCCTTGCTTGTGTTGGGTTATGGCCAGAAATATTGCCGCAAAAAACACGAACACTGCAAAGCAGATTGTGAAAGTCGCAATATTCTCAATGCTGAGCGAAGGGACTATCTGGTTAATGCGGTGAAAATCATTGTCGATGCCGAAAATGCTGGTGGTTTTGTAATCAACGCGCGTAACCGGGTCAGTGATTAGCAGATAGCAAAACCTGATGTTGCGGAATATCAGCAGTGAGCCGATAAAGCCCATCACCCATTGGTTATGCGTTTTTTCACCGGAATAGCTTATCGCGCAGTAAAGGAAAATCCCGCCCGCAATCACTGAGCCGCCATGTCCCATGTATAAGACAACAATCCTGTAATAGCCGCTGATGGCAACCAGAACAACTATTATGGTTAAAGCAATCGCGGAGTGGAAAACGTCTTTGCCTTTATCATGCAGGTAATAACAGCCAAAGGCGAGGGCGGCAATTGCGATCAGCTGGACTTCCATACTGCGGTCAAGATGCAGGGTTATTATGAAAAGAGGGGCGCTCGGCTCACCAAACAGCCAGCCGGTTACGGCATGGCCAAGCTCATGGAAAAACAGGTCAGCTACCTGTGCGAGCATGGTAATTAACCAGACAGGCATACTCAAAGTTGCGCCGTTTTCCATTGAACTGGCGGCAACAAAGAAAAGTCCCGTACCAATAGCGGTAGCGGCGATTATCAGCGATTTCGTATCCGGTAATGAAATCCTCATGCCGGAATCCTAAGCCGGATTGGTTAATAAATCATTGTGCCGGTGCCGTGCTCGGTGAAGACTTCGAGCAGGACGACATGCGGGATGCGCCCGTCAAGGATGTGCGCGGCTTCAACGTTGTGCTCAACGGCGGAGATGCAGGTTTCCAGTTTCGGTATCATGCCGCCGGTCGCAACGCGGTCGGTTATCATCTGTTTTGCCTCATGCATGGTGATGCGGTTAATGAGTTCGCCTTCCCCGTTCATCACGCCGGGAACGTCCGTAAGCAATATCAGCTTGCTTGCCGCTAAGGCAGAGGCAATCGCGCCCGCTGCGGTATCGGCGTTGATATTGAAGGTTTCGCCATTCTCACCCATGCCGATTGGCGCAATTACCGGGATGATATTGGATTCTTCAAACGCAACCAGAACTTCCGGGTTGATTTTCACCGGCTCTCCCACGAAGCCGAGGTCGAGGATTTTCTCGATGTTTGAATCCGGGTCTTTCATGGTGCGGCGGATTTTCCGGGCGGTGATGAGCGCGCCATCCTTCCCGGACATGCCGACGGCAAGGCCGCCCGCCGCGCAGATATCGGAAACTATCTGCTTGTTGATGGAGCCGGAAAGCACCATTTCGGCAATTTCGACGGTTTCCGAATCGGTCACGCGGAGGCCGTTCACAAAATTGCTTTGAATCTTCAAACGCTCAAGCATGGAGCTGATTTGCGGCCCGCCGCCGTGGACGATAACCGGGTTGATGCCCACCTGTTTCAGCATCACGATATCATTGGCGAATTTTTTGGCAAGGGCAGGGTCGCCCATTGCGTTGCCGCCATATTTAATGACGAAAGTCTCGCCCGCAAAACGGCGCATATAGGGCAAAGCTTCGCCCAGAGTGGTGGCAATGTTCATCCACTCAGGCTTGATATTGGATTTGAAGGTTTTTTTAACTTTACTGTCTGACATGGCTAAGCTCTTGATAATACTTGTTAAGACCTTGTAATACCGGCCAGCGATGCTTGCAACAGATTTATTCCTGTCTTTTTTTCCGATGAAGTTTCAAAGACCTCATTCATCATTGCCGCATGTTCAGACTGGCTGAAATTGCGCACCGGAGGCTGGCCTTTTTTAAGCTGGTCGATCTTGGTAAAAACAATCTGGTAGCTGACCGCCGTTTCGTCCAGTATTTGCATGATTTCAAGGTCGGAATCCTTCGCGCCGTGGCGGGAGTCGATGAGCATCAGCACGCGCACAAGGTTGGGGCGGCCACGCAGGTAATCTTTGGCAAGCTCCGTCCATGCCTGTGAAAGCCCGCGGGAAACTTTCGCGTAGCCATAGCCCGGCATGTCAACCAGCCTTAACTTGCCGCCAAGCTCAAAAAAGTTTAGCTGCTGAGTGTGGCCGGGGCTTTGCGAAGTACGGCAAAGCGTTTTGCGTCCGGTCAGCGCGTTCACAAGGCTGGATTTGCCGACGTTGGAGCGTCCGGCGAACGCAACTTCGGGGAGCGAAGAATCCGGCAACCCGCCAAGATCGGCTACGCCGCGCATGAAGTCGCATTGCTGCGCGAAAAGCCAGCGGCCATATTCAAGTTGTTCTGCGGTGAATTCCGTCATTACCGGTTATCCCTGTAACTTATTTCTTCGGCATATGCTTAAGGAAATATAATTGCTGCGCGATTGAAAGCAGGTTGCTGAATGTCCAGTAAATCACCAGCCCGGCAGGCATTGAAGAAAACAGGATAAGGAACATCCACGGCATGAATTTCATTATCTGCGCCTGTGTAGGGTCAGTCGGCGCAGGGGAAATTTTCTGCTGTAGCACCATGGTGAGCGCCCATAAGATCGGCCATATGCCGAACATCAGGAAGGATGGAACGTCATAAGGGAGCAGCCCGAAAAAGTTAAAGATGGTGGTCGGGTCCTTTGCCGAAAGGTCGGTCACCCAGCCGAAGAATGGCGCATGGCGCATTTCGATGCTGACGAAGAAAACCTTATAGAGCGCGATGAAAACCGGAATCTGGAGCAGGATCGGCAGGCAGCCGGAGGCGGGGTTGACGCGCTCTTTTTTATAAAGCTCCATCATCTCGCGGTTCATCTGTATCTTGTCGTCCTTGAAGCGCGTCTGCAAATCTTTGATTTTCGGGGCGAGCAGCTTGAGCTTGCCCATGGAGATATAACTTTTCTTGGCAAGTGGGAACAGGCACAGCTTAACGCAGAATGTCAGGAGCAGGATGCACAGGCCGAAATTGCTGATATGCTCATAGAAGAACTTTAAAAGTTTCATCAGCGGCTTGGAAAGGAAATAGAACCAGCCGAAATCAATTGCGCGGTCGAATAGCGGGATGTTATATCCGTCGCGGTATTTTTCGAGCAAATCCAGCTCTTTTGCCCCGGCAAAGAAATTGGCCGTATATTCAACGCTGCCACCGGCAGGAACAGTTTTTTCCCTGCCGAGAAAATCAACCTGGAATTTTTCGCTGTGGTCTTCCTTGAAATAGCGGAAATTGGCCTTGTATGTTTCGCCATGGGCAGGAATCAGGGATTTGAACCAGTATTTGTCAGTAATGCCGATCCATCCTGTGGCATTGTCATAATTCACCTTTTCCTTATCAATCAGGGCGCTGTAGCTCATTTCGGTGAGTTTGCCGTCCATAACGCCTAGCGGCCCGGTATGGAGCATCATCGCTTCCATTTTTTCGGATTCGAGCTGGGTTTTGTTGATCAGGCCATAAGGATAAAATTTCCCGCTTGTATAGCTGTTGTTTTCGATTTTCTGGGTCACGCTGAACATGTAACCGTCATCAACCGAATATGTGTTGGTGAATTTATAGCCTTGCCCATTGTCCCATGTAAGGGTTACGGGGTTGCCGACCGAAAGGGTGTCATTCCCTTCAATTTTCCATTCCGAATTGCTATCCGGCGCTTTGATGGATTTATCGGCGGAGATCCAGTTTATTTCAATCAGGCCGGAGATTTTCTGTCCGTTAGGGGAAAGGATTTCAACCTCAGGGCTGTTTTTCTCGTCCGCGATTTTATATTTCGCCAGCGTGATATCGTCAAACCGCGCGCCCTGAAGGCGGATGGAGCCATGCAGGTTATTGGTGTTTATGCGTATGCGCGGCGATTCGGCAATTGCTTCCTCGCGGGTTTTTGCCATTGCTTCGGCCAGGGTTATCTTGTTCCCGGCTTTTGCCTGTTCGGCGATTCTTTCCGCAAGTTCCGGGTTGGCCTTAAGCGTTTCCTGTTCCCTGAACAATTGCTCCTGCTGGGCTTTGAACCTTGCTTCCTTTTGCGCCTTACGCAGCGGCTGGTCATAGAAATATGACCATAAGCCCATAATGATGGCGGAGATAATCACCGCAATTATCATGCGGCGGTTATGTGATTTATCGAACTGTTCGGGATTTATTTGCATCGCAGGGTTGGTATTACTTTTCCGGGACGTTGTCAATGCCTTCTCCGCCTAAGGGGTGGCAGCGGCAAAGTCTTTTGAGGGTGAGCCATGAGCCTTTGATTGCCCCGTGTTTTTCCACCGCCTCTGCGGCATAATCGGAGCAGGTGGGCAGGAAACGGCAATTATTCCCAAGCCACGGAGAGAGCATAAGCTGGTAAAGCCTGATGAGTTTTTTAAGGAGCCACACCATTTTTATTCTCCTCGGTGAAGATTTTTTTCAGGGCGTATTTCAAATCGTTTTTGAGTTCTTTATAGTCCCTTGTCATCGCATCAATGCGGCCAATTATGACATAATCGTTCCCGGCGGGGAAGTAGGAAGAAACATCTTTAACGGCGGCGCGGAGGCGGCGCTTGATGCGGTTGCGGTCAACCGCGCGTTTGGAGACCCGTTTGCTTACGGTATAACCAATGCGGGTTTCGCCGTTCTGGTTGGGGAGGGTTTGCAAAACAAAAGTCTTTACCGGCCTGCGTTTGCCTTCTTTGGCAATTCTCAGGAAATCGGCTCGTTTGCGGATGGTAATCAAATCAGGGCAAGCCCCCTAAGGCTGTTTAGCTGCTGGAAACAGTCAGTTTTTTGCGGCCTTTGGCGCGGCGCTTGTTGAGCGTGATGCGCCCTGCGACGGTTTTCATCTTCGCGCGGAAGCCGTGGCGGCGTTTTCTGACTATATTGCTCGGCTGGAATGTACGTTTCATTGACTTTAACCCAATAGTTTGCAAAAAGAGGTGGCTTTTTAATATCATATTCCGGCCATGTCAACACAAAAACCAACGCTGTCTTTTGAATTTTTCCCGCCGAAGACCCCTGAAATGGAGCAAAAGCTCTGGGATGCGGTGCTTGAGCTTGCCCCTTTGCAGCCGGAATTCGTGTCGGTTACATATGGCGCGGGCGGCTCAACCCGTGAGCGCACCCACGCGATTGTGAAGCGCATAAGGGAAGAAACCTCTCTGGAACCGGCCTCCCACCTCACTTGCGTCAATGCCACGCGCGGGGAAATCAACGAAATCGCGCGGAATTACTGGCAAGGCGGGATTAACCACATCGTCGCCCTGCGCGGCGACCCGCCGAATATGACCGGGGAATATGTGCCGACACCGGGCGGTTATGAATATGCGGCCGACCTTGTGGCGGGCTTAAAAGAAGTGGCGGATTTCGAGATCAGCGTTGCGGCTTACCCGGAAACACACCCGACCGCGAAAAGCCCGGAAGATGATTTGCAGCACCTCAAGGAAAAGTTTGAAGCAGGGGCGGACAGGGCAATCACCCAGTTTTTCTTTGATGCGGATGATTATTTTAAGTTTCTGGAGCGGGCGGGGAAGATCGGTATCAACAAACCGATAGTGCCGGGAATATTGCCGATCTCCAACTTCGCGCAGGCGGTAAAATTCGCCGGGATGTGCGGCGCGAAAATCCCCGAAAAGCTGGTGAAGAAGTTTGACGGGCTGGAAGGCGAAGATTTATTCAGGGCTTCGGTAGAAACTGCGTCTGCGCTGTGCAGCAAACTGGTTGCAGGCGGCGTTCCGCATCTGCATTTCTACACCCTCAACCGCGCGGATTTGACGAAGGGGATTTGTGGCAAGTTGGGTTATTTGTAGAAGAATATACTATAAGCAGCGGCAGCAACTCCGCTCTGTGCAGGCTGTTTGTCTATGTCTGTGTAAATATGTAACCTGGTCGCTTTGGAAGGTATGGGGATCATTTGTGTAAATCTATTATACCCGGGGAAGGGATTGCGGCTTACTCCGTTTATATACTCACGGATAAACTGGTTATCATCCACCGCAACCTTTTGGTTCATTTGGTCATTAATTGACAGTGCGACGGCTCTGCAGAGAAGAGCAATGTCTGCGAAACCGGTATTCCAAACCGGGAGTTCGCCACCAGCAGTGAATCCCGGACTACTGTAGGACATGCGGGAATAAAAGCTCTGCGGGCTGCCGGTAATCATATAAGAGGGTAATATGCTCTTCGTGTATTCATTAGGGGTATTATCTATCCAAGGTTGAAGGGCATGGGAGAAATACGACATTCCCATCGGAGGGATGGTTTCATATAATTCCTGCTGCGGCATAATAGCCTGATAAAGAGAATTAGAAAATTTCATGCGTACGCTGGCCATAATCACTCCACTTCCTCCGTGAATAAATGGTTCGTTTCTTAGCGCGGCACAATACGCTGCAGCATGTAAATATTTAGCATCCTTATAGGGTTCGACCTCTAAATCTAATACTATTTGTCTCTGTGCTGGGAGTGCTGGCGTAATGGTATTAAACGCCCGTTCGTATGATGCTACCTTAACCCCTTCAAATAGCTTGTTGCCGCTACCTTCACCGCCGCCACCCGGCGAGCCGCAAACATACGCGCCCGCACCATCGGAGATTAGCGTTTCACCCGCCGCACAGTCGGGCAGGCCGGTAGCAGTGGAGATATTGGTGGAGTTCGCATCCATGTTAAGCGAGGTAACCGGTTTCCATCTGATGTAATCATTGAAGTATGTCGATTCCGTATCACCATCATTGATCGGCATATCGAAGAACAATG
>CAZJFC010000023.1:0-27292 GCA_964545245.1 uncultured Rickettsiales bacterium
TTTCGAGCCAGCCTGTGATGATTTTCTTATTTGAGCTGACATTCGAAGCAGTGGCAGGCAGCGCTGCCAGCATAAGTAATACGATGGATAATCTTATCATTTGGGGCTTATATTACAGCTATATTAAAATTACAACGGGCAAAATGCCCTGCGGCACAACAAACGAAAATGCTGGACATAGCGGATAAAATGCACAGAATTTACTTCCAGCGGGGGAAAATTCTTATTGGAGAAGGGCATGGACCTGAAACGTTACGCAATCAAAAAACCTGTAGCTCAGGTGGTTAGTGAGAGTGAATCCGGGCAGCTTAAACGGACACTCGGCGCAAAAAACCTTGTCAGCCTCGGAATTGGTTGTGTTATCGGTGCCGGTATCTTCGTCATGACAGGGCAGGCGGCGGCAGCGCATGCAGGCCCCGCAATCATGATTTCCTTTATTCTTGCTGGTTTCGCGGCAGCAATGGCAGCGCTTTGTTATGCGGAACTTGCTTCAATGTTACCTGTTTCCGGCAGCGCATACAGCTATGCTTATGTTTCGCTCGGTGAAATTTTTGCGTGGATAATGGGTTGGCTCCTTATATTGGAATATGGTACGGCGGCGGCGACGGTAGCCGTTGGCTGGTCGGGCTATCTTGTAAGTTTTCTGGGCAGCCAGCTTGGGATTGTTATAACCCCGGAACTGACCTTCCCCTATGGGGTTGAAATGGTGAATATTGACGGTTCGTGGAAAGAGCTAACCCCAAAATTTGCTGAAAGCCTTGTTGCCAGCGGAATTGATGTCGATTCACTGCGTAAGGTTACAGGATTATTTAATCTTCCTGCCTTCCTTGGGATATCGGCAGTAACGGCGCTGCTGATTGTCGGGGTCAGGGAATCTGCAAACGTAAATAACTTTATCGTATTGATTAAGGTTTCTGTCATATTGGTGTTTATCGGCGTTGGCGCATTCTACGTTAACCCGGATAACTGGAAACCGTTCATACCTGAAAACACCGGGCATGACGGTGAATATGGTTATAGCGGCGTATTGAAGGCCGCAGGGGTCATATTCTTTGCATATATCGGTTTTGAAGCGGTTTCAACCGCCGCGCAGGAAACCAGGAACCCGCAGCGCAACGTGCCGATAGGTATCCTTGGCTCGCTGGTTATCTGCACCTTGTTATATATATTGGTTTCCGGGGTTCTTACCGGGATTGTGCCATACAAAACCCTTAACGTGCCTGACCCTATGGCAGTTGCGGTGGACCAGCTTGGGATCGGCTGGCTTGCCGTAGTAGTTAAGATCGGGGCGATCATGGGGCTTTCTTCCGTAATGCTGGTGCTGGTTTACGGGCAGACGAGGGTTTTCTTCGCCATGTCGCGGGATGGGCTGATCCCGGCATTTTTCAGTACGGTGCATAAAAAATTCCAGACCCCGCACCTTAACACACTGTTTGTGGGCACGGTAATCGCGTTCGCGGCAGGTTTGGTTCCACTGCGCACATTGGGGGACCTGGTAAGCGCGGGAACTTTGTTTGCATTCTCGATCATATGTTTCAGCGTGCTGTATCTGCGTTATAAGCAGCCGGAACAAAACCGCCCGTTTAAAGTGCCGCTTTACCCGGTTATCCCTATACTCGGCATTATTGCCTGCCTTTATTTGATGTATGGCCTGCGCCACACTTTCTGGACGCTGAAATTTTATTTCCTTGCAGGGCTGGTGGTTTATTTTGTATATGGCCAGTTCAGAAGTAAGCTGGTGACCAGAAAGGAAAAATAAAATGGGTAAATATACAATCGGCCTTATCCAGATGCAGTGTTTTAAGGATAAGGAGAGATCATTGGCAAAAGCGGTTTCAATGCTTGAAGAAGCTGCCAAAAAAGGCGTGCAGGTCGCCTGCCTGCCTGAGCTTTTCCTGACCGATTATTTTTGCCAGACGGAAAACCCGGGCCAGTTTGATTTGGCCGAGCCTGTCGATGGGCCGACTACGAAGGCTCTGGGTGAGGTTGCCAGAAAACACAATATGGTGATTGAGAACTCAATCTTTGAAAAACGCGCGCCGGGAATTTATCATAATACCGCTGTCATTATTGAAACGGACGGCAGTATCAAAGGCATTTACCGCAAAATGCACATACCCCATGACCCGAATTTTTATGAGAAATATTATTTTACTCCGGGTGATTTGGGCTACCAGAGCTTTGATACTTCCTATGGCAATATCGGGACGGTGATCTGCTGGGACCAGTGGTATCCTGAGGCATCACGCCTGACGGCGCTAAAGGGGGCGGAAGTGATTTTCTACCCAACCGCAATCGGCTGGCAGCCCGGCGATGTCGAGAACTCGGCGATCCTGACCGAAAGCGACTATAAAGCGCAGCTTGAAGCATGGATTACCATCCAGCGCAGCCATGCCGTGGCAAACGGCGTTTATGTCGCTTCCGTTAACCGCATCGGGCATGAAGGGCCGGAAGGCGGCGGCATCAATTTCTGGGGCAACAGCTTTATTGCTGACCCGTTCGGCAAGATTATCGCGCAAGCATCTGCGGATAAGGAAGAAATTCTGGTTGCGGAGGTTGATACTGACCTGATCGACCAGAAGCGTAAATACTGGCCGTTTTTCCGTGACCGCAGGATTGATTCTTATAATGACCTGACTTTGCGTTATGGTAAGTAACATGCACGAAACTCCATCCTCCCTCGGCTTCCGCATGCCCGCCGAGTGGGAAAAACACACGGCGACATGGCTTGCGTGGCCGCACCACAAGGCGGACTGGCCGGGCAAGTTTGGCCCCATCCCATGGGTGTTCACCGAGATTGCGCGTTATATCACCCAGTCGGAAAATTTGAGGTTGCTGGTAAAGGATAATGCGGCAAAAGCGGAGGCCAGAAAACACCTCGCAATGGCGAATGTTGACCTTGATAAGGTGCAGTTTTTTGAAATCCCGACAAACCGCGGATGGATGCGTGATTGCGGGCCAATTTTCCTGAAAAACAGGAAGGGGGAAAAAGCGTTTCTTAATTTCCGTTTCAACGGCTGGGCGAAATACCGCAATCATCAGCACGATAATAATGTTCCCGCCGGGCTTAATAAAAAACTTAAGCTGAGGGAATTTATCCCGGTTCACAAGGGCAAACAGGTTGTGATGGAAGGCGGTGCAATCGAAGTTAATGGCAGGGGAACGGTTATTGTTACCGAAGAATGCCTGCAAAGCAAAATCCAGGAGAGGAACCCCGGTTTTTCCAAGGGCGATTATGAACAGGTTTTTGCTGATTATTTAGGGGCGGATAACACTATCTGGCTTGGCAAGGGAATTGTTGGGGATGATACCCACGGCCATATTGATGACATCACCCGCTTCGCTAATGCTGATACGATCATCACTGTGGTGGAGCAGGACAAAAAAGACGCAAACCAGAGCCTCCTCCGGAATAACCTGAAAATCCTCAGAAAAACAAAATTTGATGTGATCGAAATTCCCATGCCCAAGCCGGTAATATTTGACGGCACAAGGCTTCCTGCAAGCTATGCGAATTTCCTGATAACCAATAAATTCGTTCTGGTGCCAACTTTCAATGATGCGAATGATAGGGTGGCATTAAATATATTAGCAGAAGTTTTTCCTAAACATGAAATAATCGGCATACACGCAGTTGACCTTGTCTGGGGCTTGGGTACGATCCATTGCCTCACACAGCAGGAGCCGGCTTAACCTACCTCTTAAGGAGAAGTTTTGGAGAAGATAAAGATAATTTCTGATGCAAAGCATTTTGCCCAGTCACGGGCTTTGGCAAATGAGCTGTTACCGTTATGGAATTACGAAAGGAATATTATCCTTACCTGTGGGACTGAATTTGCTGAGGAAGCAATCGCGGCTAAAAAAACTTCTGGTGCCGTTCTGGTTTCTTTACTTGACCCCACAAAAAATCATGATGAGTTCGATTTAATCATTGCGCCGGAGCATGAGCCATTGCCACCGGGGAATGTAATAACCACTGTCGGGCTTATAAACGGAATCAATCCTGAGGTTCTGAAAGAAATTGATAGTTCGCGCTTTAAAGAACTTCCTTCTCCAAGAATTGCTGTTCTTGCCGGGGGAAGGCATGTCGGCGGAAATTTTACGGAAGATGACGCGTTCAGGATGGCAGAGATGATTAATGGTATAGGCGGTTCGGCATTGGTTACGACCAGCCGCCGCACGGAAGATAAATCGGCAAAAGCTTTGAAAGAGGCAATCAATCTTCCCATGTTTTTCTGGGATTATAACCATGAAGGCCAAGCCGCGAACCCTTATCAGGAAATTCTTGCCGTTGCGGAGATCATAATTGTTACGGCGGATTCTGTCAGGATGTGTTCGGAGGCGTGCTCGTCAGGAAAAAAGGTGACAATATTTACCCCGCAGCAGGTGCATTTCTCATATATCGCATTGAGGGATCTGCTTGTGGCGAAGGGTTATGCGGTTCTTTCCCCCCAACACGGTGAAACTAAAGTCCTTAACGAGGCAAGGCGAGTGGCAGAAGCCATTTCAGAAAAATTCCGCCACTAAGTGACCTTAGTAATTACTGCCGCGCAAGTGGAAATTTACATCCTGTATAAGTGAGGAATGCCTTGCCTGGCTTCCGCCACGGGTGACACGTTCGGTTCTGGTCGCGCGGTTAAGCGAAGCCGCCCTTATCTTATCGGAAGAAAGCGAAGTGTTGATCGTGCATTTAAAGCCACGCGCGGTTACAAGGCCGCAAAGGTTGTCTGCGGCATTCTTGGAATAAGAAGGGCCAATTTCCGCACTGTACAGATTAGCGTTATTACCGACCGGGCGGGTGGTCCTTACACGGTATCTGTCAGTCATGCCCGGTATGCCTGCGCTGATGGAGTTCCAAAAAGCTTTCGCGCTTGAAGGGTCGCTGAAACCCGGGACTTTTACCCAGATCTCTTTCGCCAGCAGGTTTGGCTTATCATAAACCGGGGCTGAATAATTATTATTTATCCTTGCAACGGATGAGCCGCTGTTCAGAGCGGTTGAACCCTTGGAAGTGATATAATAAGAAGGCCCGATCGGCGGCACGGATTCACTTGTAAACGGTGCAAGCGAAGTGGTCGGATTCTCTGTCAGCACAGGTTGCGGGGCAGATGCCTGACGAATCGGCGCTATTGTTTCATTCTCTTTTGTTACGACTACTTTGGAAGGTTTAACTAAGAGGTTCTCCTTTTGCACAACAATTTGTGTAGGCTGGCCGGGGGCGGGTTGCTGCACAGTAGCGCTTGGTTCTGCCGCAGCCACATGTTGAGTGGGGCGGATAGGTTCAATTTGCTGTACCAGAGCTTGCGCTTGTGCCTGAGTACGCGGTGTCGCAGGAGGCAAAGGTTGCAAAGGAGCGTTATTGATATCGCCTGCCGGGTTTTCTTGCGGAGCAGGGCGGTCTGTGGCTGAACGGACAATGATTTGTTGCGGAGCTTGCTGAGGAGTTGCCTGCCCGTTAGTTGCCTGGGCCACTGTAACTGGGGCGGCGGCAGCCCTTTGCTCGGCCTCATAACTTGCGAGGCGGTTATTTATTTTATCACGCAGTTCGGCTTCGCGTTGTTTCTCGGCTTCTGTCTGGCTGAATGTAAAAGGGGCCGGTTTCGGGCTGGCGGCAAGTTGCTGCGTTGCCTGAGGAGCCTCAGAAGGAGCTGAAAGGGCGGTAAAAGGAGCCGCTCTTTCATTCGGGTTGCTGACAATCGTTTCAACAATGGTTTCCTCCCTTACAGAAGAAGCCAGTTTCTGTGCCGGAGCGGGGGTTGCGGTTTTGGTAATAACCGGAACAACAGGTTTTACAGGTTCAGGCGCTGCGGCCAAAGGTATGCTGGAAGGCGTTTCCGGAATGATTGATTTTATCTCATTCTTAGGCTCAGCGGCTCTCCTCAGGTCTTCAAGCCGCGCGGGTTGGGCGGAGGTATCAGTCTGGTTTATGACAACGATCTCCTCTTTAGCGGATTCCCTTGCCAGATTTGCTTTATTAGCGGCTTCTGCCCGCTCTTGTTCAAGCTTGTCCATTTGTGCGATGAAAGGTGCCGGCAGGGATGTCGTTGTTGTGGTTTTTACCGTACCAAGTTCTGAAGTTTGTTCGCTGACTTCAGTTACATTTTCATGTCTTGATATTTGTACCGGTTCTTTTGGTGTTACCGGAACAATTGGCGCGGCGGCGAAGGATGCAGCCGGAACCGTGGAAGTTACCGGGGTGATTTCACGTTTTGCCACTTCGGCTGGCGCAGCGCCGCCAAGGCTGTCATTACGGTCTTTAATGATTTCGCCGGTAATGGTTTTAGCATCAATGATTTCCGGTTTTGGAGCGGTTTGCTGGGTTACTTTCGGTTCTGGTTTGCTTTCGCCGAACAGGCTGTTATAGGCAGAGTCGAAGAATGAATCCTCGTCCTCTTTTTCTGGTGCTGTTGAGGCTATTGTTGCGGCAGGCGCAATAGCGGGCTGGAGCGCCGCCCCGCTGTTATTGGCAGTGTCTGATACGGCGGAAGAAGCTTCTTTCGCGGAATTGCTCAAGGCCGTTCTTGCCGCTTCTGCGGCGTTATTGACGGGTTCAGGCAATGCGTCAACAGGAGCAGGGGCTTGCGGCGCAGTTTCCTGCCGGAGCGAATCTGATGCAAACTCATTGAACTGTGATTGGGTCATCATGGTTGTTTCAACCGGGCGGCAGCCAACACCGGCTGAGATGAGCTGTTTGCAAAGCTCAATAGCTTTCTCTTTGGTGGGAAGTATGCCTGCGTTAACATGGTATGCAGCATTAGCCCCTGTCCCTTTCTGGACGATCTGTAAGGAAGTCTCGGATAATATGGAGCCGTGGTTGCGCTGCAATTCAGCGATTTTGCGCTCTGCGAACACTTTGTCCTTGAAACTGCCGAGGTCGAGCAAGGTATATTGCTTTCCTTCTTCATAACCGCCGGAAAAAGAGGCATGCTCAAGGTTTCCTTCTTCGCGGATCTTGGTGCGGATATCGTTAAACCAGTCTTTGCGCGGTGTATCAGACGAATACGAGTTTTCCGCGCGAATCATTTTAGTTTCTTTCAGGTCAGCCAGGATTTGCTCGCTTGTCCTTGTGGGAAGGGCATCATCGTCATCGTCCGTAAGCATGAAATCCGGCACTGCGCTTGCGGCAAATGAGCTGGCAGCATGCTGGTTTGAAGCAGTATTCTCATTTTTGGCCGGGACATAGAACCCTTCAATACCCTCATTCCTTTTTGCGGTAATTTCGGCTGGCGCAGGCGCATGTGAAGGGGCAAGTTGTGAAAGGATCGTTTCGCCCAGGTCATTTCTGGCTTCGGTGCTGGCTCCGGCCTGGAGCAGGAGATTGACAATTTCGTTCCTTGATGTGGCCGAAGCCTTCATCAGCGCGGTATTTCCTTCATTATCGGCAATGTTGATATTGGCGCCGGCTGCGATCAGCAACCTGACAATTGCGGCATTCCCGCTGCGTGCTGCGATATGGAGGGCAGTCCCGCCGCCAACATCTGCGATATCAGGGTTTGCGCCATTGCCGAGAAGGATTCTTACCAGTTCCGGGTTTCCCTGATGGGCTGCGCGCATCAGGGCCGTAGTTCCGAGGTCCCCGCGTTCATCCGGGTTGTCACCGCTGGCAATAAGCGCAGAAACGGTACGGGAATCACCGGCATTTGCGGCATCGACTATTTTGCTGCCAAAGCTTATCGGGTTGGTGCTATAGCTTTGCGACTCCTGCACGCCTGCAACAAGCGCAATGGCGGACGTTAGGGAGAGAGTCAGTAATTTGCCGGTTTTAGTTCTGAAGTTCATGCTTATCAACCTGTGTTAAACTGTTGTAAAATCTTGGTGATGAATATAGCAAAGTTAACGGTATTGAAAACAAAAAACCGGCGGCAGAAGTGAAAAACCATCATTTTGGCATAACTGCCACTAGAGGGATGATAAGGAAGTAGCCGCGATGAAGGAAAAAAGAGGGGGCAGGTCTAGTGTGCTGATGCTTGCACGCGTTTTTTTTCCTTGCGGAGTTTGCGGAGGATCATATCGCGTTTGAGGCTTGAAATATAGTCTACGAAAACCACGCCGTTAAGGTGGTCAATTTCGTGCTGGATGCAGGTCGCCAGCAGTTCATCCGCTTCGATTTCATGCTGTTTACCGTCATAATCCAGATAGCGGAGCTTGACTTTTTTTGGTCTGCATACCTCTGCGAATTGGTCAGGAAAGCTGAGGCAGCCTTCCATATAAATGTTTTCTTCTTCCGATTTCCAGGTGATTTCAGGGTTAACCAGAAACATCGGTTCCCGTCCGCCTTCGCGCTGGGCGATATCCATCACGATAACGCGCCGCAAATCCCCCACCTGTGTGGCAGCGAGTCCAATGCCGTGGGATGCGTACATGGTTTCCAGCATGTCATCCATGAATTTTTGCAGCGCCTTATCAACCTTATCAACAGGTTTTGCTATCATTTTAAGCCTTGGGTCAGGCGCGGTGATGATTGGTAATATTGCCATTTGGACAGTTTGACCTCTTTTTTCCATTATCTCATAAATGCGGTGTTTTTGTCAAATTTCCAGGGTTATTTGTTTTGCTGTTTTTCAAGTATCCGGAAATTCAGAATAAAAATTATTTATGTTGAAATAAGTAACAGTTTTATATAATGGTAAACAAAATTTAGGATATATTATGAATAGAGAAAAAGCAATCCGGCACTTTACCGACACGCTATATGTAGAATTTTCGATTGCGTTTAACCGGGTTATAGCAGGTGATTATATCGGCACAGTTAATTATGATACCGGCAGAGTTAATGTGATTAAGGCTCTGGAAGAGGATTTAAGGGAAATGAATAAAAGGCTGAATCCATTATATGGAATGAGCCTTGAAGAACAGGATACGCTATTTAAGGGGGGAACTGCGGCTATCGCTAATGTAGCCAAATCTTATGGCCTTAAAAGCTATGAACTGACACAGGAAGAAGACGAACCTGAGTTTATAGATCCTGATGAAGTTGCTATAGCGGAAAGGAGAGAAAGAGAAAAGGATTTTAAAGAATTGTATGGGGCAGGAGCAAAAGTAATACTACATGCAGAAAGATTGTTATTAGCTATAAAGGAGTTGAATAGTGCAAATGGCGACCCGGAAAAGGTGGAATTCGTAACATATGCATCGCTTGAGCGTACTCAGGAAGTATTTGATGTGCTGGTTTCTTTCTATGAAAAAAGATATGCGGCACTGAACGCTAGAGACCGTAATGAAATGGAAGAACTACACGCTGCTGTTCTAAATTTTTTGGATATTGGGCAACAAAGTGATGGAGTGAGCATTACTGATCTAATGGCTAAAATGGCCAGAGAAGCAGAAGAGATAAAAGTCAATATAAACGCTTATAATGAAGCTAAGCATCATTTATTGGCTTTTTGCGAAGAGGTCGGGATTAGACAAAAATCAGGCATCGAACTAGGCTAGGATTTTAGCCTTGTTAGAGTTTCTTCCCTGCCCAGAACTGCCATAACGTCATGAATCCCCGGCGATTGCATTGTACCGGTTAAAAGGGCGCGGAAAGCAGGGCCGAACTGCCCCATTTTAATGCTGTTTTCTTCCATAAACCTGTGCATTTCCGACTCGATGTCCTGTTTTGTCCATTCGCTGATATTAGCAACAAAATCAATGGCTTTTTGTAGAATTGCCGCGTCAGTGGATTTTAACTTTTCCAGCGCTTTTTCATCTGGTTCCACGTGAAACAAAAATTTTGCGTCATGTGCCAGCGCTACCAGGGTATTTGAGCGCTCTTTCAGAAATGGCATGGCTTTTTCAAGGAGTTGCTGGTCGCTGCCCGGTAGTTGCGCGGCAACCAGTTCTGCCAGCCGTTTATTATCAGCCTGTTTTATGTAATGCAGGTTCAGGGCGTTGAGCTTTTCAAAATCAAAGCGGGCAGGGGATTTTCCCAAGCCTTCAAGGTTGAACCATTCAATCGCCTGCTGGTCGGAGATTATCTCATCATCCCCATGGCTCCAGCCAAGGCGCAGGAGGTAATTTCGCAGCGCTTCGGGCAGGTAGCCCATTTTCTCATATTCCTCAATGCCCAGCGCGCCGTGGCGTTTTGAAAGTTTTGCGCCATCCGCGCCGTGGATTAACGGCACATGCGCGAATTCCGGCACTTCCCAGCCCAGCGCTTCATAGATTAATTTCTGGCGGAAAGTGTTGGTGAAATGGTCATCCCCGCGGATAACATGGGTTATGCCCATATCATGGTCATCCACCACCACTGCCAGCATATAGGTCGGTGTGCGGTCAGAACGCAGCAAAACCATGTCATCAAGTTCGCTTGCATCAACAGTGACATCACCTTTCACATGGTCACGGATGGTAATCGCGCCTTCAAGCGGGGCTTTAAGGCGAATAACGCCGGAGGTTGCGCCACCATCGCGGAATGGGCTGCGGAATTTTTTATTAGGGTTTTCTTCACGCCATTTTGCGAGTTCTTCGGTAGAAACGCTGCAATAATAAGCTTTGCCTTGCTTTACCAGTTCATCGGCAATTTCGGCATGGCGGCCTGCGCGTGCAAACTGGAAAATTGGCGGTTCATCAGCCTTTAAGCCAAGCCATTCCAATCCTTTAGTGATTGATTCAATCGCGGCATCGGTAGAGCGCTCACGGTCAGTATCCTCGATCCTCAGTAAAAACTTCCCGTTATTGGCCTTGGCGTAAAGGTAATTGAACAAGGCGGTTCGGGCCGTTCCGATATGTAAATATCCCGTTGGTGACGGGGCGATTCTGGTAATGATTGTCATGGGCGGGGAGCATAATAAGAAGAAAAATAATCCGCAACTTTAATATTTCCAATATTTCAGCCCGCATTCACATAGTCAATTGTTTCGTCATATTCAAACAAACTCAATAACAGGCGCAGGTTTTGGCCGCGCGGTGTGGCGAAGCCGGGGTCGGTTTTCATGATCCCGCGTGCGTCTTCCCGCGCTTTCTCAAGCAAATTCTCATGGTCTGGCATGAAGGCAAACTTAAACTCGATGAAGCCGCTTTGTTTAGTGCCCAGCATATCACCGCTGCCGCGGATGCGTAAATCCTCCTCGGCAATTTTAAAGCCATCATTGGTGTTTTTCATCACTTTCAGCCGCTCAATACTGGCCTGCCCAAGGTTTCCGGCATATAGCAGGATGCATTTCGATTCTTTATCACCGCGCCCAACCCGCCCGCGAAGCTGATGGAGCTGCGAAAGCCCGAAACGTTCGGAATGCTCGATGAACATGATAGTAGCGTCACGCACATCAATCCCTACTTCCACCACTGTGGTGGCAACAAGAAGCCGGATTTCCCCGTTAAGGAATTTTTGCAGCACCGCGGATTTTTCCGCCTCTTTCATTTTGCCGTGGATGAGTCCTACCTTGCTGCCAAAGGTTTTTTCAAAGAAGCGGAACCGTTCCTCAGCGGCGGCAAGGTCGGATTTTTCACTTTCCGCCACCAACGGGCATATCCAGTAGATTTTCTCGCCATTTTTTAGGGCGCGTTTGATGCTTTCGATGATTTCATGAATTTTAGATATAGGCATCACGAAAGTTTCAATCGGCTTGCGTTCCGCAGGTTTTTCGACAATACGCGAAATTTCCATATCGCCATATGCCGCAATTGAAAGGCTGCGCGGGATGGGCGTTGCTGTCATCAGCAGGATATGCGCCTGCGGGTTTTTTTCGGAGAGTTTCAGCCGCTGCAAAACCCCGAAGCGGTGCTGTTCATCAATCACGAACAAACCAAGGTTTTTGAATTCCACCCAATCCTGGATCAGGGCATGCGTGCCGATCAGTATATGGATTTCCCCTTCATGCAAATCCTGCAAAATCTGCTCGCGTTTTTTGCCTTTTTCGTTGCCGGTCAGCAGCTCCGCGCGGAGGCCAAGTTTTTCTGCAATACCGTTCACGAATTTCTGCTGTTGCTGCGCCAGTAATGTAGTCGGCATCATGAAGCATGATTGGTATCCGGCACGCCCGGCATGGAGCATGGCAAGCGTTGCAACTGCGGTTTTTCCGCTGCCGACATCGCCCTGAACCAACCGGAACATGCGGTTGCCGGAGGACATGTCAGCAAGTATCTCATCCAGCGCCTTTTTCTGGTCGTTCGTCAATATGAAGGGCAGCGGGTTTGCGATATTGGACAGGGGTATATTAACCGGAGTTTTTATCGAAATACGCTTATAAACAAGGCGGTGAGCCAGTTGGATGGCAAGAAGTTCGTCATAGGCCAGCCGTTTGCGCGCCGGGTTTTCCGATCCCAGATCTTCAGGTTTTTGCGGGTTATGGAGGTTAATGAACGCGGTTTTAAACGTAATTTCGGCTTCCTGCTGCCATTCCGGCAATTCCGGCACGTTGGCAAGGCATTGCTCAATGCTTTGCTGGAGCTTGCTTTCGGTTACTCCGGCGGTCAGCGGGTAAATCGGCTCGACCCGCAAAATGCGCTTTGCATTTTCCAATCTGGCGACTTTGTCGGGGTGGATAATCTGCAACCTGTCGAGTTGCCGTTCCACCTTGCCGCTGATGATGCGTTGTTCACCCACGGTAAATTGTGATTCGAGGATTTCCTTTTTAAAATGGAAATAAATCAGGTCAAGGTATCCGCTGCTGTTGCTGCATTTGACTTTTGCAGGTAATCCATGGCGCTTGGGATATTCTATTTCGTCAACCTGCACCCGGAAAGTTGCTATGCTGTCCGGTATTGCATCGCTCATTTTCGGCGTATGCGTACGGTCAATTATCGCCGATGGCTTATGGCAAAGCAGGTCAAAAACCCTTTCACCGCCGACCAGCTTTGCGATTTTTTTTGAAAGGATGGGGCCAATGCCTTTGAGGTATTGGATATGCGTGAAATAAGGATATAGAATCTGTGGGCGCATATACGCCTTATAGCAGAATATTTTATTATTTCAGCTAGAAGAAATTGCTTCGGCTATAAGGTCATTAATGTCGTCCGATGCCCTGATTATAGCGCTTGTCGTCTTGATCTCACTGCGGGTTTCCGGCGGAAGCAGTGAAATTATACGTTCAACAGGTGTTTTGCTATGGTCAAGCGGTGTTTCAGTCAGGACAAGGATGATTGAGTCATCATCATAATACCCGGCGAAATCGGTTTCGCGCTTGGATTTTTTAATTACGTCAACAAGCTGGCCGATAATTGCATCTGCCTGTTCTTCGCCAAGCAAATCCTTGTTTTTTTCATGGTTGAAGAATTTAAAAACTACAAAAGTCGTTTCGCTGGATTGATTCATCTCCGCATGTCTGGAGATAAATTCCATATCGTTCAGCAATGCTTCCTCGGTAAGGATATTGGTTTCAGGGTCAACCACCTGCTCAGGAGTAAGTTCCGCGCGGCTGTTCTGGCGATGGGCATCAAGGCTTTCCATCAGCGAGCGGTCATTCATAACAAGCTGGAAGCGGTCTATCCCGTTTGCCGAGAGGCTGCGCATAACACGGATGCGAATGGGAATTTCGGCTCCCTGCTTGGTTCTCATACGGAAATTGGAGATTTTTTTCAGGATCTCATCAACGCTTGCCGCGTCAATTTCAAACTCAAGGTTCTCGGTGATGACTTCTTTCACCTCCGGGCTGACGAATTCACGCAAATCATGGTTTACTATATCTTTAGCCTCATAGCCCAGAAGGTTGCTCACCAGATCATTCGAGGCTTCGACCGGCAGTGATTTTTTTTGGTTGTCCTGACGGATAATGACCACCGCGTCATTAAAGCGCTGTTGCGCGACCGGCGATTTTGCAGATTTTGGCCTGAAAATTCGTGCTAACATGGTTGCATTGTATTTTATAAGCATTTAACAATTGCTTAATGACACAGGAATTAAATGAAATAAGGCTAAAAAAGCTGAAATTCCGCAGCGTTAACCGCGGTTGCAAGGAGATGGATATTGTCCTGACCCGCTTTGCAGAGCGGGAGCTACCGCGCCTTGGCAGGCAAGATATGGATTTATACGAGAAATTCCTTGAAGAGCCTGATGGCGATATATGGAAATGGCTTACCGGCGAACTGCCTCCACCGAAGGAATATGAGATGATCCTTGGGCTTGCCCGGCAGAGATAGGCTGAACGTTCCTTTCCGGTGCGGTGCAATGGCTTTGTTCTTCAACATCGGTTGCCGGGCCGGAAACCCTGATTTCTTCAAGCGCGTCAAAAATATGGCCTTTACCGAGTTGCGTGATTTTACCTTGGTCAATAAGCGCATGAATTTCCCGTTTTAGCGTTAAATGGTCAGGATTTTCGCTGGTCCTGCTGAAAAAGACCTCTCCGGTTTTTGGGAGCTTTCCGGCAGATGAAAATATGGTTTCACCAGTATGATCCAGAGGGTTTTCGCCAAAAAAACTTTTCAATGAATATCTGAGAGCAGGAAGTCTTACCTCTGGGGCAGGGATAGTTTCATGGCTGTCTAATTCTAAGCGCTTGATAATTAGATCATATCTACCTTGAGCCTTGTCCTCGGTAAAAACAATTGCAAACGGGAATGGATGCTTGTCAAATACGATAGCAGTCTGCCGTATGATATGCTCCCTTTCGGTTCTTACCAGATTTGTCCTGAAAACACTAAATATACTCATAATTATATCACCTTGCCTGATGTCTGCGTTTATGGTTTTATATAAAATCAATAAGTTATTAAAAGTTAACGATGTCAACTGCTTTTGTCAACAGGAACTTTAGCCGCTATGCGCAGGAATATGACCGGCACGCAAGGTTGCAACGCCGCGTCGCCAGTGAGCTTGCCTCGCGTACCAAAAATTTTTACGGAAAAGTGGCGGATTTAGGCGCGGGAACCGGATATATGCAGGAATTTTCCGCTCTGGATATCACGCCGGTGGATATCTCCCCTGAAATGTGCCGGGTTCTGGGAGAAAACGCGGTTTGCGCTGATATACAGGATTTGCCATTCCCGGATGAAAGCTTTGATAATGCGGTTTCCAACCTTGCGATGCAGTGGATGCAGGAGCCGGACAAAGCCTATGCGGAGGTTTACCGCATCCTGAAAAAAGGCGGGAAATTCGGCTTTTCAACCTTCACTACCGGAACGCTGGCCGAGTTGAAGAATTCCTTCAGCTATCTTGATAATGACAGGCATATTATGGATTTTGACCCGGCAATACTCTTGTTTTCAAGGCTTAAAAAAGCCGGTTTTGGGGATATTGTGATAAGCTCGCAACGTATAACCTATCGCTATAAGAATATCATGGAACTTCTTGTTTCTATTAAGAATATCGGGGCAAGCTATAGCGGAGAGAGAAGCTTTAAGGGGTTGCGCGGAAAAAAATATTTTGAGCAACTGGAAAATTTATACCTTGGCAAATATAATCACGGCGGCATGCTTCCCGTAACATGGGAAGTGCTGTATATAACTGCTGAGAAACAATAGATTCATAGGGTTGCTGTTTTATGGAAAAATATTTTATTACCGGAACCGGAACCGGGATTGGCAAGACCTTTATCACCGGCCTGCTGACCGGGCAGCTTGTTGCCAAAAGATATAAAACCATTGCCGCCAAGCCGATCATCACCGGGTTTGATGCCGAGCAGGAGAGTGATACCTCAATCCTCCTTGCCGCGCAGGGTTTGCCGGTGAACCAGAAGAACATCCATACCTGCTCGCCGTGGCGTTTTAAGGCTCCACTCTCGCCTGACCTTGCCGCAAAGAAAGAAAACCGTAAGGTGAATTTCAATGAAGTGGTGGATTTCTGCGCGAATTTTGGCAGCAAGGAAGACGAATTCGCTTTCATCGAAGGGGCAGGCGGGGTGATGACCCCGGTAACGGAATCCAAAACTTTCGTGGATTTGCTGGTGCGTGTGAAAATGCCGATAATTCTGGTGACGGGAAGTTATCTTGGCACTATCAGCCACACGCTAACAGCGGTCGCAAGCCTTGCAGCGCGCAGGGTGACTGATATCCGCATCGTGATAAACGAATCCGAAAACAGCCACGGCTCGCTGGATGAAACCAAAGAAGCGATTGAAAGGTTCTGTGACGCGCCGGTGTTCGTGTTACCGCGTTTCCCGCGCGGGACAAAGCCGGAAGACATCACTAATATTATCGCTTAGAACTTAAACTCTTTTGCAAATAACACAGTGGGAACTTTAGCTATTTCGGCAAGAACATTTTCAGGGATATCGCCGTCAGTTTCAATCACCGCAACCGCGCCATTATCGGAGCGGCCAAGGTGGAAGTTGGCGATGTTGATCTTGTTATTGCCGAGGATAGTGCCGACATTGCCGATAAGTCCCGGTTTATCTTCGTTTTTAACGTAAAGCAGGTTTTTGCCGATCGCCGCCTCAAGCGGGAATTCATTGATCTGCACAACACGCTCCTTGCCCTCAAGCACTGAGCCTGCCACGCTTTGCGTATCTTTGCCGGTAACTGTGATGCGGATAAGGTTTGAGTAATCATCAGCATTTTCGTTCTTCACTTCCGAAACTTCGATTTTGCGTTCCTTCGCCACAGCCGATGCGTTCACCATATTCACGCCTTCCGCAACTTCTTCCAGCACGCCTTTCAGGACAACTGAGGTGAGCGCTTTAGTGTTAAGCTCGGAAGCGCGGCCAAGGTACTCAATTTTGATTGATTTAGGGCCTTCAACTGCAAGCTGTCCGGCAAATTTACCAAGTTTTTCAGCAAGACGGGTGAATGGGCGAAGCTTCACTGCTTCTTCAGCAGAAACATTCGGCATATTAATGGCATTGGTGATTGTGCCGTTAATCAGGTAATCGCTCATCTGTTCCGCGACTTGCAATGCCACATTCTCCTGCGCTTCGGAAGTAGACGCGCCAAGGTGAGGCGTGCAGATTACCTGTTCAAGCCCGAACAGCACGTTGTTTGTAGCCGGTTCTTCCTCGAACACGTCAAATGCAGCACCGGCAACCTGGCCGGATTCAATTGCGGCTTTAAGGTCAGCTTCATTCACCAGCCCGCCACGCGCGCAGTTGATGATGCGGACACCTTTTTTAGCTTTCGCAAGGCTGTCCTTGTTCAGGATGTTTTTAGTGTCAGCATTGAGCGGAGTATGCAGGGAAATAAAATCCGCACGTTTCAGGAGTTCATCAAGCGTAACTTTCTCAATGTTGAGGTCTTTTGCTTTTTCCGGCGTAAGGAACGGGTCATAGGCAATGACTTTCATTTTAAGCCCCTGCGCGCGGTCGGCAACGATTGAGCCGATATTGCCGCAGCCGATAAGCCCCAGCGTTTTGTTAAGAAGCTCAACGCCTTCAAATTTGTTCTTTTCCCATTTTCCGGCATGGGTGGAAACGGAAGCCTGCGGGATTTTGCGCGCGAGCGACATCATCAGCGCGATTGAATGCTCGGCAGTGGTGACGGAATTGCCGAACGGGGTGTTCATCACGATAACGCCTGCGGCAGTAGCAGCCTCGCGGTCAACGTTATCAACACCGATACCCGCGCGCCCAACAACTTTAAGTTTTTTCGCAGCTTTAATGACCTCCGGCGTAACCTTGGTAGCGGAACGGATCGCCAGCCCGTCATATTCACCGATGATAGCAAGGAGTTCTTCCGGCTTCAGCCCGGTTTTAACATCAGCCTCAACGCCGTTGTTCTTAAAGATTTCCACCGCCGCCGGTGAGAGTTTGTCCGAAATGAGTACGCGTGGTTTTGACATGATAGCTTCCTTGTAATTTCTGTCACCCCCGCGCAGGCGGGGGTCTTATAAGATTACCGCCTGCGCGGGAATGACAAGTTTAATTTCGCGCGGAAACTATACCTATTTAATCCTTTTTTCAAGGGGATTGTTTAGTTTTAATTATGCTCTTAAAAAGAGTATAATTCATGTGGAAACGGTGGTTAATGAAGCCTTGCAAATAATGCCGAGTCAGGCGGGCATGTTATTTCCCCCCGCACGCAAAGGCCGAAAGCTCCAGTGATTTGGCTATAAGCATGTTTAGCTCTGCATCTTCACGCAGTTCCTCGCGCAACAGCGCGAGGCATTTTTTAAGCTCATGCCGTTGCTCGGAAGAAGCCAGCAGGAAAGGGTTTATTTTAACATTATTAATCGACTCATACATATTAAGGTTAAACTCCTGTGTGTTTCCTGCTGGCATATTATTATGTAGCAAATATTATTGAATTTGCATAATATATAGTTTTAATAGATACCATTAATAAAACAAACGATATGAGCAACGGGGAAAACCAGTTTTTTTATAAAAACAACCGTCTTCAGCAGCTCCGCGGGTTCTGCGCGGCCATGCAGTTTGGCACTCTTTCAAAGGCGGCGAACCATCTTGGGCTTTCCCACACCGCGATTTCACTACAGATAAAATCGCTGGAGGATGATTTAAAGGTTCAACTGTTCGAGCGCAAGGGGCCGAAGATAAAACCGACCAAGGAAGCGGCTCTGCTATATAACATAGCCAACCAGCATGTGCAGGTTATCAACGGCATTTTCGATGAATTCGTTACCCAGAAAAACGAGGATTTGTCTGACGAGATTAATATCGCCGCGAATAATTCCTCTTTAAGTTATATCCTCCCGAAACTGATGAAATATTACCTGAAAGAAAACCCGCATATATACCCGCGCATACATTTCTCGGAGCAGGAGGAGGGGCTGGAAAAGCTGAAAAAAGAGGAAATTGACGTGCTGATACTTCCCCGGCGGGAGCACAGGCCGATTGACCTGATGTTTTTTGAATATACGCCGATGTTTTATTATGCGCCGGTTCTGTTCACCTTATATAACCACCCTCTCGCCGGTAAGAAAAAGCTGACGCTGGAGGAAATCTGCCGCTATGAATTCACCTTGCCTTCCAAAGGGTTGACCTCGGTTCCTTATCTTGATGATATATTCAAGAAATACAAAATTGATAAGCGCTTCCGCATCCGCTTTGAAGACTGGTCGGTGGCCAGGAAATATGTGGAGGAGGGGCTGGTGATCAGCATCGGCGCCGACATCTCGCATGAGGGCAAGCGCGATGTCTTATGTAAAACCCCGCTGAGCCACCTTTTCCCGGTAATAGATTATGGTTTCGTGACCATGAAGAACAAAAAGAAACATAAAAAATTACTCAGCCTTTTTGAGCTTGCGAAAAAGCACAGCCCGGAGATTTCTTCGGACATCCTGCCGGGGAATTAATGCTGTATATGCTTGCCGGGAGAAGGGTTGCCTGAAAGCCCCGAAATCAATGATTCATGTGCGGTGCGGCGCTTTTCTTCCTTTGGTTGCGCGGCATAGGCGGCAGCGATTTTCTGGGCGATTTTTTCTTCCAGCTTTTTCATTTCGCCGGAATTCAGGATTATTTCTGTCAGCCCTTCGGTGATTTTACGCACCGATTCTTCATTAAAGCCGACCAATGAAAAATCGTCTTGTTTATGTTTTTTACGCAGTATTTTCTGTAACTTAATCATATCTACCTAAAATGATTGGAAGGTAAATATTAACCATAAAAAATTATGAAAAAGTTAATGTGCAGGCGCATTTACACGAGAAAGCGCCGATTCAAGCTTTAAACCCGGAACTTGCTGTTTTAACTCATCAAAATGCTGCCCAAAACCCCATGAGCTTATGAGCCTGATTGCCATATCAACCCCGGATTCATTGTTTTTCGCGTCGGAATGGAGCCAGAAACTGCCGGGAACCGGCGAGTCAACTTTTTGCGGCTCTTTTGATTCGCGGGAGTTTGGGACGCGGCTGTGATACAAATCCGGGCTGACTGTAATAGCAACTTCGGAAACCTGAATTATATAGTGTTTCCCTTCCGGAGCCTGGAACTCCACACGGTGCAGAGTTGTAACCCCGTTCTGGTCATTGCGGATGGTAAACTTTATCCACGGGGCATCATCCCCCTTGCGCTGTATGGTAATGTCCTGCGTAAAGTCCGCCGTATAAACCGGCGTGCTGTCATGGCGGTTTATCGTACTCGCCCGCTGGGCAAGCCCAACCTTGGTATCAAATAGGTTTTTGGTCATAACTACCTGTTTTTAAATAATCTACTTAGAATACGGATATCAAGCCGCCTTTGCAAGCCCTGCGGTAGCCTCGGCATAAGCCCATTCCAGCCACGGGGTGAGCGTTTCAAGGTCAGGGGTTTCAACCGTCGCCCCGCACCAGATGCGGATGCCGGGAGGCGCGTCACGGTAGCCGCCGATATCGTTCGCAACTCCTTCCTTCTCAAGCAATGAGGTGAATTTCTTCACGAATTCCTGTTGCGCCGCGTTATCAAGCCCCGCTACTTCCGGCGCGGTGAACTTAAAGCAAACTGACGTATTTGAGCGTATCTCCTTGTTTTCAGCAAGGAAATCAATCCACGGGGTTTTCTCCACCCATTTCTCGAACACGGCGAGGTTGGCCTGTGAACGCGCCTTAAGGTCAACTGTTTTTGCCCAGTTCAGCGCGTCAATCGCATCCTCGTTCGCGAGCATCGAAGGGGTATTGATAGTCGCGCCTTCAAAAATATCAGCAGCCAGTTTTGTATTCCCATCCTTGTCTTTTTTGGTAAGGCGGAAGATTTTAGGAAGCGGCCTGTCCGGCGTGAATGATTCCAGCCTTGCCACCGCGCGCGGGGAAAGGATAAGGATGCCGTGCGCGCCTTCGCCGCCCAGCACTTTCTGCCAGCTATAGGTAATAACATCAAGTTTATCCCAAGGGATATCCATCGCAAACACCGCTGATGTGGCATCACAAATCGTAAGCCCTTTGCGGTCAGGTTTGACCCAATCAGCGTTAGGGACTTTCACGCCGGAGGTGGTTCCGTTCCATGTGAACACAACATCGCGGTCAGTATCGACTTGCGAAAGGTCGGGCAGTTTGCCGTAATCGGCCTCAAATTTGCGTGTATCGGAAATTTTTAGCTGTTTCGTGATATCCGTTACCCAATCCTTACCGAATGATTCCCATGCCAGGACATCAACCCCGCGTTCGCCGAGAAGGCTCCACAGCGCCATTTCAACTGCACCGGTGTCGGAACCGGCAACGATGCCAAGGTAATAATCCGCCGGGATACCAAGGATTTCACGCTGGAGGTCAATCGCCAGCTTAAGGCGTGATTTGCCAAGTTTCGAGCGGTGCGAGCGGCCAAGGACTTCGAGGTTGAGTTTAGAAACGTCATAGCCGGGGCGTTTTGCGCAAGGGCCGGACGAAAAATTCGGGTTATTTGGTTTTTTTGCAGGTTTAGCGGACATTTTAATACCTTGTTATGCGGTTATTTTCCTTGTTTTATAAGGTTGCGCGTGGCGCTAGTCAAAATTTATTTTTTAGTTTTTGCCGTGGTTTTGCGCGCAGGTTTTGCGGTTGTTTTTCTTCCGGCATTCCTGCTGCGTACAGGTTTTTTAGCGGCAGGTTTTTTTACCGCAGTTTCCTTTTTCTTGCGGATGGCGGGTTTTTTAGTGGTTTTCTTTTCCTTTTCGCCGGGTATTTCCCACATTTTTTCAATGTCATATTTCTGGCGTGATTCCTGCTGGAAAACATGGACGATCACGTCATACAGATCCACAAGCACCCATTCGGCGGTTTCCTGACCTTCCGCTTCAAGGCCGATAATGCCGTTATCCTTGAGGTCCTTGATCAGCTTGTCGGAAATTGAAACTACATGGCGGCCTGATGTGCCGGTAGCGACTATCATATAATCCGCGATATCGGTCTTGCCTTTAAGGTTGATGGTGGAAACATCTTTTGCCTTGCTGTCATCGAGAGATTTCACGACCAGCTTTTTTAAATCTTCAGGTTTTATAACGCGCTCCTTGTTTCTAATGCGGCTTTGTTCGCCGCGATATTGTGGACTCTTATATAGTCAATCTTTTGGGAAAGTAAATATCTTGATATTTCAGCGGTTTCAGCGTCGCGGTCCGGCGCGGGTTTTGCCGTTATTTCAGAGAGGAAAGATTTGCGCGAATGGCCGTATAAAACCTCCGCGCCAAGGGAATGGATGAATTCCGCCACTTCACCCGCGCGGCGGATCAGCTCGATTGATTGCTCTGGCGTTTTCCCGAAACCGATGCCGGGATCGAGGATGATATATTCTTTGCCGATTCCATTTTTTTGCAGGCGTATAAGCGTTTCTTCCGCCCATTTTTTTATAACTTCCACCGGGTCGCCGCTTATCACCACTTGCGGGTCGGCAGGAACGGTGAGGGAATGCATGGCAATGCAGCCCAGATAATGATCTTTAATATTTTCAATTATTTCATCTGAGTTTAAGCCGGAAACGTCATTTATATATCTCACATGCGGATATTTGCTGGCCATCCATGCGGTGTCCGGATTGCGCGTATCAACACTGATGGGGATTTTCACCTTTTTTAGTATGCGCAGCACAGGCTCAAGCCGTTCTATTTCTTCTTCCGGGGTAATTGCTATTGCGCCGGGGCGCGTGGATTCGGCTCCGACATCTATAATATCTGCACCTTCCTCTTTCATTTTGATTGCCTGCGCAAGCGCATTTTCCGGGGAGGAATATTTGCTGCCGTCCGAGAATGAATCAGGTGTAATGTTCAATATGCCTACGAGTTTCATTTTTCCAGTTTCTCCAGATATTCCCTGGCTTTGGTTCCGGTTACAGGGTGTTGCCATTCAGGCGCGATTTCAAGTAGCGGGATCAGCACAAAATCGCGTTCGGCAATACTGTAATGGGGGATTTTCAAATCATCCGTTTCAAACACGAGGTTATCCCACGCCAATATATCTATATCAATTTCGCGCGGGGCCCAGCGGGCAGATTTCTTTCTTCCCAGTTTTTCTTCAATTCCCTTGATTATATGCAGGAATTCATGGGGGGTGATTTCCGTTTTTAATGTTCCGCCGATCACCATATTCAGGAAATTGGAGTTCCAGTCTTTTCCTGCGCCTTCGGGAAGCAGCGGCGGGAATTCGTGTATTCCTGAACGTATGATATTTTTCAGCAGCGCTTCTTCAATATGGCGAATAGCCCCGTCAAGGTTATGCTGCCTGTCACCGATGTTACTGCCAAGTCCGAGAATTATCATAGGCTGTTTTTAGCAGTTAGAAAATAATAATGAATAAAAAAAACCGCCGGAAATTACCGGCGGTTTTAATTTGTTATTTAATCCAAAGTTATTGGCTAACCTGGATTTCAACGCGACGGTTAAGTTGCTCAGGAACGTTGTCTTGAGTCGGGACAGCGTTTCTGGATTCACCGAAGCCGGAAGTAGTGATTGCGGCAGGGTTAACGCCTTTAGCGACAAGCGCGGCTTTAACGGTAGCTGCGCGGCGCTCAGAGAGGCGTTGGTTGAATGCGGCAGTGTCAACGCGGTCAGCGTGGCCGGAGAGGGTAACTTTATAGTTACCGCCGAGTTTAGTGATACCGGCAGCAGCTTCAGCGACGACTTGCTGGCCTTTAGCGTTCAGGCTTGAGCGGGCGAAGTCGAAATAAACAACGTTAGGGATGCCGAGCGCGAGGCCGCCATCGCAAACCGGGTTGCTTTCCGGCCAGTTGTGGGTTACGCACACGCCATCTTTAGTGGTTACGGCGTTGCCGCGAGCGTCAAGGACGATTGACTTTTCATATGCATTTGCAAAGAAAGGAGCAGAGATTGCAATAATCGCAGCGCCGAGTGTGAGTGTCTTAGTAAGTTTCATTTTGTTCCTCTTTGTTTGTATTTAAAAGTCGAAGTGCCGTGTTTTCAAAAACCCGGAGCTTTGAAAAACTTTGGATGTAATATGCAATAGAAGTATTAACAAATCCAGTGCAAAAATGCCGCTTTCTGCAGTGACTGCTAATTTTGCTGCGGAGGGAGCGGATTTTGTAGTTTTTATGCAACCATAAATTTACAACTGGTTAACGGGTGTTCATGTCGTTATCTCCTACTTAACAGGTAGACTAAATAATTTTGCTATAATTCCGAGTGTTAAAAATGAACTCCGTGGGTTTCAAAAATGATGCAAAAATTTATGTTGAGGAAGTGGATTTTTTTCCGTTTATTGGAATGCGCCGGAAACTGGTGAAGCCTCTAAAGGTGACTCTGGGAGCCGGTTTGGGGACTAAGACTACATAACTGACTGGATAATATGGGTATTTACGCTGGTGACATTTCTGCCGCCGACGCATGGGACTTACTTTCTCAGGATTCTGCTTCGCAGTTGATTGATGTAAGGACCCCGGCGGAGTGGCAATTTGCAGGAATTGCTGATTTGTCACCTGTCGGCAAGCGGGCTATTACATTGCCTTGGCTGAATTACCCGAATTTTGATGTAAATCAAAGCTTTATCCCGCAGTTTGAAGCGCTTGGCATTCCTAAGGAAACTAAACTTTTCTTTATCTGCAAGATTGGCGGGCGGGCGCAGGCTGCTGCCGCGGCGATGACATCATGCGGATATAAGAACTGTTACAACGTTCTTTATGGGATGGAAGGCGACCACAATGACAAAGGTCAGCGTGGCAAGGTCAACGGATGGAAAGCAAGCAAATTACCTTGGGGGCAATCGTAGGAGATTATGACTGATATTGGGGCACTAAATACTAAAACTGATAATATATGGGATACCGTAACCACGGCACTGAAAAGAAGGCTGGGGCAGGCGACGTTCAATAGCTGGTTCAAGCCGCTGGAGTTTGTTTCGCTCGAAGGCCGTGTGCTGGTGCTTGCCGCGCCGACAAAATTCATTGCGGATTGGGTCATCAGCAATTACCGCATTAAAATAATCGAGCTGTCGGATTCACAGGTTACTGGCGTTAAAATTGAAGTACGCGCCCGGATTGCCGAGGTTAAGCCTGCTCCAGCGCAATTGCCTGAAGCCCAAAAACCTGTAGTTGTGAAGCTTGAAAATGTTTCAGAAAATTTCGGTTCAAAAATCGACCTGCGTTATACTTTTGAAAGCTTCATTGAGGCAGGCTCAAACGGCCTTGCGTTTGCTGCGGCAAAACGTGTAGCGGAAAAAGGCTATGATTCAGGCTTCAACCCGCTTTTCCTGCATAGCGGCGTGGGATTGGGCAAGACCCATTTAATGCACGCCATCGCGAATTATTCAGCGGAGAAATTCCCTGGGCGCAAGGTAATTTATCTTTCAGCGGAAAAATTCATGCACCAATATGTCAATTCGCTGAAAGAGAAAAATATCATGGAGTTCAAGAACGGCCTCCGTTCCGCGGATATCCTGATGATTGATGATTTCCAGTTCATCGCCGGCAAGGAATCGACGCAGGAAGAATTTTTCCATACCGTCACGGCATTGGTTGAAGGCGGCAAGCAACTCGTGATTTCCTGCGACCGCTCGCCGACAAGCTTTGAAAACCTCCCTGAAAGGATGCGCTCGCGCCTTTCCTCCGGGCTGGTGGTTGATATCCATGCGGCGGAATATGAGCTGCGCCTTAATATCCTGCGCTCAAAGGCAAAGGCGGCGCGTGTGGAAATCGCGGAAGAAGTCCTGCAATTCCTTGCGGAAAAAATCAGCAGCAACGTGCGCGAGCTTGAGGGGGCGTTTAACCGCATCATCGCCCGTGTCAGCCTTCTGCAATGCAACGTTACGGTTGATGACGCGCAAAACTGGCTTTCCGACCTGCTCAAAGTGAAGGAGAAAAACATTACTGTTGAGGAGATTCAGGAAAAGGTCGCCGCATATTACGGCCTTCGCGTTTCCGAGATCCTTTCCGCAACCCGCAAGGCGGGCATTGCCCGTCCGCGTCAGGTGGCGATGTATCTTTGCAAATCGCTTACCGTAAAATCCTTGGTCGAGATCGGCAAATATTTCGGCGGCAAGGACCACACGACAGTGCTGCACGCATGCCGCAGGGTTGAGGAGCTTTTTGCCCTTGATGCGGTTATCCAGCAGGATATCCAGTCTTTGATTTCCAGCATCAGGAATCAGTGATATCAGGAATTATGTTCCTTAAATCAAAACTGATTGACGTCAACCACGGCTTCTTCACCCGCAACGGCGGCGTAAGCGCCGGCGTTTATGGCTCGCTCAATTGCGGCCCCGGCTCCGGTGATGATTTAAAAAATGTTGAACATAACCGCGAATTGGTACGCAAGGCAGTCGGGGCAGATGAACTCGTCACGGCCAGACAGTGCCATAGCGATATTGCGATTGTGGTTAACAGCAAAAGCGAAGGCGAGGGGGCGGAGGTCGATGCGCTGGTGACGAATAAAAAATCACTCGCGGTCGGTGTCCTTACCGCGGATTGCACCCCGATATTGTTATATGACCGTGAGGCACAGGTTGTTGCCGCAGTCCATGCCGGGTGGCGTGGCGCGCGGTTCGGTGTGATAAGCTCCGCCCTCCGCGCGATGCAGAACCTCGGTGCGGAGAATATCGTTGCCGCAATCGGCCCCTGCATCCATCAGGATTCCTACGAAGTAAGCGAGGAATTCACGCAGGTTTTCGCTGCAGAAACCGGCGATAACGGAAAATACTTCAAGCGTACGCCAAACAAGGAAGGGCATTACCAGTTTGATTTGCCCTCTTATGTCGAATTCAAGCTGAAGAAAAACGGCGTGGCCGAAGTTGATAACCTCAATGAGGACACGCTTTCACAGCCCAAAAAATTCTTCTCCTACCGCCGTAATACGCTGGAAGGCACAAAGGATTACGGAAGGCAGATCAGCGTGATTTGCCTTTCTGGCTAGTGTCAGTGACAGTGTGAGTGTCAGTATTTTTCTTCCACTGCCACTCATCCAAGTGGCATTTTTATGAGTAATCAAAAATAAGAAAATTATTATCCTATTGAAATTACTTGTATAAAAATTGCATCCAGCCCTTGACAAGCAACTGTCAGTTGTGCTATATTGGGGATGTATCATGTGCGGTTTAAAACGCCTTGATATAAGACTCGCGAATCTTTTAGTGACGTAATTTATAGATCGATGCCCATCCGTACCCTTTAACAGACACGTCGGATGCGCGAAAACACAACGCGGGAGAACGCAAAACAGGCGGAAGACTATCTTCGTAGTTTAGCAAGTAGGCGCTTTAAAGTTGTATTAGTACCGCAAGGGGAGGCACCTGTAACTAATACGTTGCTCCGGTTAGAAAAAACTCGCATGCATGCGACCCCTCTTGGGGGAAATAGGATTAAGGGGAAAGGATGAAGGATAAGGGGAATTAAGGATAGGGGGATATAGTCACTGGCTTTGTTATACAGGGATTTTTACCAGTAATCATTTGTCATTCCCGCGCAGGCGGGAATCTTAAAAAATATCCGGTATCCGGCATTAAAATTTTTTTCGGAGGATGACAGAAAGTGGGCAAGTGAGGAGGTGCGTCACCCCGTGCTTGTCACGGGGTCTGGTTCAAGTGGCACTGTCAGTGCTTGCTTCGCTAACCGGATCGCGGGATAAACCCGCGATGACGTTTTCCTAAAGTTAACAACCA